>JBFRWF010000041.1:0-19941 GCA_051439465.1 Xenococcaceae cyanobacterium | reverse complement strand
ACCAGACAGATTATCAGACTTTGAGTTTTATGTCTGGCAACTGTCACTGTATGTATACCAGACAAATTCTTCTAGACCTCGCGCCTTTTGCGCTTGTCCTGGAGTAAAGATCGCTTATCGCCACCCCAAGACGGCGAACGGTAAGTCTAGTGACTCAAGTGTTACCCCAAAATGAACCAAGCCTTAATTAGAAGACGCCGTGCCCTTTTAATTATCGTCAAACAAATGTTTACCCCTACTTGGAGCAACAAGGCTTTGTTATTCAGCGCTGCCAAGGTTCATTAGCTCAACGTTGCTACGTTGCACCAGCAGCAAGACAGTCTAATGTAAAATATTTGACAGGAGTTGGACACGGTACTTCTGACACTTTTACTGGCGACTACTATAACCCCATTTTTAGCGTAGGCGAATACAGCCAGGAAGAATCTCAAGGGAAAATTATTCATTTATAGGACTTACGCACTCAGCTAGATAAGCCACGGTAGAATGGTACTTCCAGCTTGTGGTCGAGTGACTTGGGGGTGCTCAAAACCTTGAAATCTCGTTTCAGTGCGTAAGTCCTAATTTATTATCTTGCCAAACAGCTCTTGAACTTGGTCCTGATTTTGTCCAGCATAGCTGCCGGGCATTTTTTGGCTACGATATAGACTTTACTTTTGTTATAGCGACGGCTGATATCTTTTTTGAATGCGATTCTGAGATTGATCGCGCCTTGGCAGAGGGGCTAACTGCTGAGCAAGTTTACAATCGTGTCCAAGCCCTATACAATCAACGCGCCGAAGAATATTTTGAGCGGGGTGACTTCGACACTTATAAGTATCTTGCCCTCGATAGTCGCCATCTTCGCGCTCCATCTGTAGATGAGCGTTGGGGTGACACTCAAGCCAGATTTGAGTAATCCTGAAAAAATAAAGGTAAGCCCTTTTAGAATATTATCATAGGCTTGGAGTGCTTCTTTGTGTTGCCCCAAGGCATGTAGGGCAAAGTCTCTGCAATTCAATGCTTCAAGGAATTCTTTACTAGATTCTGATCTGTTTAATCTCCTATAGAGTTGGTTAATTGTCTTTTAGGACTGCTATATAGTACCGCTAGTCTTCGACGCTGCTACGCAGTACGCGGAAATCAAAAGTCACGCATTCAAAAGTCAAAAGTATTTTCTGCTCAGGGTTTCAACCCCTTGCAATAGGTGGCTTATTTCCGCCGAGCTGTACTAGTGTTGCAAATCCTCATCATCCAACCCAGGTCTAGGCATTGGCAAGATTTTCTTCTTATTAAGCTGACGTAGCCAGAAACCCCCAGCCACCCCAATAACCAAAGACACCCATCCAGTTAGTGGCTGAAGCAGCAAAAAGCCTCCAGTGGCCAACATTGCCCCAAACAAGAACAAAATTGCAGCGATAACCCGCTTGATATCCTTTGCCAAATCTTGTGCCGGTGCCAGACCTGTTCTAGTCTGCTGCTTTGCCCAACCTGGACCACCCGGTCGCACTAGCCGATAGAATGTGTCCAGAGTTTCCTCTGATTCTGGTGGGGTTAGCACCATGACGGCGATCCATAGGGTGCAGACAATCCCTGTAATGACCATCAGACTGACACCATAGTCCTGCAAAGGTTCGATTACCCGCGATTTGAGCCATAGCTGGGAGCGAGGGTCTAGCCATTCCAACTTCGATACCTCAAGGCGAGCCAGAAGCGTGACAGTTGAACCCACGACAAAGCTAGCGACGATCGCACTCAGTTCAGCCGCAGCATTCACCCGCCACCAGAACCAACGCAGAATTAACACTAACCCTGACCCACCCCCGATCGCTACAATAAACTTGAACACCGCACCAATGTCTTTGGCTAAGAAGGCTGCCAAGGCACCGAGTGCTGTAACCCCAATAGTGGCTAGGCGTCCCACCAGTACGAGCTGGGTTTGGGTTGCGTCTGGCTTGACGAAGCGCAGGTAGAGGTCGTTGGTGATGAAGGAAGCCCCCCAGTTAATTGAGGTGGAGACGGTACTCATAAATGCGGCAACCAAAGAGGCGACAACCAAACCCAGCATTCCAGGGGAGAGGAATTGGAGCATGAGTTTGGGATAGCCTAACTCCCGGTCTTGCAAATCTGGATAGATCGCGATCGCCACCAGTGCTACAATAATCCAAGGCCAGGTTCGCACCACATAATGCAGGATATTAAATGCCCACGCTGCCTTCTCTGCTTCTGCTTCGTCTTTGGTGGCAGCGAATCTTTGCACGAATTCTCCACCCCCATCGCTGCGACGCCACGCCCACCACTGAAGCAATGTAAATGCAGCAAATGTGGTAACGGTAATGTTCGCTGCCTCATTCCAATGAATTCCACCCGATCCAAGGGTAAACGGGAAAAATGACAACACATCCAGGTTGGTAGCTTGCTCCACTTTGGGGATCAGGGCATGAATGCCACCAATGCTGTTTAGAGAAAAGATTGCGACGGCGATCGCCCCCAGTAAAGCCAGAACAAACTGGAAGAAATCTGTGGCGACAACCCCCCACAACCCTGCCAAGCCTGCATAGATCAACACCAGGACACTGACGCCCACTACACTCCAGATTTTGAGGTTATTTTCCCCTGGATCAATGCCAAGACTTTGCCAGATTTCTAAAGCATCCACGACTTTGACCATCCCTAGCATGGCGTAGCCGATCGCGATACAGTTGATCGGGACGGCAAAGAGGAATGCTTTGACACCCCGCAAAATCGCTGCTGGACGACCTCCATAGCGAATCTCCGTCAGTTCAGCATCGGTGAGAACTTCACAGCGCCGCCACATCCTGGCAAAGATGTAAATCATAACTAGATGGGAGATACCAAACCCCCACCACAACCAGTTCCCAGCAATTCCCTGCCTGCCAACGATGCCACTGATAAGTAAAGGGGTGTCAATGGAGAAGGTGGTGGCAGCCATGCTAACGCCAGCTAACCACCAGGGGAGCGATCGCCCGGAGACAAAAAAATCTACTAAACTCTTTGATGCTTTACGAGATAAGTACAGCCCCAACCCCATTGTGAACGCGAGGTACAGCAGTACAATCAGCCAATCAACCAGTTGCATAATTTGAGGGAACTTCGGATCAGGGAACTTCGGATCAGGAAATAGGGAATAGGCAACAGGCAACAGGCAACAGGCAACAGGCAACAGGGAATCAACCCCACGTCGATTAAGAAAAATAGAAACTTCTTTCAAGTTTCTGGAGAGTTACCAGTTACCAGGCGTATGATGGGGGCTTGAACCCACCATCAACGCCTTCCACTAATTAACAAACAGTTAACAGTTGTCAGTGACCAGTGGTTGTTAAATTAGTGGGGGACTCAGACCCCCCGGATAAATACTTAACTGGTAACTGGTCACTGATCACTGGTAACTGTTGAAAGTGGATTAACTAACAGCAGAAGGCTGCTTGCTGAAAAAAGCTTTCAGGACTTGTTCAGCAATTTGAGAACTGGTTAACCCCAAATCAGCCTTAGATTCCTCTGGCTTGGCATGGTCTACTAATTTATCCGGTATACCAAAACGCTTCACAGGAACCAAAATATCATTATCCAGCAAAGCCTCAGCAACGGCAGAACCAAAGCCACCCATCACACAACCTTCTTCTAAGGTAACAACCTTACCAATGCGCTGGGCCAGGGACAAAATTAATTCCGTATCCAGAGGCTTGACAAAACGGGCATTTACCACTGTGACTTCAATACCATGTTCACTGAGAATTTCAGCCACTTGCATGGCAGGGTAAACCATTGCGCCATAACCCAATAACAAGATATCGTCGCCATTGCGAAGGATTTCTCCTTTACCGATAGGTAAGGGTTCCCAACCTTCCTCCATCAAAGGTACACCGTAGCCACTGCCCCGTGGATAGCGCATGGCAATTGGTCCATCGGTATAGTTAACGCCAGTGACAACCATCCGTTGCAACTCGGCTTCATCTTTCGGTGCCATCACTACCATATTGGGAATGCAACGCAGATAAGCGATATCATACATTCCTTGATGAGTGGGGCCATCAGCACCAACAATACCAGCGCGATCCATGCACAAGAAGACGGGCAGATTTTGGATGCAAATGTCGTGAATGATTTGGTCGTAGGCGCGTTGCAGGAAGGTGGAGTAAATGGCAGCAACGGGGCGCATTCCTTCGCAAGCCAAACCAGCAGAGAGGGTAACGGCGTGCTGTTCGGCAATACCTACGTCAATATATTGTTTGGGCAGTTTGGCTTGGAGTTTATTTAAACCTGTCCCCATTGCCATTGCTGCAGTAATACCAATGATTTTCGGATTATTCTCTGCCAGTTTGGTGAGGGTATGGGCAAAGACCTTGGAGTAGCTAGGAGGCTTGGGTTTTTTTGAGGGGATGGCTTTGCCAGTAGTGAGGTTGAAGGGACTTTGGGCATGGTAGCCGACTTTGTCTTGTTCAGCAATTTCGTACCCTTTCCCTTTCTCCGTTGCCACATGCACCAAAACCGGACCAGGAACCTTGTGTGCCTGTTTGAAGGTGGAAATCAGTTCTGAGAGGTTGTGACCATCGATAGGTCCAAAGTATTTAAAGCCCAGTTCTTCAATCACAGCCCCCACTTTGGAAACTGCAAGGCGCTTCATCCCTTCCTTAAGCCGTTCCATTTCTGGGGTGAGTGACTCGCCAACGAAGGGCAGATTCTTGAACCGTTCTTCTAGGTTGTCGGAGATAAACTGAACGGGATCGCTGAGACGCACTTTGTTCAGGTAACGGGAGATTGCTCCAACATTGGGGGAAATTGACATTTCGTTGTCGTTTAGCACCACCATCAGATTGGTGTTGGGCAAATGTCCAGCATGGTTGATGGCTTCCAATGCCATGCCGCCAGTGAGTGCGCCATCACCAATCACTGCTACGCATTTGAAGTCTTCTCCCCTGGCATCCCGCGCCAGTGCCATGCCTAAGGCGGCAGAAATGCTGGTGGAAGCGTGCCCTGCACCGAAGTGGTCAAACTTGCTTTCACAGCGCTTGAGATATCCAGCAACCCCATCTTTTTGTCGCAGGGTGTGGAAGCGGTGATATCGTCCTGTGAGCATTTTGTGGGGATAGGCTTGGTGTCCTACATCCCAGATAACTTTATCCCGATCTAAGTCGAGGGTTTGGTAGAGGGCGATGGTTAGTTCGACCACCCCTAATCCAGCTCCGAGATGACCGCCGCTGGTTGCTACTGTTTCTAAATGCTTTTCTCGAATCTGACGGGCAATATCCTGCAGTTGACGAATGGACAAGCCGTGCAACTGGTTGGGATGCGTAATTTCACTGATGTGCATATCGGCGTATTCTCTCAAATGCTACTGGATCGACTATTCCCCACTTTAATGCATCTAAATCCCTTTGATTTATAAAAAAACATTGAAGTTCTGGCTCTTAACCGAACAGTATTGGGTGCCGCCATCACTCACAAGCACCCTGGCACCGATGAATCTAGGGTCTGTCTGCAAAGTCCAAAATCTTATGTAGAGGCGTAGGCTTCGCCTACGCCCTCCCCAGGGTTTGCAGACAGACTCTAGGGCGATCGCTAACCTTAGATTGCCAGATTGAGTTTTCTCGAGTCCCTGTCTTCTCCCCTTGAGGCTCTACTCACTGTTTTTGTTCAGCTATCTGACGAAAGCCCCTTCTGGAAAAGAGTTTCAGGAGTTTTCTGCACCACTAAGGTGGACTTTGTTTAAGATTCATCCTCTTAAATACATTTGTACTGATTTCCCTGTGCGCTGCAAGAGAACGCAAAGCGGCTCTTGGGATTATGTTCTTACACAAATATGAAATCAGGATGAAATCTCAATTTCATTCCTATTTCATAATTAGCTGTTAGGGTTAGAGCGGAATGGGGGAAAAAGGATTATTCTCTCCTGAAATATTTTAACTAGCGTAACCAATATGCCAAGATTAAACAAAATTGTTATGATGAGTGCTGTAGTTGGTTTAATGGGGTTAACCTTACCGGCAAAACCCTTACTAGCTCACAGTGGACATCATCAGAATACTTCTAAACCAGAGCCGCCACAACAGCACTCTGAGCACCACAACGAGATGCACCAAGAGATTGAAGAGCGACCAGAAACCTCAACCAGTCCCACTGCTGAAGTGTCTCCTGTTTCAGAAGTATCAACAATAACACCTTCTGCTATCTCTTCAAACCAATTAAGTTTAATACCACAGCCAGCAGAATTAGTTTTCTTCTTACTGGTAACCAGTCCATTTTTACTGTATTCAATCAAGAAGAGAATGTATCATAATGAATAATCCAAGAATAAAAAGATTCCTGAGTGTCATCCTCAGTATTTCCTTAATCAGTTGTACTTCCCCTAAAGTGGAAAGTTCAGAAAAAGAAGAACCCCCCCCAAAACCAGTGGCAACTGAGACTAACGTTCAACCAACTGAGGAAGCAAAAGTTAGCCAAACACCTCAAGTTACCCTCACGGCTGCACCTTCTAATTGGCGAGAAAAGAACCATATTCACAGTATAAAGGTCGCTCCGCATAATCCCAACCATCTTTATGTGGCTACCCATCATGGCATCTTGCTGCGTAATGATGAGGGAGAGTGGTTTCAAGTTGGCACAAACCGCTCTGATTTTATGAGTTTTGTGGCTCACCCTACTGATGATAGACGGTTTTATGGCAGTGGACATCCCCCTACAGGTGGAAATATGGGGTTTATTTTTACTGAAGATGGCGGCGAAAATTGGCTACAGAAATCACTGCCGGGAGTGGATTTTCATGCTTTAGCGATCGCACCTAGTAATCCTGATATCTTCTATGGTTGGGTGGCTTCTTCTACCAAAGGAGAACATGGATTATTATGGTCTTCTGATGGGGGAAAAAGTTGGCAGGAACAAAAGGCACGGGGTTTAAGGGAACATCCCTTTGGTTTAGCGGTCGCTCCTCATAATTCAGCTCATCTCTTTGCTACCACGCGAGGAGGAGTTTATGAAAGTAATGATGCAGGGAATACTTGGACAATTATACCGAGTACAAAAAAGGCACCGATAGCAGGGTTAGTATTAGTAGCAGAAAATGACAAAACTATTATGTATGGCTATCAGGTTTTGAATCGCAATCAGGGAGGCATTGTTCGCAGTCAAGATAACGGGAAAACTTGGTCAGCAATGGGAACAGAGCCTACAGGAATTATTTTCCATTTAACTCATGCCCCGAGTCACCCGCAAATTCTCTATGCTGCTAATGATAAAAACATCATTTTTCAATCTCTTGATGGTGGCAAAAGCTGGAAGGAGTTAAATTAGTTATGAAGTTTATTGACAAAGCTAGAATCCGCCAACTTCATGCTCAGTTTGCTCCGATTATGATTTTTCCTGTCTTGCTTACTTTAATTACCGGGTCGCTGTTTCAGATAGCCGTGTTAACGGGTAAAGCAGATATTTTTTTGTGGTTATTAGAGTTCCACAGAGGTAAATTTGGACGGATTAATTTGGAGATAATTTATCCTTTTTTGAATGCTTTTGGTCTGCTCATGCTCGCCGCAACGGGAATGACCCTGTGGTTACAGACTCGCCCTCGAAAGACTAAATGAAGAGTTTTTAAAAGGATTGTAATAGCAATTAGATTGAGAATTAGCGGCCAATAATACGAAATAGGAGTGTTTAGTTAGATTTTAAGGAAAAGAGTGAGTGCTGCTTACAAAATCATTCCAAATGAACAGGAAACCCAGCAGAGGCGCAAACATCGAAAGCCGATTGTCAGGAATCTTAAAATCCAAAATTACCCAGCGTTTTCCAGGGGAAAGTGCCTGACAACCATTTTGAATCACTCGGTCGAATTCAGGAACTAAGGTAATCCCCCAAGTGGAGACAATTCCATCTATGTCAGTTGGGAATTGATAGGAGGATGCGTCACTCTGCACTAGCTCGACATTTGACCAACCATTTTTTTTCACTCGTTTTTGAGCTTGTGCCAGCATTGCGTCGGTTAAATCGACCCCAATAATTTTTCCTTCCGAACCGATCGCTTTTTGTAGCCAAGGAAAGTTCAAACCCGTCCCGCAGCAGATATCTATAACTGTCTGTCCAGGTTGTAAATTGAGAGAGGCGATCGCTCTTTGACGATATTTCCAATAGCCAAAGGGACTAAAGATAATTGCCAGGAGTTTTTCCTCCAGGAAATCGTAATTTTTAGCTAGCTTGCGGTAAATTTTAGCTATTCGTTCGCTTTCACCTTGTTCAAGCTTATTTTCTGTAGGTAGATTCATTTTTACCTCCTTAACCAGTGGCATTAGCCTTTAACAAGATTGTTGATTTGATTAGAAAAATGCTGGTGTCTTGGCAGCATAATGTTCATACTCTTCGCCGAATTCTGCTCTTATCTGAAGTTCCTCCTGGAAGGCTAACCGGGTATACATCCACACCAGTACTGGAAACATCAGCAAGGTTAAAATAGTTGGCCACTGAAGCACTCGTGTTTTACCATTTTGACAGGCGATCGCCACTCCCTTCGCTCAAAGTCAAAAGGCAAAAGGTAAAGGGCAAAAGGAGGGAGTTTGTAGGTTGAGCTACATAACTTCTCCAACTTACAGTGAGCGTCTTACTTTTGCCTTTTGACTTTTGCCTTTTGCCTTCCCCGAAGGGGTGGCGATCGCCAACGCACTCGGGCATACTTAGCCATTGAAACCTCCTTATCCAAGAATTTCTAAAGTTCCCATCATGCCTAAATCCTCGTGGTCGAGAATGTGGCAGTGATAGATAGTCTTGCCAGTAAAATCAGAGAAGCGAACTCGGATGCGCACTGTCTCTCCGACTCGAACCAAGACCGTATCTTTCCAGGCTCGAAAGGGTTCGGGCTGACCATTGCGCGTCATTACCTGGAAGGGGTTAGTGTGCAGGTGGAAGGGGTGATCCATTACGCCAGTGTTGACAATATCCCATTCCTCCACCCCGTTCAGGCGCACTTGGGTATCCACCCGCCGATGGTCAAAAGCTCTGCCATTGATGAGGAAAACCATACCCATCCTATGACCCATGCTGTGGTTGAGGATGAAGCGCCGCACCCTCTGGGGTGAGGGCAGTGCCTCTACGGGAATGAGTTGCCCTGGTAAGGGGAGGGGATTAACCTGCCCCGCGTAGGTAAGGGTTGCTAAAGTCCTGGGGCTTCCTCCATCTGATGGCTCCATCCTTGGTCCCATCCGACCCGGACCCATACCCCGTCCCATCATTCCCGGACCCATACCCCGTCCCATCATCCCCATCGCCCCACGGTTGTAGGGCAGAGCCAGCAATCTGTATTGGCCCGGGGAGCGCTCGCCGCGCACCAGCACCTCAACCCGCTCGCCTGGGGTTAAAAGCAACTCCCTGAGTTCAACCGGCTCAGAAAGGGAGATGCCGTCCGTGGCGATGAGGTAGAGGGGGTGGTCTTCAAGTGCTAGGCGGTAGAAGCGCGAACTGGAAGCGTTGAGCAGGCGCAGGCGCAGCAGTCCCCCCTTGGGAATCGATACAGACGGATTGACCTGACCGTTGGCGGTCACTAACGACCCTTCCCGTCCCTGCATCTGCGCCATGTGCCAGGGCTGTTGCACTCGCCCGTTGGCATCGAGGGCAAAATCTTTCAGAAACAAAAACACTTCTTGGGCGGCTTTAATCTCTGGAATTTCATCGAGTTCCCCTCGAATGACGAACAGTCCCCCCAGACCACCAAAGACTTGCTCAGCCACCAATCCGTGGCGGTGAGGGTGGTAGTAGAAAGTCCCACCGGGGTGGCTTTGGGGAATCGTGAATTCGTAAGTGAGGGTTTCGCCGCTGGGAATGCTCAGAAAAATGTTGTCAGCGTTGCCAGTCGGCGGGATGTGCAAACCGTGGTAGTGGATGTTGGTCGGCTGGGGTAGGTTGTTGGTGAAGCGGATGCGCACCGTATCTCCTGGTTTAGCTTTGAGCAAGGGACCGGGAACTTGTCCGTTGTAGCTCAATAAGTATGCTTGTCTGTCCCCTAGATTCACCCGACGATAGCTCGCTTCCAGGTCAACAGCCAATAGACTATCTGCACTGCTATGGGTTGACTGGAGAGATATCTGGGATTTGAGCGGCTCTTGCGTCTGTCCAGTTCTACATTGGGAGAGTAAGGCGGCGCTACTAGCACTGAGGACAAGGAATTGTCTGCGGTTGAGTTTTCCCATTGACTGTTTTTGAGTTTCGAGACTTTAAGAAGATGGTGTAGCTGTAGATGCCGTTGCTATTTCGCCTCGTTGTTATTGGCTAGCCATTTCAGACTCTTGGACTTCCACAATGCCGTGAAACATTTCCATGCCACAGGTAAAGCGGTATTCCCCTGGGTGTTGTGGCGTAAATTCCACTGATGTCATCTGATTGAGGGGTAAGTCTGCGGCAAGATCAAAGTCAGGTAACAACACCTTTCCGAGACAGCTATTGGGGTCTTGTCGGAAGAAATTGAGTTGCACGGGTAAACCAGCTTGGACAATAATTCGCGAAGGTTTATATCCTCGCTCAACCTCAATATCCATTTCTTGAATACCTTGATGAAGCTGGGCTGATAGGGCTTTTTCTACTGGTTTTTCGCTGACAGGAACGTGACCCTTATGATGATCAGCCTGGGAGATTTCCTGGTTAGCTGCCCCCTTAACTTCCACAACGCCCCGAAACATATTCATGCCGCAGTGAAAGGTGTAGCTTCCCGGCTTATCTGGGGTGAATTCTACTGATGTCGTCTGATTCAGGAGTAAATCCGCCGCTTGGTGAAAATCAGGCAACAAAACTTTTTCCAGGCAACTACTGGGATCTTGGCGGAAGAAATTGAGCCGCACGGGTTGACCTGCCTGGACGACGAGCCTATCAGGCATGTAGCCGCCATCAACGGTAATATCTAGTTCCTGAACTCCCTGATGAGTTTGGGCTGATTGAGCTTTGCTCTTACTGAACAAAAACCACCAAAGTTCTACACCAATGAGTGCCAAACCGCCCAAGGTTACAACCACTTTCAGCGGTAAAGGTTGTTCAAGGCGGCGGAATTGACTGGTCGATTCTGACTCAGTTTCTGGCATCTCGGCAGCGGCAATCTGGGCAACTCCGAGCAACAATCCCAGACTAATGAGACTGCTCCAAATCTGATTTTTTCTGAACATCATCAACTCTCCTCCCTCAGCTTTTAGGTTGAAATTTGCGCAAACGCAGGGCATTGGAGACTACAGAAACTGAGCTAAATGCCATCGCTGCCCCAGCGATTACCAGACTGAGTAGCCAGCCAAAGAAGGGATAAAGAATTCCCGTAGCAATAGGGATGCCGGAAACATTGTAAATATAGGCAAAGAAAAGATTTTGGCGAATATTTTGCATCGTGGCACGACTGAGTTGAATCGCGGTGACGATACCTCGTAAGTCGCCAGAAATCAGGGTGATGTCGCTAGCCGCCATCGCCACATCTGTCCCAGTCCCAATCGCCACCCCCACGTCAGCCTGCGCAAGCGCTGGGGCATCGTTAATGCCATCGCCGACCATCGCCACCGTTTTTCTTTCAGCTTGCAGTTCCTTCACTTTGGCCGCTTTTTGGTCGGGGCGGACTTCGGCAAAGACGCGGACAATGCTCACTTCGCGGGCGATCGCTTCGGCAGTTTTCTGATTGTCACCAGTCAGCATTACCACCTCTAATCCCATTCTTCGCAACGCCCTGACAGCCTCAACGGAAGACGGCTTTAAAGCATCTGCTATCCCAATTAATCCTTCAATTTGACCATCAACAGCAATCCAGGCAGTCGTTTTAGCCTCCGCTTCCCAAGCTTGTCGCTGGGATTGTAAGGGTTGAGTATCAATGCCCAACGCATCCATCCAGCGCTGCGTGCCGATTTGGACGAACCGATTTTCTACCATCCCTTGAACCCCCATGCCAGCCACGGCTTCAAAGTTTTGCACTGAGGGCAGAGGCATCTGTACTCCCTGAGATTGGGTATACTCCTCTTGGGAGGTTACTGTTTCCTCTAGCGGCTGAGCAGCGTAACCGGTGTCAGCCACAGCCTGCTGAATTGCCTCCAGATTCGTCGCCCTCCGATTGTACTTAACAGTAGCTTGCTCTAGGGCAAAGTTGACATGGCACTTACTGACGCCCCTGACGCCTTGAATTGAGCGCTCGATAGTCGTGGCACAACCAGCACAACTCATGCCTTTTAATCGCAGATTGACTGTTTCCATAGCTAACTCCCGCGCTTATTGTCGTTTGGGATTGTATTATTGGTCAGCTTCTGTGGTTCAGGGTCATTCGGCCTGGCTTTCAACTCATCGATTCAACTGATTTCCTCTCCAACCATGCCAAACCGGAAAACCGCTTTCATCCCTCAGCGTCAGGGTTGTGTCTCCCTTCTTCACTTGGGCAGCCATCATGGCAGGTTGCCCGCCCCAATTGATTCTTGAGCCGGTTACCATAATTAGGTTCATCCTCATTTTTCCATCCTCAATCGCGTTCTACTGTCTCCTACAACTAAGCTAAAGTCTCCATTAAACTGGAGAGTCAAGCCAAAGCAATAAAAGTTTAGAAACTTGGATTGATTGGCTACAGTATTCCTGATGTCTCAGTTTTTGTAGATGTGAATGTGACCAGAGCCGAGGTAAAGACCGAGACTATTTTCTCTTGCGCTTTATTCAAAAAGCGAAGAAATTCGGACTTTCTCTGCCTGAAATTAAACGGTTAATTGATATTAGAGCTGAAGGTATCCCTCCCTGTAGCAGCCTTAAAGTCATGCTCAAACATCACCTGGATAAATTGGAGCGCCTTGCCCACCAAAACCAAGAACTGATAACTGGTTAGTTAATATATGCTACACTTAATTTGGACTAAAAGAGGAACGGCTGTGGCTTCTATCACCATTAACCTTTCAGACGAACAACTACAAAAGTTGCAGCAACTCGCACAAGAAAACGGTGTTGCTGCTGAGGATTTATTACGCTCTAGCATTGAAGACTGGCTCAATTACCCTAAAAGCGATTTTGCTCAAGCATCCAGTTATGTGTTGCAAAAAAATGCTGAATTATACCGACGCTTGGCATGATATGCTACTTGAGTTTGGGTGAAGTCCTGAATCTACATAGTCAGATTATTAAACAATCAGGTGGTTCCGTAGTTGTACGTGATTTGGCGGCATTAGAATCTGCTATTGCTCAGCCTCGCATGACGTTTATAAGTGATAATTATACTACACGCCCGATAATCTCGTCATAAAAACCTCACGTGGTGATCGCCAGACAAAAACTCCCTTGTCTCAAACTGACTTTGTGATCTACTGAGAGTGCTTGGTTTTGGTGGGCTACGGCGGATAGTTAGTTGGCAGGTTAGTAAGATGAAGTTATCGCCGCCTAGCCCACCCTACGCAAGGGTTTAATATTTTCTTTATAGATCCCCTCTAAATAGGACTGCTATATAAATCTCAAGTAACATTCTCAACCAAGGAATTTGGACGAGTTGTCTGGATTATCTGTGATAGAATACCAAAGATAGATTCAATATTCTCCAGATAATGTTCGCCAGGCTCAATAGAAACACTACTTTCAGATAATTTAAGAAATTTCCAGATACTCCCTGTTGTTACTACCCCATAGATGCTAGCAATTTCATTATTTTTCTGCTTGTTAAAAATTTGAGCTGCAACCATTTCAGCAATACACTGGGATATCCCTGATTTTATGTTATCATTTTTGGCTTCGACAAAGGTGGCAACAGGAGCAGTAACAGCTAACTGTCTGGGAGAATGACTGATGATAAAGTCACATCTGCCGTTTAGTCCCTTAGTTTTATCAACATTAAATTCTATTCCAGAAAAAATACTTATTTCCCGCTTAAAATACTTGCGAATATCAACCAAGATTGGAGCGACAATCAGTTCTGAGCGAGCTTTTTCTGTATCAATCTCTAAAGCAAGAGGAATATTCTCTTCTAATATTTCTCTCAATAGTGAGCTAGGATTGACTGGCTCTACAGAGGAAAATAATTCCACTTGTTCCTGAATATTCAGGTGAAATTGGTTTTCTAGCTCGTCAAGTGTAAATTCACTGTAAGACATGATATGAATCCTTTCAAGGGTGGCTCAAGGGTGGTATTCTGATTGCTGATACCTATGATATAGCCTATCCTTTACCCATAAGTCTTGAAACCTTCTCCAGAACTTGTTCCCAGGCTCCGCCTGGGAACGCGATACTGAGGCAGAGCCTCAAGCAAATTGATTGGGAAATCTAAGAACCATGCCGAATTTATTGCCACCCTTCCTCTTTTTGATTGTGATTAGTGCTAATTCCAAATCCTGCGCCACCAAGGAATCGACTCATTTTTGACAAAATCTATCTTGCTGCGAATCTCATTAATATTCCACCCTGTTAACCTGGCTAATGTCTGTGCCTCTTGTTCTTGTCTTTCCCGTACAGCTCTGAGATACTCTTGCGCTGCCTCACAATCCATCTCCCCCTTAAAGGGATGGCGAATCACATAACGACCCTGGAATAATTGACGATTTGAGGTTTCTTGGAAGCGCAAATCTTCAGGAAATTTATCGCGGGTGTATCGCACATGTAATCGGCTGATAAACACATTTGTTCCTCCCCTTGAATTCAACCAAAATACTCCCGCTTGTCGCAATTCATCTTGGTTCAAAGGTTGAGCAGAACAGGGGTCACAGCTTCCCATATCCCAAGCATATTCAAGAAAGGCTATCTTTTTCTTTTCTTTCTCATAGGCAGTTTTAAACATTGCCTTATAAAAATCACTGAACTCATTCTTAACAAATTCAGGTATTTCTACATCTGAGGGAACTTTGACTGTGCGATAATTGGTTAATTCTGTTTGACCTCTGGGTGAAAGGAGGTAAACAATCAAATCTTGTTCCCCTTTACCATTAATCATCCCCAAACGAATTGGTAACATAAACTTGGGAGATTCATAAGCCATCATTAGGGGACGTAGAGATTGAAAGCCTGTGTTGGCGAATTCTTCTAGGTTGACTTTAGCAACGAAGAATTTCATATTTTGTCGGATATAAGGACGTAACAGGCGGCTCGCACCTCTGGGAATCTTATAACCATTGCGATTAAGCCAAGTTTCTAGTCCATCAGATTCTCTCGCACTGAGAATGACAATATCATATTCCCCGACGGTAAAACTTGCTTCTACAGTCACACCTAAAGCATCAGCATCCCTTCTTGCCCTGGTGCCTGCTGCTTGTGCTGGTACATCTTGCCTTCGTACTTCGCCATTAAAGTAAACTGCACAAGGATTATTGTCAAAATATTCTACAAGTCGGGGGGCGCTGAAAGTATCAAGCCGTTGGATAATCTTGGGGTTACCAACGTTAACCTGCTCTTCCTGTAATATAACAGGTACAGGCACAACTAAAGCGAAGTCTTTGACATCCCCTTGATAGTCATTTGCCATTGTTAAAACCGTGCGATCGCCATCCCGGGCAATTACTACCTGGGAAGCTTTGTTGTAAAGTTTTGTATCGGCTTTAGCCACATAGAAACCGCAAAATGCCCAAGCTGGTTTGGCTAGGATAAATACAGCTAAAACCGCCAGCAGTAAAGCGCTCAAAACTCGGAATAATCTCATGATAATCTCCTCGATCAGTTATGAGTTATCAGTTGTCACTATTTACCTATAACTGAGTTTGTCAGCTAGAGATTTCTTTTAACGCCAAATCCTGCGCCACCAAGGAATCGACTCAACTTCTACGAAATTCACCTTGCTGCGGATATCCTGAATATCCCACCCAGTTAAGCTTGCCAGTGTTTGCGCTTCTCGTTCCTGTCGTTCTCTTAAGGACTGTTGATACTCTCGCGCTGCCTGACAATCTATCTCACCTTTAAAGGGATGACGAATCACATAACGACCTTGGAATAATTGACGATTTGAGGTTTCTTGGAAGCGTAAATCTTCAGGAAATTTATTCTGAGTGTAGCGCACATGAAGTCGGCTAATAAATACATTTGTTCCTCCCCTTGAATTCAACCAAAATACTCCCGCTTGTCGCAATTCATCTTGGTTCAAAGGTTGAGCAGAACAGGGATCACAGCTTCCCATATCCCAAGCATATTCGAGAAAGGCTATCTTTTTCCTTTCTTTCTCATAGGCAGTTTTAAACATGGCCTTGTAGAAGTCACTGAACTCATTCTTAACAAATTCAGGTATTTCTACATCTGAGGGAACTTTGACTGTGCGATAATTGGTTAATTCTGTTTGACCTTTGGGTGAAAGGAGGTAAACAATCAAATCTTGTTCCCCTTGACCATTAATCATCCCCAAACGAATTGGTAACATAAACTTGGGGGATTCATAAGCCATCATTAGAGGGCGTAGAGATTGAAAGCCTGTGTTGGCGAATTCTTCTAGATTGACTTTAGCAACGAAGAATTTCATATTTTGTCGGATATAGGGACGTAATAACCGAGAAGCACCTCTGGGAATCTTATAACCATTACGGTTGAGCCAAGTTTCTAGTCCATCAGATTCTCTCGCACTGAGAATCACAATGTCATATTCCCCGACGGTAAAACGCTCTTCTACAGTCACACCCAAAGCATCTTTTTCATTAATTCCTCTACCAGTACCTCTTGTTGATCGCGGTGCCGATTCTAATTCTTCGATTCGGTAAACTTCACAAGGATTAGGGTCAAAATATTCTACCAGTCGGGGGGCGCTGAAAGCATCAAGCCTTTCCAGAATATTAGGATTGCCAACGTTAACCTGCTCTTCAGTTAAGATAACAGGTACAGGCACAACTAAGGCAAAGTCTTGAACATCTCCTTGATAGTCATTTGCCATTGTTAAAACCGTGCGATTGCCATCCCTGGCGATCGCTACCTGGGAAGCTTTGTTGTAAAGTTTTGTATCAGCTTTAGCCACATAGAACCCACAAAATGCCCAAGCTGGCTTAGCTAGGAAAATTACAAGAATAAAAGCCAATAGCAAAGTTATGAAAATTCGTAAAAATCTCATTCTGAGCTCCTTTGAATAGAGGGTATTTATCAAATAAATTTTAACACGGCTAAAGTGCTTTATTTTGGTGGGTTATGGAGGATAGTTAGTTGGCAAGGTTAGTTGGATAAGTTATCGCCGCCTAACCCACCCTGCGCAATTTCTTTATATAGCTGTAATCCTGTCAGCTTGGATATATTTGAGGGCATTTGACTGCCAGGAAAACCTTGGTGCTGACCAAATTGAATCCAAGAATATAGTCAAGGGCGCAAGGGCAAATAATGCCCAAAATATGGCAGTAGAAAGGTAAAATTGATGTAGGAGAATAAAAGCGAGTACAGCAATACTGACAGCCCAAATTAAGCGACTCATGGTAGCATTAGGAATAGAGCGGGGATCTGTGAGCATAAAGAAGGCAAACAGTAATAATGACCCACTCATTAATTGATGCTGCAATACATCCCAACTCCAACCTAGCCAGAGATTACGCATCGCTTCTAATCCAGCATAAGCTACTATAAAAGCAGCGGATGTATCCCAACGACCAACTCGTTTTAAAATCATCCCCCCTGTAGCTGCAAATAAGAGCAAATACCACCAATCCGTTCCCCATTGTCCCGGCGAAACCCAAGCATCATTTGTGATAATTAGGGCTGCAATAATCCCAAAGTTGGCAGGGTTGAAAAAGTGCTTGCCCCGAAAACGGAAAAGGAATTTACTGGCTATGGCTAAACAACCGGCGATCGCCATTGTAGTATAGTCATTTCCACGCAGCAGCAAACAAAGCGCCAAAGAAGTAATCGCTGCACTACGCAATGAGGAAATAGCCAACAAGTTGATGGGATGATACAATTGGTCATGTGGATGTTTTGGTGGCGATCTATGTGTAACTTGGCTATTGACATAGTTAACAAGTAATGACAGAAGAGCCTGAGTTAAGAGACAACTGAGAATCACCACCAGCATCAAATCAACTCGCAGAGTCCAATCCCTAGTACTAATACCTAAAAATAGGAAGGCGGAGAGAAAAAGAATCTGATAATCACGGGCATCTTGGAAGAGCATAGTTTTGCCATAGCCTGACTTTTGATCAAGTATGTCCGCTTTGATGCCCGAATAGTTGGACTGTTACAGTTTATGTAACGCTTAAAACTGCATGGATAGAACGCGGATGACACAGATAACACGGATTATCGCGGATTTTTTTTTCTCCCATCAGATATCTGTGAGAATCTGCGTCATCTGCGTTATCCGTGTTCCATAATTAGCGGTTTGTCAAAAAAGTTCAGCCTCCTTAAACTGTCCCATCTTCTGAGCATTAGCAGCTTCTCCACAGGTGCGGGGTGTGGGAAAAATCTTGCCCGGATTGGCTAAACCTTTAGGATTAAACACCTGACGCACATATTGCATCGTTTCCAAATCGGCATCGCTAAACATATCGGGCATATAACAATTCTTATCAGCACCAATGCCATGTTCCCCAGAAATGCTTCCCCCAGCTTTAACACAGAGTTTGAGAATCTCTCCTCCTAACTCTTCCACTCCTTCGAATGCTCCTTCAACGGAATTATCATAAAGAATTAATGGATGGAGATTTCCGTCTCCAGCGTGGAAAACATTGGCAATGGAATAGCCGTATTTTTCACTTAAGGCATTAATTTCCCTTAGCACACCTACCAACTGAGTGCGCGGAATTACCCCATCTTGGACAAAATAATCCGGACTAATATGTCCCGCAGCAGCAAAGGCGGCTTTGCGGCCTTTCCACAATTTCAGGCGGGTTTCTTCGTCCCTAGCCGAGGTGATATTTCTTGCCCCATTCTGCTTGCAAATTTCAGCAACGCGCTTTTTGTTCGCTGCTACCTCCACTTCTAAACCATCCAATTCCACCAGCAGAATTGCCCCTGCATCCCGGGGATAACAACCTGTTGCCACAACGTCTTCTACCGCATTGATGCTGAGGTTGTCCATCATCTCCATGCCAGCGGGGATAATACCTGCACCGATAATATCGGCAACAGCACTGCCTGCGGCTTCAATGCTGGTGAAATCTGCCAGGAGGACGCAAATTGATTCGGGGGTTTTGAGAATGCGCAGGGTAATTTCTGTGGCAATACCTAAAGTACCTTCAGAACCCACAAATAAACCAGTTAAGTCATATCCGGGCATTTCTGGCACTGGTCCCCCGACCTCTATAATAGAACCGTCAGGAATTACCAGTTTTAATCCCATGACGTGATTAGTGGTGACACCGTATTTGAGACAGTGGACGCCGCCGGAGTTTTCCGCTATATTGCCGCCAATGGAACAAATAATCTGGCTAGAAGGATCCGGTGCATAGTAGAATCCTGCACCGCTGACAGCTTGCGTCACCCAGTTGTTAATTACTCCTGGTTGCACGACAATGCGCTGGTTTTCTAGATCGATGTCCAGGATTTGCTTCATCCTGGCGGTGACGATGAGGACACAATCTTCTACTGGTAAGGCACCGCCGGATAAGCCAGTCCCTGCACCCCTGGCAACCCAGGGGAGTTGGTTTTGATCGCAAATCTTTACTACTGCTGCTACTTGTTCGGTGGTGCGGGGAAGGACAACAACGGCGGGACGCTGGCGATAGCTGGTTAAACCATCACATTCATAGGTGAGCAATTCTTCTTTGCGTCGCACCACCCCATCTTTGCCAACAACGGCTTCAAATTGCTTGATAATCGGCTTCCATTTGCTGTTTGTTTGTTTAAGGATATTTTTAAGCATAATCTGTAGTTGAGTTTTGTAGGCTTTATCTACAATTGTCGCAAAAAAGCAAATTACTTATCCAAATACTGTTGGGATAAAGTGCTTGGTTTTGGTGGGTTACGGCGGATAGTTAGGGCTTGCTGAATAAAAGTGAAATATAGTACAGATAAGGGTTTCAAGCCTTTTTTTACCAAACAAGTGCTTCGTTATAACCTCTAGAGTCTCAAAACCCTTGCACTTTCGTCAGCGGGAGTCGC
>JBFRWF010000040.1:0-16985 GCA_051439465.1 Xenococcaceae cyanobacterium | reverse complement strand
CTTGCTTGCTTACATCCTGTAATGTCTGAGACGGTGGGCGAGTAAAATCCAGCAATTCTCCAGAATAACTCACCTTGATTAAGTCTTTTTTTTTGTGCGGCAGGAGTTTTTTTTGAGAATAGTATCCTGGTTTCTCTTTCAACTCTCTTGGCGGAAGGCTACAAGATAACTGACAATAAAGGGCTGACGACTCCTTGTGAATAGTTGGGATTTTACGTTTTGATGCTAGGCACTTAGTATCTTGCTTTTTGCCTACACTGATAATAGCACATATTTGGAGAATGACCAATGAGAAGTCAGTTTGTCTCCAAAAGACGGTCTGTCAGTGAAGAGAACCAATCTAGTCTAAAAAATTAACTTCCCCGGATTCATCCCACACTGACTCTTCGAGTACAGCTTGGGGCTTCTCCGGGGTTCAGCTAAATGGAGTCTGAAGTCTAATTAGTCCCCAAACCCTGAAAAATACTTCATCCTTCATTCCTTAGCTGGATCGGTCGATTTGTGGGGAGATGGAACTGCTAATGGGGGAATTTCAACGACAGGTCGATTAAGGGCAATCATCAAGAGTTCCGAATCTGTGCTAGTTGGAGAAGGTTGGGCTATCCGCAGATCGGGTAAATAAGCTCCTGGTAATAAGTTGGATACAGCACCAACAAACACAGCCGCGATCGCACCCCCACCCCAGAGAAATACCCGTCGAAACCGCTGACGCCGATCAATACGCCGGAAAACTTGCTCTGAGATTTGCTGAGCTGATTGTTCTGCCCTAGGTATGGGGATATTTTGTATATGCTGACGCAATCTAAGCAATCGCATATATAACTGCTGGACTTTGGCATCGGTGTCAAGCCACTGCTGCACTTGTCGGCGTTCTGCTGCTGTCACCTCCCCATCCAGGTAGGCACTCAACAACTCGAAGCGATCGCGTTCGGGCTTGTGCACTTCGCTTTTGTCAAAGGCTGGTTCCCGATTATTTTTAGAAGTCTCAAAATTAGAAGTCATTTTGGCATCACCACTGAGTCTGACTGAATACGCTTTGTTTTGGAGACCAATATTAATTAACTATATAGTGACGCCTCCGAGTTTCACATAGTTCCCAACAAAAATTTAATCTCCATCAAGATAGTTTTGCAGTACGGATTGCAGTTTTGCTCTGGCTCTGGCAATTCTTGACTTCACCGTTCCCAAGGAAACCCCCGTCATTTCAGCAATTTCCTCATAGGCCATGCCTTCGATTTCTCTGAGGACAATTGTGGTGCGGAAGGCTTCTGGCAAGTCGGCCAGGGCCAACTTTAGCCGTTCATAAAACTCTCGCGTTGTCAAGTCATCGTCAGGGCTAGGATAATCGGAGGCAATTTCCCAGTCCATCTGCCCCTCGTCCATTATGCGGGGAGCATCCAAAGACAAGGGATCCACCGCCCGTTTCCGTTTACGCAACTCATCGTAAAACAAGTTGGTGGCAATGCGGCTCAACCAACCCTTGAACTTAACTGGTTCCTTCAAACGCTTGATATTGCGGTAAACCCGAATCCAGACTTCTTGAGTCAGATCGGCATGATCCTGCCAGTCAGGAGCCAGGTGGTACAAAATCTTTTCCACATGGGACTGATACCGACGCAGCAGTTCGGCAAAAGCAGCACGATCAGGTTGACTTGCTTCCTGGCAGCGCAAAATCAAATCATAGTTCAGGAGTTTGTCAGGGGGTACGGACCTTGGAGGAGTTGTTGTGTCACGGGGCACTAACCTTTCAGGAGACAAGGATAAAGAGAGTTCAGTCATAAACTTACCAAAGGCACTACTACATCCTATTTCTTCCTAGACAGTTAATTTCAGGAAAAGTTCCGAGTCGAGGAGATAATAGAGCCAGTCATTAGTCCTTGGTCGTGGATTGATACTAGTGGATTGGTACTCATTGATATTCATAGTTTGGGGCATGGGACTGCAGTAGGGTACTGACCTGCTTGAAGACATCGCCGATAGTACTTGTTCCAATAGCCTGTCGTTCTGGGAAAAATTCTGGTCGGTCAAGATAGCAGGCAATTGCAGCTTCAACCTGCTGATTAATCAATTCCTGGAGTTCTTTCCTCGCTCGCTCGCGCTGGTAGTTGGCTCCTTCTTCAGTAGTTGCGTAAAGAGGGGGTAATCGATTCAAGGCATAGGCGGCAATATCCCCGATATCGAGGGCGCGATCGCTAGTTTTTTCGATTTCCGCTATGCGCTTGATCGCTTCGCTGATCACTAACTCTTCCATCACATTAATAAAGTGTTTGCTGGATACGGCAACAACTTCCCCTGTTAACAAGGCTCCCATAAGCCGATCTAAAGCTTTGTACTCTTCAAGCGACAGTTCTGAAGCTGTATCACACATCATTCCCACCTCAGCTTCCATTGTCGGCGTTAGATAGCCATCTTTTAGGGCTTGTTCTACAATTTTTTCTATACTCATGGCGTCACTCGCTTCCCTCAAAGTCAAAAGTCAAAAGTGCGCCCAGCTTCGACGTTGGAGGCTGGGCGCAAAAGTCAAAAGTAAGCACCCCATACCTAAAGAGAGGGGCTTGAAAGTCGGAATTACTGGTCACCTAAACAACGACCAGATGTTTATTTTTTTTTTCCATCAATAAATTTAGGGGCTTGATACCTTCTTTTTTTTGGTCATATTGTTTTATATTTGCATCAATGTAAAGACCGAACCTATCATTATCTTTCCTCTAGACATGACAAAATATTCTTAACTTAAGAAAACTTAATCAAAAGTTTGTAGTTGCGCTACCCTACACCGAAACCCCTACGCGTCTTATGCGGGCTTAGCGCTACTGCGAACCCATCAAAACTGATTTGACAGATCGCTAGTTTTATTCAATCCCTTTAAATCTCCAGGGTACTGGATCGACTGCGACTCCGTGAACATACAGTCCCCAATGTAAGTGTGGACCCGTTGAAGCTCCGGTAGAACCAACAGCACCGATTTTTTGACCAGCTTGAACAAAATCTCCTTCCCCAACATTAATCCTGCTTAAGTGTAAAAATATACTCAATACCCCTTGACCATGGTCAATTCCCACGGTGTTGCCGTGGACTCGAAAACCCTGGGACTCTAGTCCTATTAATTCTACTCGCCCCGCTGCTGGTGCCACCACGGTCGAACCATAGCCACCAGCATAGTCAACACCGCGATGGTAGTAATCCTCAGCAAATACCCCATTATAGTAGCGGCGTACCCCGAAAATTGTCGAGACTCGCCCTGCGTTGGGACGCAGAAACGATCCATTCCAGAATTTTTGGGATGTGACTAACTTTTTAAACTTCGCCACCCGCTCCAATTCCAACTGAGTCGCTGACTGAGAGGCTCTTCCTGAGAGGCGGATGCGTTGGGTGGGAAAAGAGCGAGCTCCTAACCCTACCGCCAGATTCCGCGTTTTTCCGTCACCTGTCACTCGAACGGTTAATCTTCCCGATTTGTCTAAAGGTGTGGTTGGTAGCAAAGCACGATAACGATCGCCATCCCCATCCATAGCAAATGCCGGATAGCTTTGCTGTCCCATAGAAACCGTCGGTTTCGATCCAGGATAATCAGTTTGAATCATTACTGAGATAGTATCCCCCAGCTTCGGATTTTCTGGGAGCACCCGCACCTGCAAGGCTCGTACTGGTGCAGCCAGCGCCATCACACTAGCAGTAATTGCCAAAGTTAAACTAAATTTTAACCCTTTCAGATGGCGTAATGGGGACTCGATCCGGGAAACAAGCATAGATCACCTTTTGGCTCGTCAATCAAATGTTTTGGCTAGGGCATAGACTATCATCACAGGAGAGGATGTCAAGCCTTCGACTTCAAATAAACAAGCGCTTGACGCCAAATGAGGGTAGGCTGATCGTAATGATCGACCAGACAAATGCAGTGGAGGTCTTGCCAGAGAATCTTACCCACTAGGAGTTCGCCGGTGCTTAGTTTCAACTCCACTTCTTGTTTATCTTTGATGAAACCTTGAACCTGACGCACGCTAGGCAAACCAGTATCAAATTCAGACATAATCTAATTATTTACTGCTACTAATTTGATCTATGGTTATTGAATTTACCAAATATCACGGACTCGGCAACGACTTTATTTTGATTGATAATCGCCATCAATCAGAGCCAATTGTAACGCCAGAGCAAGCAGTGCGGATGTGCGATCGCCATTTTGGGATCGGTGCTGACGGGGTAATTTTTGCCCTTCCCGGAGAAAATGGTACAGACTACACTATGCGGATCTTTAACTCCGACGGCTCAGAACCAGAAATGTGTGGGAATGGCATCCGCTGTTTAGCTCAGTTTATCGCTCATTTAGAGGGGACAGAGCAAGTCGGGAAATCCTACCGCATTCATACCCTAGCTGGAGAGATCGCTCCTCGACTAGAAGGGGACGATCGGGTAACTGTCGATATGGGAATGCCAAAGCTAACTGCCTCTGAAATTCCTACTACCCTAGGAAACCCTGAGGAAAAGGTGATTAATCAGCCTTTAGAAATAGGTGGACAATCTTGGTCTGTCACCTGCGTCAGCATGGGCAATCCCCACTGTATTACCTTTGTCGAAGACGCTGAAGGGATTTCTTTAGAAACTATTGGACCTCAATTTGAGCATCACCCTGCCTTCCCCCAGCGCACCAACACAGAATTTATTCAAGTGGTACAACCAGATTACCTCAAGATGCGGGTGTGGGAAAGAGGTGCAGGAGCAACTCTGGCTTGTGGTACTGGTGCCTGCGCTTGTGTGGTAGCTGGAGTGCTGACTAGCAAAAGCGATCGCCTTTGCACCGTTGAACTCCCCGGCGGCTGTCTAAAAATTCAATGGTCAGAAGCAGATCAGCGAGTTTACATGACTGGACCCGCAGAAAGAGTGTTCGCAGGAACTTATAGAAGATGAAAACCCACTGCTTGCTTCTAGCGGTTTGTATAAAGAGTGCGATCGCCAGAGCAATTATTGCTGAAGCTACAAGGCTTGCACCCAAACCTGGCCAATTAAAAATAGAGCCCACATTCCGCCCCCTGCTATCCCTGAGTCAACAATTGCTAGACCCCATGTAGATCAATTTTTTCAATGATTGTTAAGACTTATTAAGTTTTGTCGGGTGGGTATTGCGGTGCCAATTGGAAGATTTACCCAAAGAGTCAGAATCGGTAATGCCCACCCGACTCAACCCTTCACCCTGGGATGGTGGGCATTGCACAAAAATTCACTCTTGGGGCACTGACAATCCCTTACTGCAATGCCCACCCTACCCAATACTGCTGGTGACGATTTGGACAAAATTTCCAATGTGACAGTTGAGGGTGCGGAATGCGGGTAGAGATTGGGCGTATGCCATACGACCCTACATAATCACCTCTCTTACGCACCCTACTTGTAGATTAACATGGGTAATCTGTTGGCAATTGCCATCGCCACCGACCATCAGAAGCGATCGCTTTTAGACTACTGTGTAAAGAATTATAAATTATCTGTCAATCCTGAAACGGTCAAAGCCTTAATGTTCATAGAGAGCGATCGCACTCCAAGCATCTAGTCATCCTAGTGGGTGATTCAAGTGGGGGAAGTAAGGAGACAGTTTTCACCGTACATTGTGATTAAACTTCATCTTGAGACATCAAAGGAAGGTAGACAATGAAACTGACTCAAGCAAGACTGCTCACTGGACTTCTTATGAGTGCTAGTGTTGCTCTGTTCAGTACTGCTGCTGTTGCTGAGGAGACAACTCAAACCCCAGATTGCTACATGATTGATGGGTCTGGACAAGTTATAGATTTGTCGAGAATGTGTAACTCTTCCTTTAACCTAGAGCAGCTTACGACAACCAGTAAGGAACTGACGGGGGTTCAGGCTAGGGATGCTCAAGAGTGGCCCTGGGGAATTGGAGGACAATATCTGAATTCTGATATTGAATCTAATTATGAAGTCAAGCGAGAGGGTCTGTTCAATCAGGCAAAAATTGAGAAGCTAAATCTAACCTTGGATGGAGTAGGTGACAATGTAGGGGACACAAATCGCATAACTAGACGTCTCCAGCTTATTCCATTTTAAGGTTGCTATAGCAATCGGATTCGATTTGTGAAACTTCCGGCGGAAGATATAAATAGTTAGACTGCATAGATAATTATCTGTAGGGGCGAAGCAGAGGGGGGATCATTTATTGCCCAAATCCTAGTATTTCTGCAACCTTTGCTTCGCCTGACCAGGTCTAGAAATCCTGACAGAATATTACTGGACAGGCGTTCTAGAACACCGATTCAGTAATAAAAGTTGACAAATTGAAGAACGAAAAATCAAGACTTTCAGCTCTCCCCCAAGGGAGACACCTGGGCTATACTGCTCCCTGCTCCCTGCTCCCTGCTCCCTGCTCCCTGCTCCCCTGCAGTCTCAACCATAATTTTTCGATTACTGAATCGATGCTCTAGGGAAGTGTAGGAGGGTCACGTTGAGTTAATCTATTTCTTCGCGGACGCCCTAATCTCTCTCTATGCTTCTAACACCTGCTCGACGGTTAGCGCTAGTTCAGGGAAAGTCTGTGATACAATCCGATCCTTACCTTGGTAGGGAGTGCCTTGGTAAACCCCATTTTCATCAAGTAAGTAAACAAACACTGTTGGGACTTTTGGTTGCCCCAAATAGTTTCGACTTCCTATAGCTAAGTAATCTACAATCCAATATTCAGGGATGTTGAGACGTTGATACTCATCCAGTTTGTCCACATAATCATCCTCCCAATTGCTTGACACCACTTCTACGGCCAACTGAAGCGGTTCAACCAGTGCAGAGTAAGCAGCAAGGTTCGAGTTCCAGATCGTTTTATCTACTACACTCACATCAGGTTGACGACCTTGTTCTTGACCCTCTGGTGTGAGTGTCCTAATTACAATTCGCCCAGATATCCTATAGTTTAGACCAAGCCGTTCAACCTCTCTGTCAAATTGTCTAGAAATAAAGTCTGCTACATTGTCATGTTTCCTGGTGGGTAATATCCTCACAATCTCTCCGTTTACCAGTTCATAGCGACCTTCTTCATCAGGAAGTTGCTCTAGAAATTGCTCAAAGGTCAGTTGTTGCTTCGGTTGGTTTTTGGTTAGGGTCATAAGCAAGCCAAAAGTCACGCATTCAAAAGTCAATGGATAACCAGTTCGGTTCTGATTCCTTGTTATTCCGCTTTTTCTTGCTGGTCAATGCCTAATTCTTCCAAAAGCTCACTGACTATCTGTTACAGAAAAACCGTACAACTATAGTCAAATATAACGCAATATCCAAAAAGAACAGCCCAGGTGCAAAACCTGGGCTGCGTGCTAAGAGAAGCCAGTGAAGCGCTTTACAGTTAATCCAATGGCTTACTCACTTTGCGGAGACGCTTTGAAGCTGGGGATAGCTTCCCCTTCTGGAGCCTGAGGCTGTGGAGGCTGTGGAGGCTGTGGAGGTTGTGGAGGCGTACCAGGCTTGCCAGGCTTGCCAGGCTTGCCCCCCCCCTTCAAGAATTCCTCTTCCAGGGTCTTAATCACGATATAGAGGTTGGGAACAAATAGCAAGCTCAACATAGTAGAAACTACCATGCCGCCGAAAACTGCTGTTCCCAGAGACCAACGGCTGATTGCACCCGCACCGCTGGCAACCACCAGGGGAGCAAAACCGAATAGACTAGAAACTGCCGTCATCAAAATTGGTCGGAGGCGCTGTTCTGCCGCGTGAACGGCTGCCTGGGTAATGCCCATACCCAACTCTCGCGCCTGGTTGGCAAATTCCACAATTAGAATCGCGTTCTTGGCTGCCAACCCAATCAGCATCACCAAACCCACCTGAACATAAATGTTGTTGTTAAGTATAGGCCAAATGCTGTCAGCACCTTGGATAAAGGTTGCCCGCAACCAAATTCCGCCCAAGGCACCCAAAGCTGCGAGGGGTACTGTGAGCAAGATGATCGTGGGGTCAATGTAGCTTTCGTACTGAGCAGCAAGCACCAGGAAGACCATCACAAAGCCAAAGCCCATGAGGATGGGGCCGGCACCAGCAGACTCTTTTTCATCTACAGCGGTATTAACCCAGTCATAGCCAAACCCCGGTTGCAGGACTTCCTCTGCTACCTCTTCCATCGTTTGGATTATCTGTCCGGTGCTGTAGCCCGGTGCTGGCGCAGCGATTAGTTTGATCGCCGGATAGACTTGGTAGGTAGATACGATGGGCGGATAGGTAGTTGCTTCTAAATCCAGTATGTTACTCAGTTGGACTAACCCGCCATCTTGGGATCTGACGTAGAAGCGGCTAATATCTAGAGGATTGGCTCGCAGTTCTGGTTCTGCCTGAGCGTAAACCCGATAGAGTCGGCCGTCGAAAACAAAGTGGTTGACAAATTTGGCACCGATGTAAGTTTGCAGGGTATCGAGAATTTCCCCGACATCGACATTCTGTGCCTTAGCTTTGTTGCGGTCAATAGCAATCTGTATCTTCGGGCTGTCGAAGGTGAAGGTGGTAAATAGCTCCCCGATTTCAGGTCGCTTGTCAGCCGCCACCATCACCCGCTTGGCATTATCAATCAGCGCAGCCATCCCCTTCAACTGACGGTCTTGGATGTAAAACTCCTGGCCGTCATAGTTACTCAAACCATCAACTGATGGGGCATTGACCGCGACCGCCTTAGACCCAGTTATCTCCTCCCGAAAAGCCTTATTCAAGCGTCGCATTATCCCAAAGGCAGAATGTTCGGCTCCTGGTCGCTCCTCCCAAGGATTGAACTTGACAAAGGTGACGCTCTTGTTACTATTTTGACCGTCGAAGGAATAACCAGTCAGGGTCATAGCATGCTCGACTTCAGGTTGAGATTTAATCAGTTTGTTAAGCTGCTGAACGCCTTTGTAAGTGTAATCGAGGGAAGATCCTGGTGGGGCTTCATTGAGCACAAAGACATAACCCTGATCTTCAGCCGTAATAAATCCCTGGGGCATGGACTGGTACATCCAGCCTGTAAGCACCATACCGGCGATAAAAAGAACGACCACGAGGAGCTTGAAGTGGGTCAAGAATTCGATCAGCCGCCGGTATCCCCCTTTAAATACGTCAAAGGTCCGATTAAACCAAGCAAAAAATACACCTAGGGGACCGTGAGTTTCCTGTGGCGGGCGCAGGAGAACTGCGGACATACTGGGAGAGAAAGTAAGGGCGTTAAAGGTGGAAAACGCAACGGCAAAAGCAATAATTAAGGCAAATTGTTTGTAAACGATGCCCGTCGAACCGGGGAAGAAGGAGACCGGGATAAACACCGCCATCAGCACGGCAGACGTGGCAATCGTTGCCCCTACCAGTTCTTCCATGGCATCCAAGGCAGCTTGCCTCGGTCGCATTCCCTGAGCCAGCTTGGTGGAGACAGCCTCCACAATCACGATGCCGTCGTCCACCACCAGACCCGATGCCAACACTAAAGCAAACAAGGACAACTGATTGAGGCTAAAACCCATTAATAGAGCACCGAACAGTGCCCCCAACATAGCTACGGGGATGGCGACGGCAGGAATTATGGTGCTGCGCCAGTCTTGCAGGAAGACAAAGATGATTAGGATCACCAGGGTAACTGCTTGCACCAGAGTAATGGCCAAATCTGCGATGGCAACCTCCACAAACAAGGTGTTGTCGTGGGCAATCACATATTTAAGCCCTGGCGGAAAATCCTTTGCCAGCTCTATCATTTTGGCTTTGGCTATGGTGGCGGTTTCCAGGGCATTGGTACCGGGAAGTTGGTAGATGAGTAGCCCTGTCGCGGGAATGCCGTCGTCAAGTGTACCTCTGATGTAGTACTCTTTTGAGCCCAGTTCTACCCAACCAACATCTTTAACTCGGATCAGGGTGCCATCCTCACCTACTTTTAGAACCAGGTTTTCCGCTTCTTCCACGGTTATGAACCGACCTTGTATTTTGAGGGAGAGTTCAAAATCCTGACCTTCTGGTGCTGGCGCCTGACCGATTCTCCCTGCCCCCACCTCGGCATTCTGCTCCTCGATGACATTGACCACATCGGTAGCAGTCAATCCCCGCGCGGCAAGTTTGTCAGGATCGAACCAGAGGCGCATGGCATATTCTTCATACCCATATTGAGTGAGATTCCCCACGCCCACGATGCGCTTAATATCATTCCAGACATATCGGTCAACGTAGTTGAAGATGGTGACTTCATCATACATGTAGTTGCCCTCCTCATCCTTTTCCGAGTAGAAGGCAAAAAGTAAGGTGACACTCGGCGACTGCTTCTCAGTTGTCACCCCGGTTTGATTCACTGCTTCGGGGAGGTCTGGTTGGGCTTGGGCGACCCGATTTTGGACGAGTACCTGGGCCATATTGCGGTCCATTTCCGTCGGGAAGATGACGCTAGTGGTCACATTCCCCGTATTGTCGCTGAAGGACTCAATCCATCTAACCTGCTCCGTGCCGTTGATTTCCCGCTCCAACACGGTGGTGACGTTATCTACGGTGGTTTGGGAATCGGCACCTATATAGTTCGCCGTTACCTGCACCTTCTTGGGAGCGATTTCCGGTAGCTTATCCTGGGGCAGGATGGCCATGGAAATGAGTCCCACTATGATAATGATGAGACTGCAGACCGTGGTTAAGACCGGTCGTTTGATAAATGGAGTTGACAGTGAAAGTAACATAGGCTCTTCGGGGTTGAGGACTGGGGCTTAGAGCTCTTTTTATGATTCTAGAAGAAGATCCTTATTTTTATCTAGGCAAGTTTACAAAATATCTTGGAAAAAGACAAGGATTTTGGTCAAATTGTTCCTGGCCAAGCCTAGCCAGATAAGATAGGGTTCACACTACTGCTAGATCCTGGAGCGATCGCGATGTAGTGTTAAATTGTAAGAGGGTATCTATAAAGAAAATATTAAATCTTTGCCTAGGATGGGTTAGGCGGTGATAACTTATCAACGTACCCTACTAACTAACTATCCGCCGTAACCCACCAAAACCAAATCATCTAGCTGTGTTAAGATTTCTTTTATAAATACTCTCTAAGTGGCCATTGCCCAGAATTTTCTCTGTGCGTGAACTAAAAGTTTTTGGTCGGCAATGCCCACCCTACAGTTATTATTGTCCACCTACTTAGCCCATATCCCAGCCCAGTGCGATCGCTACTTTGGATTTTTAGGATTAATAGAAACTTCTGCTAATTCCGAGATACTGTTAATGCCTTGAGAATTAGATCGGCAAATTCTCTGACTGCACCATAGCCTCCTCGATTTGTAGTAATGATTCGAGCAACATTCTTAATTTCTGGTACGGCATCGGCAACAGCAATGGGAATACCGACATAACTCATACAGGCAAGATCGTTAACATCGTTACCTATATAGGCAACGTTTTCTAGCTCAAGAGAGCGTTCCCCTACTATCTGCTTGAGTGCTGCTAATTTATCATCGCAACCGTGAATACAATCTATCCCCAATTTCTGACAGCGAGTGCGGACTACTTGATTAGTTTCAGTAGAGAGAACTAAAATTTCTATGCCTTTTTCTTTTAGGCGAGCAATTCCCCAGCCATCTCCTCTATTACACCAAACAGATTCTGTACCGTCCTGACTGACTAAAACTCGGTTATCAGTTAGAACTCCGTCAAAATCGAGAATGAGTAACTTTACCTGACTGAGATTGAAGTTTTCTTGATAGGATTCTTCGAACGGATCTACTAATTTCGTGGTATTTTGGCTGAACTCTTGGGGAATTGGCGTAATTTTTGGTTGGTTCTGTCCTAAAGATGCTTCTACAGCTTCACAAAGCACATGACAGATGGTGGTGTGAGCTTCTTGAATTCTAGCGGTTCGAGATGAGGGGACGCATAAGCTTAATGGGCATAAGCTTCCTAACTCTCCACCTGTTTCTCCCGTTAACCCAATAACATTAAGCTCTTTAGCTATAGCTGTTTTTACTCCTTCAAGAATATTCCGAGAATTACCACTGGTACTAATTGCTAAAATCAAGTCTCCTGGTGTTCCTAATCCTTCGATTTGACGAGCAAAGAGTTGCTCTACGCCATAGTCATTGGCGATCGCTGTAAGGACAGAGGGATCCGCAGTTAGAGCAATAATTGGTAGAGAACGACGCTCCCTCTCAAAACGACCAACTAACTCAGCAGCAAGATGTTGAGCATCAGCAGCACTACCACCATTACCCATTACTAAGATTTTGTTTCCCCTTCTTAGGGTAGAAATTATTTGTTCGGCAGCACTCACAATCTTCGGGATCATGCTTCCCAGTACAATCTGTTTGACTTGGATACTCTCTCGGATCGAAGAATCGATTAGAGCTTCTAGCTCAGAAGCTACCAGACTGCTTGGATTTGACTGACTCAAATTCATAGTTAGTAAGGATGTCCTGTATTATTGAACATTAATCGGAACAGTCTCCATGCCTCTAGACTCTTCTGTATCTATGGTGATAAGCAGAGGTTATCTAATGAGCGGGCTTACGCCGTAAGCCCCTACAGCAGGATAATTCCCCAAATGTAGGGGCGCAAGGCTTGCGCCCAAAATGTAATATAAACTATTTTCTGGTTTAGCGGCTCTTCCGTATTTGTGGTGATAAGCAAAACTTATCACTAGACAACATCAGACTTTCGGACGGTAGATGAGATTTATTTTGTATTATCAGCTACACTTTTCCCCCTTAATCCGGGAGAGTCGTTCTAATTGCTGCCCCGCAATTCCCCATACGACCAAATGCTATCGCATTATGGTCGCAGCACCCTTGCGGGAACCCTGGTGGTATAATTTTTCGTGGGTTGCTTTTGAGCCCGAAAAGGGTCAAACCTGACTGCCTGGCACAAGTGCCTCAAAGCCTTGACCTGTCTGCATTATGCTATCTATGGCTGAAAACTAGTTTCTGGATAACTAGATCGACCGAAGCTCTTGATCTGATGTGTCAGGCAGCCAGGGTTAAAACAAGGAAAAATCAGCATATTGTTCGGAAGAGTCTGGTTTTTTTGCTTCAGTCTCTTATTTTTTCTCGTCAAATTTAAGCCTCAATCATTGAAATTGGATAAACCACATGAGTAGTTATATCGAACAGCTTTTTTCTCTACAGGGTCGCGTTGCCATCGTTACTGGGGCAGCCAGTGGTATGGGAGCGGCGATCGCTAAGGGGTTGGCCCAAGCGGAAGCTAAAGTTGCAGTGGTCGATCTGAATGCAGTTGGCGGAAAAGCTGTCGTTGAGCAAATCAGCAATAGTGGAGGGACAGCATCGTTCCACCTAGTAAACCTTTCCCAGACTGAGGTAATTCAAGGGCTTTGTCAGGAAGTTTACGAGCAGCATGGACGGCTTGATATCTTGGTAAATGCCGCAGGTATCACCTTACCCTTGAAGGATACGGATACGTTAGAACAGCGACTCACTAACTTTGATAAAACTATTGAGGTAGATCTGCGAGCTGCTTACGCTCTGAGCATGGCAGCAGCTGAGTATATGGCAAAATCCGGTGGTGGTTCTATCATTAATATTACCAGCATCAACAGCGTAGTCGGCTTTCCGGGTAATCCAGGCTATGTCGCTGCTAAGGGTGGCTTACGCATGATGACCAAAGGATTAGCACTGGATTTGATCAAAGACAATATTCGAGTCAATGCCATTGCACCGGGCTACGTTAGAACAGCCATGAGTCAAGCTAGCTATGACGATCCACAGAAGCACCAAGAACGCTTACGGCACATGATTGTTCCCCGCTGGGGTGAACCCGAAGATCTGGTTGGTGCTGCTATCTTTTTGGCTTCAGATGCTTCTGGCTATGTTACTGGACAGGATATCTTTGTCGATGGGGGGTGGACTGCCAAAGGCATTACTTGAACATAAATGTTGAGTGCAGTCCCCATCTATCAAGCAGTGCTACGAGGTTGCAAATATGGCTAAAATTGGTTTCATGCAAGGGCGGCTCTCTCCAATAGAAGAGGGCAAAATTCAAGCCTTTCCTTGGAAATACTGGCCAGACGAATTTCCCCTGGCCCAACGTCACGGTTTCCCCTCGATGGAATGGACTATCGAGCAGGAGCGATTGTATGAAAACCCGTTGATGACTGAGGACGGTCGTCAGAAGATTCGCCGTCTTTGCGCTCAGCATGGGATTGAGATACCTTCCCTAACTGGGGATTGTTTCATGCAGGCACCATTCTGGAAGTCGGATGGGGAGCGACGCACTACTCTTTTAGACGATATGGCTGCAGTATTGGAGGCAGCGGCAGAATTAGGCATACGCTATATAGTAGTGCCACTGGTCGATAATGGTCGTTTGGAGAACGAGCAGCAAGTGGAGGCTCTATACAGCGGTCTTGAGACAGTGCATTCCCTAATGCGGGATGCCGATATACAGATAGCGTTTGAGTCAGACTTTCCGCCGAAGCGACTGCAAAAGTTTATCGCCAGTTTAGACGAGGCACTGTTTGGGATTAATTATGACATCGGCAATAGTGCTGCCTTGGGTTATGACCCATCCGAGGAAATTGCCGCTTACGGCTCGCGCATCCTAAATGTCCACGTTAAAGACCGGATCCTCGAAGGAACCACTGTTCCCCTTGGTCAAGGCAATGCAGATTTACCCTGTGTTTTCCAACTGCTCAAAGAAACTGGTTATCGAGGGCAGTACATCTTACAAACAGCCCGTGCTGTGGATGGGGATCATGTGGGGGTTTTGTGTCGTTACCGGGACATGGTTGACCATTGGTTGGACTAATTAAGGGGGAAAGACATGGAGCTTGAACTTGCTGGTAAAACGGCACTGGTAACAGGCTCAGGACGAGGGATTGGTTTGGCTATTGCCAAGGTACTGCATCAAGAGGGTTGCAATGTGGCTCTCAATGCATCCCACAAAGAGGCGATCGCTGCTACTGCCAAGTCCTGGGTCGATCGGGTTATTTACCACATGGCTGATGTTACCCAACCAGAAGAATGTCGCAACCTTGTAGCTCAAGTTGTAGAGCGTTGGGAAAAACTCGATATCTTAGTTTGTAACGTCGGTAGTGGGGCATCCGTGCCACCGGGACAGGAAACGCCAGCAGAATGGCAGCGAATTATCAATCTTAACCTTTTTGCGACCACAAATATGGTAGAAGCGGCGCGAGTTTTTCTGCAACAAAGTAGGGGTTCGGTGCTGTGTATTTCTTCAATTTGTGGTTTAGAAACTCTGGGAGCCCCTCTAACTTACTCGGCAGCGAAAGCAGCCCTGAATAGCTATGTTAAGGGAATGGCTCGACCTTTGGCTGCTGATGGGGTGAGAATCAATGCGATCGCTCCTGGCAATATCCTTACTGAAGAGGGGACTTGGGAACGAAAGCTCAAGGAAAATCCAGTTATGGTAGAGACGATGTTGGAGCGCGAAGTTGCCCTCAAGCGTCTGGGTAAACCAGAGGAAATTGCTAATTTTGCGGCTTTTCTAGTCTCGTCAAAGGCTTCTTTTGCAACTGGTGCAGTGTTTGTGGTCGATGGTGGTCAGGTACGTTCCTGACACTCCCCGAAATTAAATGATACTGTTGGCGAATGTGCTACAAGGTATCTTACATCGAGTATGACTAAGCGCCAAAGTAAAGATTTCTCGTTATTGTAGTACTATTAATTTAATCCAAGATTACTTTCGCCAACAGTATCCGTATGTCGGCTGTACCCCTACTATAGCGCTACGCGCAAAGCAACAGGCAACAGGCAACAGGCAACAGTTTACTGCACATGGACTTCAGCCTTCAACAGTGTCCTAACCATAGCGCGTAGCGCTATATATGACTATAAAACTTAGCGAGTAAAAACGCAAGAACAACCTCTTCTTGGGGATAAAATTAGCTAAAACCAAGACAGAGCAACGATTTCAGGCAATTTAAAACTGCCCAACTTCTCGATAATAGTTGCTCAGAACAACTTGCCAACTAGTACATAGAAGTTGGTGAGTTCTACTCAGCTCTGGTTCCGAGCTCGTTCTGGCGGTTGGCAAAAGCTGTCGTCGCTTGGATGAAGGTGAGGTGCGAGCACATTATTTTTTTCTTCAATGTCTGTTGACATTTGCAGACTTTTTCTTTGGTGAAGTAGAGGCGGGATTACCCAGCCTCTACTACTCCTGCTTTACTTTTCTGGGTTGGCGCAGTTTATCCAAGCCTTTTTCGATTAAATTAATACCTTCCCTCTTGAACAGTTATCAGTTACCAGCGTCCTTCGGCCGCTGGTAACTGCTCACTGGTAACTGTTGAAGAGGGCAGCTCTCCATTTGCTTGAGCTTATTATTTTATTGGCGATCACTACCATCGCTACCCGTATTAGGTTCTAATTTACTTAGCTTGTCTAAAACTTCTTTAATTAGCTCTAAAGCCTTTTTCTGCTGGCGTTCTTCAAGTAAAAGTCCAGAGTTCTTGAAAGGAATTTTTTCTTGATAAACTGACGGGGTGATTTCAGACAATCCGATCCTTTCAATAAGCTCTGATATGTTTGGGCGCTCTCCCCAGTAATATCCATGTTTCCTAGCTAGGTTTTCCAATCCTTCCCTAGCTTTTTTAGAGATGGAAATGTTTATAGCCTCTCGCTTACGCGGCATTTTCTCTCTTGGAACTCAACCTACTTCTATTATCCTTTATGAGGACAAAAGTTAGTCAAAAAGTGTAGCCACAAATATTTTATTTTATTTTGAAGGAAACAAGGGGATAAATGTGATATATTGGGGGCATTAATAAAATCTTATAATTAAGGACATGACATCAATCCTGTCCCTCAACGAAACTATAGGGAAGGCAACAGTAACAGATGATACAATATTTATTTCGACAGGTGCTTCAGATCGTGCCGTTTCGTCAATTGGTAACTTTGTAGTTGGCGATCGCGACTTTTTAAGGGGGCATGGTTCAAAAACAGGTTTTTTTGGGTAACAAAAGCATGAGAAAATTGGCCATCATCTGGTGATGGCTCTCCTGTGATGAAGGGAAATTTTTGGGGAAGTATTTAGGCGAGTTGAAACCGCTC
>JBFRWF010000039.1:0-19333 GCA_051439465.1 Xenococcaceae cyanobacterium | reverse complement strand
GTAGCAGTTCGCCATGACGAATTTTTCCGCAACGGCAGTAATTTCAGGATTGTCTGCTTCCCAACTATCTCAAGGGAGTTTCATCTAAAACTCCTATGAGCGTGGAAACCCTTATCATTTATGTAGGGGAGGAAACAAGTAATGACGGTATTAACCGCCGTAAAATGTAAAATGTAGGTTTTTATTGGCAATAAGCCCAAGAAACCTACAAAACTTGTAACTCGCATTGCTGCGGTAATGTTCGCAAGCGCCAATGTTATCGGTCGGTACTTTCCCCAACACACTATCCCGGGAAGGGGGGACTTTTAAGTTATCCCTACGAATCACAGTTGTCAGTTGGGATATATCCCCCCTTTCCCGCCCCTCGTACAACTGTTTAATGTTGCGGTTACAGAGCAAAAGAGCTGGCTTCGTATCCAAAGGTGTGTACAGACAAGGCATGCCTTGTCTCTAACACTTGCCGATAACGTAGTTCGCAAAGAACTTAGTCGGGTCAGCATAACTAAAGTGTAAGGCTCGATGCCCCGTCACCAAGCGTGCGGGGTGCTGACTGTTACTAACGATTAGGGATACTCCCAACTAGATTCTATGATTTTATACCTGTAGAATAACTGATAAATGCGGGTTTTGCTTGATTTAACCGAACTTATATGACGAATGAATTGATAATTAAGTAATGGGGTTTGCGCGTCAGATCCCTAATCCCCAATCCCAAAACTGTCCGGCTTTAAACTAGTAGCCGACTATAAAAATCCAAAATCCAAAATCGAATGACCTTAGCAACAGCACCCACACTTTTGAGCCAAGACGAAGCTCTATCCTTAGTAGAATCAGTCATTAAACAATCTCAAGCCGAGGGAGTCTTTGTCAGCCTCAGTGCCAGTGAATCTGCCCTCAGCCGCTTTTCAGAAAATCAGATTAGCCAGAACATCAGCAAAAACCGCTTCAACCTCACCATTACCAGCCACTTCGGCAAGCGCAGTGCTTCTGCTTCAACCACAGAAATCGATCCAGAAGCCATCACCCAAACCATAGAATGCTCAGAAGCACTCGCCCGCTTTGCCCCAGAAGATCCAGAATGGGTACCATTGCTCGATCCACAGACCTATGAACAGCGTATCCCAGCTTTTGACCAAGCAACAGTAACTCTCTCCCCTTTAGCACGGGGAGAAATAGTGCAGCGGGTATGTTCCCTGTGTCGAGAGGCAGGAGTTGATGGATCGGGCACCCTCAGTACCAGTGCCTCTGTGCAAACCGCAGGTAACTCGCGGGGGCTGCGAGCCTGTAATCAACAAACAGAGGCAGATTTCAGCTTTACGGCTCGCATTGATAATGGTTCGAGTTGGAGTAATAGCACAGCTTGGACTGTAGAACATTTGCCCATTGAGGAGATGACTGAACAAGTGATTGACTGTGCTTTAGCGTCGCGTAACCCCCGCCAAGTCAATCCCGGTTCCTACCCAGTCATCTTCCATGCTGCTGCTTTCGCCAGTCTACTCAGTTGGTTGATCTGGAATTTGGATGCACGGGCAGCGGATGAAGGGCGTTCCTTCATGTCTCGTACCGATGATACAGGCAAACCCGTCGGCAATCGCGTCGGCGAGCAGATGTTTAGCCCTCTCGTGCAGATACAGCGCAATCCAGCTCATCCCCTGTTGCGATCGGGCACTTTCTTTGGTGATGGCTTGAGCAATAACTATTTAGAGGTGATTAAAGATGGTATTCCTCAAACCCTTTCCTATAGCCGTTACTGGGCGCAGGAGCAAGGTAAAGAGCCAACGGGGGCAATGTATCCGATTGTGATGACAGGCTCTGAGCAAAGTCTATCTGACTTGATTGCCCAGACAGAGCGAGGGATTCTAGTTAGTCGGGCTTGGTATGTACGCTATGTGAATCCCCGCACACTGGAAGTTACTGGCATGACTCGCGATGGCACATTTTGGGTTGAGGATGGCCAGATTGCCTACCCAATCAAGAATCTGCGTTTTAACCAGAGTTTACCTGAGATGCTGCGGGATGTAGAGGCAATCAGTACCGTGCAGCGTGTTGGCAGCAGTGTTGTGCCTGGGGTGCGGGTGCGGGCGTTTAATTTCAGCAGCGTTACTGATAGCGTTTGACTTTGTTAGAAGACCGTATAAGGCTTGGGTTTTTGTGCCCAATTAATTTATTTTACCAATGTTTCGCGAATCAGATTCGCGAAACATTTCTCTTTTTGTCCAAAGTTCAATATCCCATTCGAGTTTTAGTTTAAGAAAAAGCCACTTACGTTGATTTCAGATGTTCTATTAATTCTTCTACTTCTTTGAATTCATCGAGTTTTTGTTTAGATACATGAAGAGATAATTCCCCATCTTCTTCCTTCAAAATGATTGGATATTCATATTCTTGACCATATTCTTTTTCAAATTCATCGCGGTGGTAGAAAATCATCTCTTCTTCGGATTCGTCTCTAAACTTTTTCCACACATCCCGTTCTTGAAATGTCTCGTGAGTTAATTGGCATAAATTACACTTATATGTATTTGGACTAATAAGCTTATGAGCAATATCAAAGACCGCATTCAACTTACCTGAATCCGCATTATAGACAAATATTAACTTCATTATGATCGCTCAATTCCTACAACAAGCTTTTTCCCTAAGTTTATTAATAATACAGCCTTCTCAATTATAAACCCTAATTCGGCAAATAAGTAGTCGGACAAAAGTAAAGTTAACTGTGAAGACAAGGCAACAGGCAACAGTGCGCCCAGCGTCGACGCTGGAGGCTGGGCGCACCAGGCAACAGCAAGGGATTGAAGCTCTTTACACTTCTTAACATAGTGTTGTTTATTTATGTCCGACTACTTATAGTCAGGCGATCGCTACCCTCCCGCCTCAAAATAAAGAAAGAGATTATATCAGGGCAAACCCATCTAAATTTTCTTGAGCTCAAGAATCCTTTGCCAAAATATTTTCCCTATCATTTTTGTAGCATAGTAGTAATAGGCTGAATTATCAAGCGACTTACTTCAGAAACTAATTTAGTATTCTTTGTGTTGCTTTTAGTGCTACAGCGTATTCAAGAGAAAAATTTTCTGCGGTCCCTCTGAAATTTTATTTCCGTGTTCCTTTAGTCGCCATTCATCCTACACAATAAAGTTGAGAGAAATTTCTCTGCTAGTTGTGTAGAAAAATAGAAAAGCCAATCATGTGTGCTTGTTGTGAGTATTAGATTTTTGTGGCCGCTGCGTTGTACAAAATACTACAAAAATTCAGGTAGAAACAGGTAGAGGATAAAATGTGATGCTCCTCAACAATATAATCACTTTTGTTGCGTGGTTGCACGAAGCTTCTATTTGGGGCGACTTGACTCACCAGCCCTAGTCCTGGTTTATTTTTAACATTGAATCGAAAAAAGTTATGTCTAATCAGCAGCATGAATCTGAACTGTTCACCCGCCTATCTAAGATTGAGGCACAGTTACAGCAGTTGAGTCAATTATCAGCCCCGTCTGAGGGAGTTTCTCAGTTAAAGCAAAAGCTAGAACAGTTAGAGGAAAGGTTAGAACAAGCTCTCATCCTGCTTCCTGACCTGTCCAGATACGAAAAGCTAAGGGATTTGCTAGCGGCTGGCAAGTGGAAAGAAGCCGACCAGCAAACGACTAAAATCATGTTGGAAGTAGCGGGTAAAGAGAGTCAGGAGGAGATTACCCCTAACCTTCTCAAGACATTTCCCTGTAATGCAATTGTTGTCATCGATCGACTCTGGACGAAAGCCAGTAACAAGCGCTTTGGCTTTAGCGTGCAGTTGCAGCTTTATCAAAGTTTGGGTGGCAGCATGAAGGCAATCCAACAAGGAGATCTTAAATTTTTGGAGCAACTTGGCGAGCAGTGGGGATGGGTTGCCGATCTTGAGAGTCACCAATTGAAAGACTATGAAGAGCTTGAGTTCAGCCTTTCCTCACCGACTGGCAGTATGCCTATGCACTGGTGGCATTCCCCCTATGGGACAAAATTGGCGAATTTTTTCTTAGCTCGCCTGATGAGTTGCAACTTGTAACCTGTCTGGAAATCTGCACGAGCAGTCGTGACAAATTGCCTATCATCTCAACTTGTCACGACTGGAGTTTAAGAAACTCCAGTTACAACAGCTGGGAGGCTAAAGGTGAAGGTGGAGCCAACACCGGGCTGACTTTCGACGGTGAGCTTGCCACCCATCATCTTGCAGAAGCGCTGGCAGATGGCCAACCCCAGACCAGTGCCACCGTACCTGCGGGTGGTGGTGTCATCGGCTTGAATAAAAGGCTGAAACACCCTTTCTCTCTGCTCTAGTGTCATGCCGATGCCGGTGTCGGCGACAGAGAATATCACCCAATCTGAGGATTGGGGGTTGGTCGAAGTATGAGTCGAATCTGAAACGCGATCGACGGTGAGTGCGATCGCGCCCCCCTCGGTAAATTTAGCAGCATTGCTGAGCAGGTTTAACAGCACCTGCTTTACCCTTTTCCGGTCGGCAACCATTGTGCCGAGAGAGCTAGCCTCCTTGACCTCCAGAGTATTGCCGTTTTTGTGCACCAGCGGTTGGACATTGCTGTGCACTTCAACTATCAGTGTGGAGATATTGAAGCTTTCCAGGTAGATGCTCATCTTGCCCGCTTCGATCTTGGAGATGTCGAGGATGTCTTCGATGAGAGAGAGCAGATGTAGACCGCATTCCCGAATCTGCTGCAGATCAGGGACGAAATCAGTATAGCCATACTTCTCGGCATCTATCTCAAGCAGCTCACTTAAGTTGAGGATCCCGTTCAGGGGTGTGCGTAGCTCATGGCTCATATTAGCCAGAAACCTACTCTTGGCATGATTTGCGGCTTCAGCAGCTTCTTTGGCCTGTTGCAATTCAACCTGTGCCAACTTGCTCTCGGTGATGTCGCGGACGATCGCCAGAACTTCATTTTCACCGCTGACCACAATCCGCGCTTCAAAATGGCGCCGCTTGTTGTCTATGAACCACTCATACTCAAAAATTTGTATATCATCGATTTGCAGGGCTTGCTCCATGTAATCTAAACACAGCCGAGCCACCTCTGTCGGTAAGATTTCATATACTTTTTTACCCACTAATTCATCAGAGTACTCCGATAGGTTATAGCCTCTTGCCGCTTTAAAGTCCACAAAAATGCCATCTTGGTTTAATCGAAACATTAAATCCGGGATGGCGTTGACAAGCGCTCGATTTTTCGCTTCGCTTTGACGCAGATCCTCGGCGCGCTGCTCCAGAATCAGTACTTTCTCTCGCAGTTGGGAGGTCATGCTGTTGAAAGCATTGGCCAGTACTGCGAGTTCGTCATTACTACGAACGGCAATCTTTTGCGTCAGATCACCGGCAGCAAGGTGCTGCGTTGCTGCGGTCATCTGCTGCAATGGCTCTGTGATTGACCTACTGAGCAGCAGTGCTAGCAAAGTACCAAAGGCCGCAGCTGCCAGTGCCGCAGCAATACCTTGATTGCGCACAGCGGCCATCTTTTGGTTCAGAGGTGCCGTGGACAGCCCCACACTGACTGCCCCCACCCGCTGACGCCCAAGAATCACTGCCTTGCCTGCCAGCAACTGGTCAGCCTGCCACTTAAAAACCGTCTCGTCACTCTGCACCAGCTCCTTTCCCAGGGGGTTGGGCTTGACGCTGTAGGCCAACACATCTGGGCGATAGGCATCGGCGAGTACCCGTCCATCTTTGTCGTAAATATGACCGGCAGCCAAGATCTGACCCTCACCTAGCCTCCCCATTAGCTCCTTCATAAACGAGACGTCTAAGAAGTAGAGGGGATCGGCTGTCGTTTCCGCCAGAGTATCTAGCAATATTTCAGCCTGCTGTTGCAGTTCTGCCCGAAAAGCTTGTTGCTGACGGCGAAGGGATAGCATGGTGAGAGTTGCCACCACCAAGATGACTAAGGTTGTCATGGACAGTGTCAGTTTGGTAGCTAGGGAACCTTTTCTCTGGTTGAGTTTGCCCATGGAACTTACCTTTTCTTAACCCGTTCGTACAGCTCTCGCATCCTGGCTAAGCTCGTTTCAGTTGGAAAATCGTCGAACTTGGCTGTCTGCTCAAATGCTTCCAGCGCCTTTTTTCCCTCGGGTGTCTTATCCATCTGGATGAGTACGGCCTTGATCGCGGCCACTTGCTCCGGATCCATGCCTGGCCTGACTATCACTATGTGCCGAGGTAGCTTCTCAGTTTCAGCTAGGAGTTTCATCGCCTTGCGGCTTTCCTCAGGGATTGCCATGAAGGTCGGCAGATCGGCGGCGCCGGCGTCCACCTCGCCGCTAATCACCCATTGAATGGTATTTTCATCATCATTACTGAAGACATACCCAACCTTGTCTGCCGCCACCGACTCTCTCGGAGAATTCTTTTTTACCGTGTTCAGACCAGCTTCGAGCAGATAATTCAGGGGTAAAAAATAACCCGATGTAGATACAGGCTCCTCAAAAGCGATCATCTTGCCCTTCAGGTCATCTACTGAAGCGATTCCGCTATCAGCCATGACAAAGATTACCCCGAAGTATTGGGCCGTGTTATGTTTCCACCGACGCAGGATGGGTTGGGCTCCGGACATCTCAACCACCCTCATAGCTGGGTAGGGACTATCAAAGTAGAGGTCCACCTCACCAGATTTGAGCCAGTTGGCTATTGTCTCCAAGTCTCGGGCGACTTTTACCTCGCCAACGCCAATCTCAAACTGGCTCAAGTTGGTGGCTAGGTAATCAGCCATCGGCTGGAATTGCTTGATCTTTTTGGCCGCATTTTTATTAACGTCGGAGATCACTATGACTCCCGTGGCCGAGGGGGGCGATGCTGGTGGCTCTGGGGTCGATGTCGGTGTCGGTTGTGAGTTACAGCTCACTAGGGCGGTGAGTACACCAAGGATTGTGAATTTTCCTAAAAGTTTGGCTAACATTTTGTCGGGCTATTTAATATAGATCTGCATAGTTCAAAGCGCAAGTGTTACACCTGGGAGTACTGGTTGACTGACAAAACTCCTAAACTTCATACTTCCGAGACGGGGAGACTCCGGAGAAGGGGAGACTCGGTCGACAGGGGGACGGGGGACTCCCGTCCCCCCGTCAGGCTTTCAAAGTTGATCAAAAGATTTGTCAGTCAATCAGCTGGGATAAGGTCGTCTCAAATACCATTGTATAAACATTGTATAAACATCGACGGGGGCAAGAGCTTGGTCGAGGAATAAGTTCTTGCTCCACTGATTGAATAACAAAATTAGTGACTTTCTAAGGAGATTATATTTATATAGTTCCCTGAAATTATACCATTTTCCTAACTTTTTTATCAAGATTGCATGAAGATTATATTAATATAACGTGAAGTCTATGTAAAAATACTGTCAATGTATAGACGGAGATGACCAATTCCAAATTTTGCTTCTTCTTCAACGAAATCCCATAATTTTTACTCCATTCTCGATCAAAATTTTATTGTTTTTGGTGTATCTTCTCAATAAGTCTGGGGGAACTCCCCGGAGTTTCTGTCGGCGAGTTCCCCCAGACTTCCCTACTGCCATGTCATCCAACCGTTGTTGTTAGAACAGTTACGAGAGTGGAGCTGAAGGTTTCGAGCTGACGGGGTGACAAACCCGTCAGGGTTTTGAGCTATATCAACACCGATGACACCAGTGCCCGCCCTCAAGGGGTCAATAGCTACTGCTCTAGTCTAGTTCTGATGCCACTATCATATCAGATCCGGTTGAATACCCATAATTAAGAGAGACGGAGAGATAAATTTTCAACGAAAAAATCAGCTTTCTCCCTTGTCTCCCTTGTCCTCAAAAATTAACAAAACGTTAATCTTAAAAGTAAGCGAGGTTCTCGATGAATAAGTAGGGACTTCGGACAAGGGGACAAGGTGATATTTTTACCGAGTTCGATCCTCAAACAAAACTGAAGGCACTACTATTGAGATCCAGATTGGTAACTCCTTGCACCATGCCAATCAGTTCCTGCCCATTCAGCAAGATATCTGTATCTGAACCGTTTTCCACCAGTTGATAGTCACTGGCCATGCCTTGGAGTTGAATCATATCCAGCTGGCTAAGGCTGAAGTCTTTAATCTTGGCAAAATCTTCGATCCCGGTGTTGCCAACCACACCATCATCGTAGTAAACCTGGTTCTCATCCCCCAGGACAAACAGATCGGCTTCATGGCCACCGTTCAGACTATCTACCTCACCAACTCCTGCCAGGGAATCGTTAGGATTAACGCCAATGAGGGTGTCCTCATCGTCGCCGCCCCAGAGGGTGTCATTACCTTTGCCACCATTAAGGATGTCCTCATCGTCGCCGCCAATGAGGATGTCTTTACCGTCGCCGCCATTGAGGATGTCCTCATCGTCGCCGCCCAGGAGAATGTCTTTACCGTTACCGCCATTGAGGATGTCCTCATCGTCGCCGCCCAGGAGAATGTCATTGCCCTCCTCGCCGAAGAGGACATCTTCCCCCGACTTATCAATCACGAGATCATTTCCATCCCCAGCCTTGATCAGGTTATCTTTGTTAGTACCTATCAACAGATCCTTCTCTGGAGTGCCGTTGATGACATTAGACCCAAAATCATAGATGGTGGTCTTACCACTGACTTCGTTGGCAACCAACAGCTGCGGACGCCTGGTGGGGCTATCTTCCGCTGCGATGAATTTCAAGCCCTCAGGACCAAGATCGCCAACTGCATCCAACTGCTCCGGTGTTGGATCGGGGTCTCCATCAGAATTCTCGTCAAACTCAACTGAGAAATCGCGGTTGTTGATGTACTGCACGAAGCTTGGACTGGTGGGATCACTCACGTCATAGACCATGATGCCACCAACGCGCTCCAGGGCAATAAAGGCATAGGTGCTTCCATCAACAACTCCAGTGACCACATTCGATGGCTCCGGCCCCTTGTCATCACTGCGGTTATCAAAAGAGCCGGTTTCGTCTTTGGTAGAGTTAAAGCCTTCAGGGATGAGGTCGGCAGTGATCTGCTCAAAGTCATTGCCACTGTCGAAAACCTGATTGCCCTGAGCATCCCAGATGGAGAAGGAACGAGCACCGAAGGAATAGAGCTGCTCGAACTCACCGTTGTTGTCCGCATCCCCCAGGGTGTTTGTCACCTTCAAGCGACCCAGGTTTTCCTCTTTTTGTAGATCTGTCGCATTGGGGAAGGCAGTTGGATCCAGTGTCAAGTCTTTGACCCGCTCCTCTTCGCTGAAACCATCGTAGTCACGGCTATCCCCTTCATTGGCAGAAATAATGAAAGTTTCGCCGTTGACTTCAAAGGCGTTGATTCCATCAGGCTGGTACATCCCTAAGACAGGCCAGTTTTGGATGTTAATCCCATCATCTTTATTGCTGGCATCCAGACTATTGTCCTCAAGACTGTGGTCTTTAAATCCTAGGGGCAAGATATCAGTGATTGTATTAGTGGTGAGATCTAGCACCGCAAAAGCATTGTTCTCTTGTAAAGCGACCCAAGCCGTGTTAGAATCACCGGAGACAGTAATATACTCAGGTTCTAAGTCTTGAGCCACCGTCGCCAAGTCACGCAAGGGATCACCCATAGGATAAAGCGGATCATAACCTGGACCAAAGATTCGCACCCCTTCCTCGATTAGGTCACCCTTGTCACCATTGAAAGCTGTGAAGCCAGCTGTAGTCACCGTAGCGCTGGCAACACCCCCAGAGATGTCGATAATGCTGACAGAGCCTTCCGGATCGACTGTGTAGGCGTCGTTAGGTTCTCCCTCATTGGCGACCAGCACTTTGTTGCCATCGGGGGTGAAGGTCAGCATATCGGGGACTGCCCCGACAGTCACAGAATTCAACAAGTTGCCCTCAGTATCAAAGAAATCAACCTTGCCAGGGTCCTGGGGATTGTCGTTCTCCACTGCTACAGCGACAATGCCATTTTTAACAGCAACACTGTTGGGAGTACCATTTGTGATACTAATCTGATTAATTAGGGTAGGATTGGTGGAATCTATGAGGTCTAGAACATCGATTGCATTATCGCCTCCATTAACAACAAAGGCACGTTGGGAACTAGAGTCATGGGCAACAATTTCGGCGGCACCCTCATCAAAGATGCCAGTGGCATATGTACCGAGGAGGGTAAGTTTTGGATTTGTGTCGCTATCGCCGTCATCTTCGTCGTCGTTATCGTCGTAATCTCTGCCGCCATTGAAGATGTTAAAGATGGTGCTCGGAGCACTGAATTGGTTGGCAATAGCTCCAAGAAAGGTACTGGAATCTGTCGCGCTCGGATCACTGAATTGGTTGGTAATAGCTCCAAGAAAGGCACTGGAATCTGCCGCGCTCGCATCTTGTTGGGTCTCATTCTCAAGCCCTCCGCTGGAAACGTCTGGGGTCAATAGCTGAGAGTTTAGCCCAAAATTGAGGATGTCATCGTTGGTGGTTATAGCACTGAATTCTGCTGCGCTCCCATCATCTTGGATCACATTCTCAAGCTCTCTGCTGGAACCATCTGGAGCCCCATTGTTTGTCCCCAGCACTTTAGTGCCATCGGAGATGAAGGTCAAGATTTTAGGGTCTAGTAAACTGAGTAAGGTGCCCTTTACATCCAAGAACATGGTGCTCGGACCACTGAATTGGTTAGCAATAGCTCCAAGAAAGGCACTGGAATCTGGCGCGCTCGCATCATCTTGGGTCACATTCTCAAACCCTCGGCTGGAAACGTTTGGGGTCAACAGCTGAGAGTTTAGCAAAGAATTGAGAATGTCATAGTTGGTGGTTATAGCACTGAAATCTGCTGCGATCGCATCATGTTGGGTCACATTTTCAAGCTCTCTGCTGGAACCCTCTGGGGCTCCATTGTTTGTCCCCAGCACTTTAGTGCCATCGGAGATGAAGGGCAAGATTTTAGGGTCTAGTAAACTGAGTAAGGTGCCCTTTAGATGGAACAAACTTTGTATTTCAGGGGAACCCTCATCAAAGGTGGTACTAAGGGGGGTGGGTAGGATTGAATTTAACATAGTATGGATCTTTTCATCAACAAACATAATTTCTATATGGTCATCATATCAGACTAATTGAAGAAAAGAGATAAAAGTTTGGTGAAGATTTCAGCCGCAATTGTAGATTTTCGATAAAGGGATAATGGCTATAAAAGAGATAAAAGTTTGGTGAAGATTTCAGCCGCAATTGTGAAGTATCGGTAAAGGGTCGATCTCTAGCATCGATACTATTAACTAAAACGATAGTCGAGGGGATTAATAATAAACTGAAACTTATTAACAGAGCAACCATTCAACCCTGGTTGACTGACTTTACTCGCAGAACCTTCATTGAATCTGCCTTTCAGCAATCCTGATTTGAGTTGGCCATAACTACGTTCTGGCAAGGTTTAGAGTGACCTCGGCAGTCGGGTTAATCTCCCGGAGTGATCGCCTTTTAGAGATCCGGGCTGAAAAGCTTACAGCATAAGGCTTTCAGTACTTTTGTCAGTCAATCAGCCATTCAACCCAGAACCACGCTCTTAATCAGGCACGACAGCACCAGTGAAGTAACGGTTTTAACTGTAAGGACACAGGAGTAATATAACGGGTAGTATTAGTGTTACGCCGAGAGATGGCGATCGCCCGCTTACTTCTGTTTCTTTCATTCATAACGGGCGAACAGGCGCCCGTGGGCGCTCTTAAGAAAACACTTGTGTTTTCCGCCATCCATAACGTGGCGATCGCTGCGTTGGCGGCTTAAGGCAGGACACTTGGAGTAGGAAAAAATTCAGGGAACTTCGGATCGGGGAAGACTTGTCACTGTTCCCCGATCCGAAGTTCCCTAACTTTTGAAGGATTGTCCCGGCTTAGATAGGTAGCCTCACAGTATCCTTCAGACTATGCTTTAGGGCTGGTTAGGATGGAAGCACAAACGCCAAACCACTGCTGAGGAGAGTTGATATCAGCCAAAAGTTGAGCTATTCCAACCCCACATCGCTCCCTTAGCATCGGCAAACTCAATATAAATTCGGTTAGTTGGCACACCCAGCTTCTCATTAATCTGCTGGCAAAAGTCCTGGCTCATTGCCTTGGTTTGTGCCGGACTCATGTTGCCAATGCTTTTCACCTCCACATAGCAAACTGGGTCAAAAGTCCCAGCAAAGGTCATAGCAACATCTGGCTCAAAAGCAGTCATTACATAGGATTCTGATTTCCCCAGATGCTTGGCCAACTTCCCTGAAAGACTTTTGAGTAACTCCTCAACGGCTGTTTTTTCTGGTGCTGAGACAGAGGATTGTACTTTAATTAACGGCATAATTTTTAATCTCTCAAAAATTCACTGCAGTCTTATCTTTCCTAATTAAGGGTACTTCCAATTTTCTAACCACCGTATTGCCAGCCAGTGCTTTCGAGTGAAAGTTGTTCACCCTCGCGGTGGATACCTGAACCAATCACTTCACCGACATAGACAGTGTGGTCGCCTTTCTCCACTGCACCAACCACCTTGCATTCTATATAACCAAGAGAATCGGAAATAATTGGACAGCCGGTTTCTTCTCCTTCGTAAAATTCTACATCCTCGAACTTATTACCAACCCGGCGCTTTGGCCGGAAAAATTTTGCCGCCAGGTCTTTTTGTCCGCTGTCGAGGAAGGTGATGGCAAATACCCCACTCTTTTTAATCATTTCGTGGGAGCCAGAATCTTGCCTAACACAATTGACTACCATGGGTGGCTTAAAGGAAGACTGCATCAACCAGCTAACCGTAAAGCCATTCACTTCGTCACCATATTTGACCCCGCAGATGTAAATACCGTGGGGAATCTTGCGCAGCATTGTCTTTTTCGCGGGTTCGTCTAGCATTATAAATCTCTCAAACCTTTACAAAATCAATGGTTTTGATAATTTGACTTCTTTTTGTTTATCATCAATACCAGGACAAAACTCTTCTAGTAACGCCTGGTGCGGTAAATCAAATGAGCGTGAAACTATATTTTTGTCGAGCCAAACTAAACGCTTTTTTGAATATAGTAGCATCGTTTAGCTACTTTAGATCATCATGACGGCGGCCTATACCGCCGCGTCGCGCTTCATCGCCGCCCTAAAGAGACGGGGCTTTCGCGCTCCCGGATCTCTTTGGGTAAAAGTCGATAGAGGGGTTTCTGTCCGATTTGCTCAAATTTGCCTGTCACTTAACCAAAAATGACCGAACCTAAAGCACTGCAATCTCTCCTCGAAGCTGTTGCCAGAGGTAAAATTAGCCCAGCCACCGCCTTAGAAAAACTGAAGCACTTTACTTTTGAGCCAGTAGAGGATTTTGCCAAAATTGACCATCACCGCCAGTTGAGAACCGGTTTTCCGGAAGTGATTTGGGGACAAGGCAAAACTCCTGCTCAAATTGCTCAGATTATGGAAACCATGCGCAGACGGGGAAGCTTCGGCCCTAGCGATCGCTCCCCCGTAGTAATGGCAACTCGCATAGAACCCGCTGTTTATGAGGAACTCAAAGAAAAAGTAGCAGGTCTAAAATACTACCCAGTCGCCCGGATTTGTACTTTGGGCAATCCTGAACCCATTGTCAAATATTCCGGTGCCATTTCCATCCTCACCGCTGGCACTGCTGATTTGCCCGTTGCCGAAGAAGCTGCCGTCACCGCCGAACTCTGTGGCTTCCAAGTGCAGCGTCTCTGGGATGTTGGCGTTGCCGGGATTCACCGCTTATTGAGTCACCGCCAGCTAATTGATCAAGGGGATGTCCTCATTGTCGTTGCTGGCATGGAAGGAGCATTACCCAGCGTTGTCGCTGGGATGGCAGATTGTCCTGTAATTGCCATTCCCACCAGTATCGGCTATGGTGCCAGTTTCGGTGGCGTTGCGCCTCTGTTAACCATGCTCAATTCCTGTGCTGCTGGTATTGGTGTCGTTAATATTGATAATGGCTTTGGTGCTGCTATCCTCGCAGGGCAAATTCTCCGCACAGCGAACCAGTTACAAACCTCCTTACTGCCTCAAACTGCTAGTTCCACCTCAAGATGGCAATTAGCCTATGCCCATGACGAAAACGGAGAAAAGATCGCTGGAGAGATTAGCACTCTGATTGATACGGTGCGTCAGGGAGCAAGAGTGAGATTACTGATCAATTTTCCTGAGCAGTACGAATACCTCACAGAAGCACAAAATCTCTGGATCAAAAATGGGATTATTTATGCTCAAAACACCACTCAAGTGAGTGTTGAATTCAAGGGAGAAATGTTGGCATTTCAAGAAGATGCCTGCTATTCCATGATTGTTGCCAGTACCCAAGGCGACTTAGATGTGACTCGCTTACTGGTGGGGAAACACAAACAGCGAGGTCACACCTGTCACAAAGTGGCAATCAGTTGGTTTGTCAACTGATAATAAACCCTTGGCCGAAACGAAGAAACCTGCAATTTCGGAAGATTGATTGGCAAGATAAATGAATTTTCTATACGAAGGAAACCAGGAGCAAGACCAGTGCAACCACATACAAGGTATTGGATCTTTCTAGGCATAATCCGGGGAATTTCATGGTGATTTAACCTCTAATTGCTTGAAAGATTACATGGGAAAATCAAAGATTAAAATAGAGAATCATCTCATAAGCTGTTGTGCATTAAATATGCAAGTTAAATGCACAACAGCTTAGTAATATTGAGGCGTTTTCTCTTTGACACTCCTCTCAACACCACCAAATCAATAGAGAAATTAAGGCTGCGATTGTTTCCCTGTCTGGATTGTTCAGCTCGATGTATTAGCTTTTCTGCTTAGGGAATCAGATTAAATTTTGTCCCCTTTAATCTCGCCAAACTTCTCAAACATTTTCTAAGGGAAAAAAGCGTATTGATATTTAATTTTATATATAAAGTAATATTATAACAAATGGGATGTCAATCCCACTTCAAAGAGAAAAGAGAAAATTTGAATGACCTTTGAAGTGGAAAATAGTGGAAATAAGTGGTATTGGTGGCTACCAGTCAAAATCTATAAAAGGGGTTTTCACCCCGACATAAAAGATGGATGAAAATTAAAGAAAAACCCTAGTCAAATACTACAAGCAAGCGTTGTCATCTCTAACTAGGACATCGGTCAAGTATTCAGACTTGACAGAATGCTGCGGTTGTGTATCTAGGATTTGGGTTTAAGGGTTGGTTAAGTGTATGGGCGGATAGAACGCGGATGACGCGGATGACGCGGATTATCACGGATTTTGCTCGCCAACACTTGGGGAGGATGTGATTTCAGATCACCTCTTTTTTGTCAACCCTTATTTCTTGACCGATACTCTAGGGGAAAATATAACGAAGCTGTCATGAAGTGCTTTCGTAGAATAATTAGTCAATATTTTAGGGATTGAACTTGCTAAGACCCTGATTCTTTCGTTCCAACTCACCAGTCTTGTTTTCTAGGAATGTAATAAGATGGACAGAGAAAGTGAAACATATGGGCAAAGCGTTTGGCTTTCTGCAAATCGGTTTCACTTCTTTCCTTCATCGCAATGATTTCGGGACTGCTGAATAATTGTTCAAAATATTCATCCGCCGCTTGATTTTTGGCTTCTGAGCTGGGGAAGAGTTCCCGAATTTGTTGGAGTTCACCGGAATCCAGCCAAATTCCTCCGCATTGCGGACATTCATCTATCTCAATCTTGCGTTTGACACTAAAATAGTAGCGCATCATCGTGACGTCAGGATGGCGGGGACTTTGTAAGCGTTTTTCACAATCAATATCATCGTTGCGATATTTCTCGCTGATTTCAATCAATTGCTCCCCGGCTGATTCATGAGGTTCATCAAATTTCTGAAATTCAAATTTGTCAAACCAGATGCCACCGCAACCTGTAGAGACATCGATTTTGACTCCATTAATATCAACTTCGATCATCGGTTTACCGGTTCTGGGACATTCCATGGTGTTTCTCCGACTATAGGTTAAATCAAATTTTTCTCTAATTGTCACAAAATGAAAATAATGAGGCTGAAATATCTGACAACGTTTAGTGTAGCTTCGATTTTGAGTCTGAGGGCGGGTAAATTTGTTCTTAACCCTACTGCCCAGGCTGAGTTCCTTAAGTATCTGGACAAAAATAAAAATTTCTGGTTGAGAAAGGCAGGAGGCAGGAGGCATTCGGAGGCAGAGGGGGGATTTACAGCAAATTTACAATTCTTTACATAGTAGCCTTTGTTTATGTCCGACTACTTATACGAAATCCGGGTCTAAAACCCCCTTTATCAATTTGTTGTCTTTTTCTTCCTCTGTTCTCTGTTCCCTGATCCGAAGTTCCCTGTTCCCCGTTCCCTGCTCCCCGTTCCCTGATCCGAAGTTCCCTGTTCCCCGTTCCCTGTTCCCTACAAGAAAAGAGGGCGCAAACTGCTCCCTCTCTCTCAAAAATCTCAAAGTATTTTAAGTGTGCTTATGATTGGCACTCTAAATCCTTTGTTTTCGTTTAGTAGGCTAGACCCATGCTGCGGGTAGTTTCAGCCCCCAGATAAACGCGGACGCTCAAGAAGTCAGTGGGACAAGCAGTTTCGCACCGCTTGCAACCAATGCAGTCTTCTGTGCGAGGAGAAGAGGCAATCTGGCCAGCTTTACAGCCATCCCAGGGAACCATCTCCAGCACGTCTAGAGGGCAAGCCCGGACGCATTGAGTACAGCCAATGCAGGTGTCGTAAATTTTAACGCTATGAGACATTGAATATCGGCTCCTTACCGAGTGTTCTCCTAGTTATCAGATTCTCGATTAAGGGCTAGTTTACCGCACAGCTATAATCATCTCTTGCAAAAGGGTATAGAACTTTAAATTATGTAACACGAATCCCCAATCGTTAAACTTCTGATTCTGGTGTCTTTCGGGGAGTTCACCAAGAGTGGTAACCCCCCTAGAAAAATGCGGTTTCCCCCACTGACATTAGGTTTCAGCCTCGGCATCATAGAGATGTAAATCGATCAAGAATTGATTGACGAACACCAAATCAGAGGAGGAATTGCAAAATGGCATTAATTCGCTGGCAACCTTTTCAGGAAATGGAACACCTCCGTCGTCAAATGGATCAGATGTTCGATGAACTTACAGGCTTCAACCGTGGCTATGAGACGATCGCTGGCTGGAAACCTGCGGTTGAACTCGAAGAAATTGAAGATCGGCTAATTCTGCGGGCGGAGGTTCCTGGTATCGAAGCTAAAGACCTCGATATCGATGTTAGCCGTGACGCAGTAGCAATCAGAGGTGAGCATCGCTACGGGAAGAAAACCGAAGACAAAGGCTTCTTCCGCAGTGAGCTGCGCTATGGCAAGTTTGAGCGCATAATTAATCTACCAGTTGAAATTGAACAAGAGAAGGTGCAAGCGGAGTTCAAGAATGGCATCTTGACCCTAACTCTGCCTAAAGTGGAAGATACACGGCGTAATGTTGTTAAAGTCAATGTGGTTGAACGAATCTAAAGAATAGCCGATTCTTCCGCACAAACTCATGCTCATAGAGGCAAACTTATGCAAAAAGCCTGACTGGGCAAGGCTTTCGAGAAACTAACAGATTTTTTAGATTCAAAGCCTTGCCCAGTCAGGCTTAGAGAGATTTCGTTTTGGATGCGAGCATAACGTTCCCTATTCCCTATTTCCTGTTGCCTGTTGCGCCCAGCCTCCAGCGTCGACGCTGGGCGCACTGTTGCCTGTTGACTGTTCCCCTCCTTTTGCCTTTTGCATGCAAGCCTTTTGCCTTTGAGCGCTCTGCGGAGCAGCGACGCGCTGCGTAGCAGGGACGAAGTCTAGTCTAGCGAGTGCCTGTTGCCTTTTGATTACTGTCCCGGCTTAAGTGGATAGCCTAAATTATCCTTGATGTCGATTCGAGATGGAGTTCGAGCGAAAGGTGGCAACTAAAAGAAAAACTATGCCTATATTAATAAATACATCTGCCAGATTAAACACAGGAAATCGAATCAAGCGAAAATCGATAAAATCCACCACGTAACCGAATAAAAAGCGATCGATGCCATTGCCCAAAGCCCCTGCCAGAATAAAGCCATAGGCCAACTGTTCAGTCATCTTCATCTTAGGACCAAACCAGGCGAGGGCAATTAAACCCAGACTAACGCCTAAAGATAGCCAGCGCAGCCAGCCAGCCCCATTGCTAAAGAAACTAAAGGCTGCTCCGGTGTTTACTACATAGGTAAAGTGAAAAACTTTTGACCACAAAGGCAAGGTTTCGCCCACTTTAGCAAAAGTTTGCACTACCCAGTATTTAGTCAATTGATCCAGAATTAGACCAATAATAGCAACGATCCAGAAAAAACGATTTTTTGTCATTAGTCATTTGTCCTTTGTCATTTTTAGTTCGGTCAATGACTAATAACCAATGACCAATTACCCATTCTTTAATAAAACAATATCTGCCGCAGGACAAAGGCAATTACTGCTACTGCACAAACAATAACCAATTGCCCTGGCAAAGGAGCAACAGAGTATGTCATCATCGCCTCTTGTAGATATTCTCGGAAGATCGTACTGCTATCTGCCAGATTGAAGTATGATAAGCAAATCAAATAGACTAGACCGAATAAGTGGATCGTGAGCAGACCACAGATAGAGCTAAAGGCTAAGGACTCCAATCGTGCTCTTGTGCGAAAAGCGAGCAAACCACACAGCCAAGCCCCAGGAATAAAGCCAAGTATATAACCAAAGCTCGGTTCTTTGATATAGTCAAGACCGCCGCCTTGGGCAAAGACGGGCAACAAATATAAGCCCAAGACAACATAAGCGATTTGGGAGAGGGCACCGGCATTCTTGCCGCCTAAACAGCCAGTCAGAAGTACAGCACCAATCTGATAGGTGACACTTAGGGGCTGGATTGAAAACCCTTGCTCCGCCCAATTCCAGGGCGGATTAGTGACAAAAACTTCAATAAAAGTGCTACCAATGGTTAGCAATAAACCGATTAGCGCCCAGAGGAGTTCATTGACAGCAGACACCTTGGCTCTTGGTTCTTGGGTTTTAGCTAAACTGGCGAGAAGCCCCACGTCCTACCCGAACTGCGTAGCAGCGACGAAGTCTACTGCGCCAGCAGCGACGCGCTGCGATAGCAGGGGCGAAGCCTAGTCTACTGCGTAGCAGCGTCGTAAGACTAGGGAGGCGTGGTCTGAACGCCAGCCAGACGCTATTTTTAAAAGCGTCGCATCCAATGGATGTTGTGTCCTTCGCCAAAGTTATTCCCAGGTTTTAAACTCTTAACACTTCTCCTCTCCACAGCAGAGATGTTTAATCAAGAGCCGCAGTGTCACGGAGCTAGAACACGGATTGCCAACCCTACACCCCGGAGTGCCTATATATTCTGGGATAACG
>JBFRWF010000038.1:0-2916 GCA_051439465.1 Xenococcaceae cyanobacterium | reverse complement strand
AGCCGTGCTTCGCTTCCAAGAAGGCTGAACAGCATTACTATGACCGAATCTGGTTTACCCGTATTCGCTCCTTGCACTGCACCCCTTGATGGAAGGCCATTCACCAAGATGTGTCAGGCAGTCAGGGTGTGAAGACCAACAAGGGGTCGATTATGTGTTGGCCATGACGACCAATAGCCAGTTACGTCTGAGAGCATCTGATGTCATCGCCAAAGCAATGGCTGATTATCAACAAAGACTGCAACCTGTGACTGCCTTGATGGAGGCGATGTTTGACCCTGATGAAGAGCTCGATGAAGCCAATCAGCTAGTTGAGTCGGCGACTTGGTATCGTTCCTTATGCTACAAGACCCAAGACTCAAGGAGTCGTTCGCGCCGAGTGGTCACGAAAGTCTGTTATGGCAGCAAAGGATTAAAGATGCGTCATGTAGTGACTTCCTTGCCCGCGTCAAAAATTCCTCCCGACAAGCTTTACACTGACAAGTATTGTCCCAGAGGTGAAATGGAAAATCGCATCAAGGAACAACAACTAGAATTATTCAGCGATCGCACTTCGACACAGACTTTTGAAAGTAACCAACTCCGACTCTGGTTCTCCTCCATGGCTTACGTCCTCATGCAAGCTTTTCGTCAACAGTGTTTGGCTCAAACTTCTTTGGCTAAGGCAACGGTGGGAACTATTCGCAATTTATTGCTCAAACTCGGAGCCAGAGTTAGGGTTAGTGTCAGACGAATTTTAATCGCCATCGCTAGTGCTTGTCCTTATCAAGACATTTTGGCTCTTGCCTACCGACGCATCCAATTACTTCCTGCGCCTGGATAATTTTGACTTCATCGATTAGTTGAATCTCTCTTTTCACAGACTGGTGTTGATTCTCAGTCTATTTTGTTGTGTCTTCTTGTGTCTGATAAGCGCGATCGCTGTTGTTTCTTCTCTCTAATTTACTCAAGATTTGGGGGATGAAGCAGTTATTTTGCTCCTCATAAGTCTTCACTTTTTCAAACTAGCGAAAAAATCCTCTGTTCAAGACTAAAATCAGGGCTTTGAGTCAATTTGTGAGAAATGCGGGAATAAGGATAGACGAAAAAGTCAGTCCATAAAACATACTTGAAAGGTATCTATTTAATGCCTCTGCCGCATAACATTCCGCAGCTAAATTGGCATCAATACTGAGCAAAGCAATCTTACATAAATTAAAAAATGATTTCCCCCTAATTATTTTTCGCCCATTCCATTCTATTACTCCCCAAGTCCTTTGATAAAGTTCCTTTAATTCCGGATATTCTCTTTTACATTGACTACGCAAAAATCTTTTATAAGGAAATTTCTGACTTAAAACCGCGCTTTTTCCACTTGCTTGGGCTCTAACATAACCAGAAATTTTATCTGTTATATCACATCTTGCCAGCCTCAGTATAGCCCCCAGCAAATAACCGAAACAGGCTAAAAATAGAAGAATGACAAATTCTAAGGCAACACCACCTTCTTTTAAATTACCTATAATTCCACTAATCGACTCATTATCAACCCAGATAAAGAAATATATAAAGATAAGTATATTGAAAAGTAAAAATGTTCCTGGTATTAAGATTGCAAGCGTACTGCCTGGTTTTCCAATATTTGGAATTTCCATTTTAGTTGTCATCCTTTTTGTAGCTAATGGTGCAGTATTTTACTGGTGCTGCTGAAACCTACAAAATCCCCTGCTTCGTTTACAATCAATAAACCTCCCAGAAGTTGCAGGTTGCCAGTTAGAAGAGTCGATGTCCCTGTTACCAGGGAACACCTCTCGTACAAAACCGGACGTGCAGCTTTAACCGCATCCGGCTCCTAGCAACACTATCGGGTCGCAACCCGTTTGCTCACGTGTATGTCCATATGGTGGTGGCACTCACGATGTGTAACTTCAAGGTTGGACGATTTCCAATTAGCGTGGTCGCCGTCTCGATGATGAAGTTCCAGGGAATCTCCTGGCATAAAAAGAGCTAAGCATTTAGCACATCGGAAGTCTTGTTTCCGCATATGTATCGCTGTTGGTCCGTCATAAAGTTTATTCTCCCGTTTAGCCCAGTAAGCCATGTCTCCGTCGTAGGGAGATTTATCCTCTTTGACTTTGACAAATCTGTTAACCTTCCACTCTACAGATGGAAAGGCTTTTTCTATGGCTTTCTCAGTCTTCGAGCGGGAGTAGGATTTATGGGAATTTATCTTTTTCCAAGCCCGACGGCGTGTATGCCACAAGGGGTGTTGTGACATATCACAGTATCTGTGATAATTTCTCCACCCTCGGACAATTGACCCCATCCTATTTATTCTGGACTCTAGCTTAACTTTGCTATTTGCTAGGACTGCTTTAATCTTCTTTCTAACGTTGTCGTAGTTCTTCTGGCTTGGGACACTGATGAATTTACCATTATCCTTTACCTTGAAGTTCCACCCCAGAAAATCAAAGCCCTTGGTCGCTTTTACAAGTTTTGTCTTGGCTTCTTTAACTTTTAATCCTCTTTCTGTTAGGAATGAGTCGATTTTTGCTCTTAGTTTTTCTGCGTCTTGTCCGGGCTTCAGGATAAAAACTAGGTCATCAGCATATCTGATGCCTCTTATTTTAGGGTCTATATCTTCTAACCCGTTTATGGCAATGTTGGCGAGAAGAGGGGATATTACCCCACCTTGAGGCGTTCCTGACTCCGATGTCGGGAACTCTCCCCGGACTCCCGCTTTAATGGCTCTTTGTAGACCCTTTAAGGCGGGTTTTGGCATCTTAATCTGGTTCATCAAGAAGTCGTGGTCGATTTTATCGAAATAGGGTAGCTAGCCAGCGAGGTTTCCAAATGGTTCCTTTTCCGACTAGCCCCCTCCGAACCGTGCTTACAAGATTTCCAGGTACACGGCTCTCCAGTATTCCTATTCACGAG
>JBFRWF010000037.1:0-8886 GCA_051439465.1 Xenococcaceae cyanobacterium | reverse complement strand
CCTAGGCAAGTGTCGAAACCCCTCGACGGGCCCCCAAGGGTGTCTCAGGGAAAAACCAGGAAATCCAGATCGTGAGATTTGGAAGCCCCCGCTACAATCTTTGATTTAGCGGTGGGAGGATGTCACGGAGAGGTGAAGATTGATGCAGAAAACCGATACCATGTTATTCCCCGTACTAGACCAAACTCAGAGTGAGTGGGATTTTGTTGAAGTTTGGATTGATCCAATGCTATCACCTCCCTACATCCTGCTGTTACTTGGTAATTCATCGGGTAATTGTCGCGTGTACGATCCTGCTGAGAATTACAAGGTTGTGTTTACTGGAGCAACCTACGATGAAACCCAGACTTGGTTGTTAGAAGACGAATATGAACCAATTGAAGGGCGACTTTCAGCATCAGAAGTGTTTTAAGATAAAGCAAAGGCTAACCTTTTGACTATAAAACAGCAAGGCGATCACACTCTTTGTGAGAAATGCGGGGCACCTGTAACCACTCCAGCAACACCTACAATGGTTGGCGATCGCCAAGTCCAAATCTGATTATTGACTTTGCAGATTTTAGCGATCGCATTCCCAAAAAAATCAGATTTTCCTCAACAATTATTCTCCCTGCTATCTCTGGAAACTGAATTTGTAAATAACTCAGCAGTAAAGCCGAATCTCCTCCAGTTAAAGCAACCTGACTATCTGGAAACTGCTTCCACCAATCCCTAATAAAATCCCGAATACCTGCCAATACCGTATAAATCACCCCACTCTCAATTGCCCCCGGTGTCAGCAGAGCCCAACGCTTGGGCAACTTTTCTGGTAATCTCACTTCAGGTAAAGCAGCAGTTTTCACCGCCAGAGACTGTAACTGCAATCTCAATCCCGGTAAAATTGCCCCACCAACTAACTGGCGATCGCCATTTGCCCCCGTAAACGTCAATGCTGTACCCGCATCGATTGCCAAGCAGGGAAACCCCCAAGTTTCACCAGCACCCCACAAGGCTAAAGCTCTGTCAATCCCCATTGTGGGATAAATTCCTCCCAAGGGTATATCCTCTAAAGTAATCACTCTAGCATTGGGATAGGCTTGCCAAAGGGCTGTTTGCTTGGGAACAACAGACGCCAGATATAAAGGTAACTGGCTCCCAGACTGCTCAATTAAACGGCACGGCAAAACTTCCCTTGGCAATTCCCCGTCCACTACTGGCTCTGATAGGTGTTCCCTATCCCAGGCTTCTTCAAGGTTTTCTCCCCTAAACCAAGCCCAATGCAGCCGCGAATTACCAATCATTAAGCCTAGCCAGGTGTGATTCATAAGCTGTAGTTATAGATCCAGGTGAAAGGTTTTAATTTAGATCTATTGCTATAATATTTGTTACAAAAGTTTACAAAAGAAAGTTAAAGGAGATGATATATGGTAACAACGCCCGTGAAAACTGAAAAGCGTTTGACCATACAGACTGTGGAGATTACAGCGGATACGACAGCAATCCGCTCTCTTGACTGGGACCGTGATCGCTTCGATATTGAGTTTGGTCTGCAAAACGGCACAACCTACAACTCGTTTCTGATTCGCGGTGAGAAGACGGCTTTAGTAGATACCTCTCACGAGAAGTTCCGTCAACTATATTTAGACACTCTCACAGGTCTAATTGACCCCAAGGACATAGACTATCTCATTATCAGCCACACCGAGCCAGATCACAGCGGCTTGGTCAAAGATTTGCTGCAACTGGCTCCCCAAGTGGTAGTAGTAGGGGCAAAGGTAGCGATTAAGTTTCTTGAAGATTTCGTGCATCAGCCTTTTGAGCGACAAATTGTCAAAAATGGCGATAAATTGGATTTGGGCAATGGGCATGTCCTGGAATTTGTCAATGCTCCGAATCTGCACTGGCCAGATACTATATTCAGCTACGATGCTGGTAGTAAGGTGCTCTTTACCTGTGATGCTTTTGGGATGCACTATTGCTCCGACAGCGTTTTTGATGAAGATTTAGGGGCAATTGAAGCGGATTATCGCTTTTATTATGAGTGCCTGATGGCTCCCAATGCTCGCTCTGTCATATCTGCTATGAAGCGGATGGATAAGCTGGGAGAAATAACTACTGTTGCCAATGGTCACGGGCCACTGTTGCGCTACAATTTAGAGGAATTATTGGAGCGCTATCGCAGTTGGAGTAAGGCACAAGCTAAAGCTGAGAAGACAGTTGCAGTATTTTATGTCTCCGACTATGGCTATAGCGATCGCCTCTCCCAAGCCATTGCTAGAGGCATCACCAAAACTGACGTCGCCGTGGAGATGGTTGACCTCAAATCCGCTGACACCCAAGATGTTCAGGAATTGGTCAGCCGCGCCGCTGGGATTGCGATCGGGATGCCGCCTCTATCGGGTAGCAGTCTGAAAGAAATCACCACCAATATTGGCACAATCTTAGCGGCTGCTAAAGGGAAGCAAGTAATCGGGATGTTTGAATCCTACGGCGGAGATGACGAACCCATTGATCCTCTGTTAAGCAAGTTCCGGGATGTAGGGCTAAAAGAAGTCTTCCCCGCCATTAGGATTAAAGATACCCCTAGTGAAGCCACTTATCAGCTATGTGAAGAATCCGGGACTGATTTAGGGCAATGGCTGAGTCGCGATCGCTCGATTAAGCAAAGGAAGTCCCTCGACAGCGATCTAGATAAAGCAATAGGACGCTTGAGTGGTGGGTTGTATATCATCACTGGCAAAAAAGGCGACATCACCGGTGCAATGCTTGCTTCTTGGGTGACGCAAGCCAGTTTTGAACCCCCAGGCTTAACTATTGCGGTTGCGAAAGATAGGGCAATTGAGTCCTTGATGCAAGTAGGCGATCGCTTTGTTTTAAATGTGTTAGAGGAAGGCAATTATCAGCATTTAATGAAGCACTTTCTCAAGCGCTTTCCTCCCGGTGCCGATCGCTTTGCAGGAGTTAAGACTCAAACCGCAGAAAATGGGTCTCCTATCTTAACAGATGCCCTCGCGTATCTTGAGTGTGAAGTTCTGAGTAGGATGGAATGTAGCGACCACTGGATTGTTTACAGTAAAGTAACAAATGGTCGCGTTTCCAATCCCGAGGCACTTACTGCTGTCCACCATCGGAAAGTTGGAAATTATTACTAAGTGCAGCTGGGTGCAGTCAAAAATAGTTGGTGGGGTAAACAGCGAGCGCCAAAGAGAAAATTGGGTACAGTCCAGGGAGTCCAGTAGGGGCGGGCTCAGCCCGCCTCTACTAACCCAGGCTCCCCTGCTGGCTCATAGGGAGTGATCTAGTACTCCGTCAAGATTGAAATGATGGATAGAACAATCAGTTTTTCAATTCTCTCCCTGCTCCCTGCTCCCTGCTCCCCTGCAGCCCTATCCCTCAACTTAAAATTGTCAGAGTACTAGTCCATTCTCACAACGGTCGGCGATCGCAGCCGCTAGTCTTTGACCCTGCTTCCGCAGTGCGCGGAAGTCAAAAGGCAAAAGGCTTGCATGCAAAAGTTTGATTAGACTGCCAGTTTGATAAGGTGGAAAACATCTCAATTAGTCTCTTTACTTTTGCCTTTTTACTTTTGCCTTTTGCCTTTGAGCGCAGCGAGTGGCGATCGCTCCTAATCCTGTGAAATTTTTATAAGAAACGCTAAGAGTCGTTATCAGAGTGGTATCGCTTAGTCACGCAGTTAATAGCATTAAGGTAGAAAAGCTTATCTGTCATGACCAAGCCTCAAATCTCGATCAGAATTACCCCACCTCTTCTGGAAAAGCTCAACAACTACGTTGAGAGAACTGGCACGTCTAAAACTGAGGTGGTGGTGGGGGCGATCGCTAATTACCTTGATTGTGCTGAAGATATTCCCCTCAGTCAGAGGATGGCATCCGTAGAGAGGAGATTAGCTGAACTGGAAGCTGAAATGAGGGCAAAGAATAACTAAGTAGGTAGGCGTGATTAAACTGCTCTATGTTAACTTTTGTAAAGTTCAGGCAAAACCAGACTGGGCTTCAAATTCGGTCTATTTACATTTCTTTACATAGTTGGCTTTATTTCCGCCTACCTACTTAAAGCGACGCTTGGGGTGAGCATTATGCTGATTGGTAAAACGCTCCTCAGTCGGTACAAAATTACTCAGAAATTAGGCAGCGGTGGCTTTGGAGACACCTACCTGGCTATTGACATTGCTTTACCAGCCCGTCCCCCCTGTGTAGTCAAAAATCTAAAACCCAAAGACCCCAATCCCGCCGCTTTCCCCATTGCCAAAAATCTATTTGACAGGGAAGCAGAGTATCTCTATCGCCTCGGTGAACATGACCAGATTCCCCGTCTGTACGCTCACTTTGAAGAGGGGGGTGAATTTTATCTGGTGGAAGAATTTGTTGATGGGGATGACTTGAGTCAAGAAATCATTCCTGGTAACCCGTTGAGCTCCGAGCAAACTGTCAAACTGTTGCAAGAAATCTTAGAGGTTTTGGCATTTGTTCATCAACACAATGTCATCCATCGAGACATCAAACCGCCGAACATCATCCGACGAAAACAGGATGGAAAATTAGTGTTGATTGACTTTGGGGCAGTCAAAGAAATCAGTGCTTTAACAGTTAATTCTCAAGGGCAAACAAGTTTAACTGTTGGGATTGGTTCTCCTGGCTATATGCCTTCTGAACAAGCCAAGGGTAAACCTAAGCTAGCCAGTGATGTCTATGCAGTGGGGATGATAGGTATCCAGGCGCTCACTGGGGTAAAGCCTGACCAACTCGAAGAAGACCCCAATACAGGTGAAATCACCTGGGGTAACTGGACACAGGTGAGTAATAGACTAGCGAATGTTTTAACTAAAATGGTGCGCGACCACTTTAAAGAGCGCTACCAGAACGCATCTGAAGCATTAGAAGCTCTTGTGTCTACTTCAGTCTCTTCAGGGACTTCACCTGGGTTGAAAAAACCTGCTAAATTATCCCATTGGGCAGTTCTAGTCGGATTAGCAGTAGCAGCGATCGCTGGGGGAGTACTGATAAATAGATTTTCTTCTCCACCGCCATCACCAGTTGACAGCTCATCACCCGCACCCCCATCAACAGTTGACAGCTCATCGACAAACATAACCAGGAAAGTTTACGATGTGACATTTAGCTCGCCCACACATACTGTAGACAGCCCTCCTTCCTTTGGAGCAAGTAGTTCCACACCCTCTCGGCTCCTATTTGGACAACCAACTGTCAAGAGTTCTCTCGGTGTATTGAACGACCAACCGTTAGTATTTCACGATCCTCTTAATCCTCCCTATAACCAAATTGAATTTAAACTTGGTCACCAAGCAGACAATTATTCGGTTTCTTTTGATTTACTGTTCCTTGACAATGAGGGGGGATTTACGATATTTTTTGATACTCCCACCATCCAAAGTTTATCTTTTAAACCCAATCAACAAATTAGTATCTTTCAGCCCAAGATTGACGGCAAGGCCATTAAAAAATCAATTGGCACCTACTCACTGGGTACTGTATTGAAGGTCCAGATCGATGTAGATCTCATCCTGAATGAATGGTCGATTTCTGTGGATAATGTTCTTCTCTATAAAGGAGAGTTTTTTGCCTTCTCTGGCGATGTTATGTCTATTCGCTTTAGCCATGGGCAATTTGACAGGAGCACAGATGGTCTTGTCGGAATTGACAACATTCTTATAACTAAGGATAAGCCGATGGACAAGCTATGAGTAAGAGATCTCCCAATGGCCAGTTTTGAAATAGGGAGGAGATCATGAGCCAGTGCCTAAACCCCGATTGCCTGCGCCAGAATCCTGACGAAAAAAGATTTTGCCAGAAATGCGGGTCTAAGTTATTATTGCGAGAGCGCTACCGTGCCATCAGACTGATTGGGCAAGGCGGCTTCGGCAAAACCTTCTTGGCTATAGATGAGGATAAGCCTTCTAAACCGTACTGCGTGATTAAGCAGTTTTTTCCACAAGCACAAGACACTGAGACTGTCCACAAAGCATCTAAGTTATTTGAAAAAGAAGCGGTGCGTCTGGATGACTTGGGTGAGCATCCGCAGATTCCTGAACTGCTAGCGTATTTTACTCAAGATGAACGCCAATATTTAGTCCAAGAGTACATTGATGGACAAAACTTAGCCCAAGAATTAGCAAACAATGGCGTGTTTAATGAAAGCGAAATCCGCAGTCTGCTCATTGATTTACTCTCGGGGCTGCAATTTGTTCATGACAATCAGGTAATTCATCGAGATATTAAACCAGAGAATATTATCCGTCGTCAGAGTGATGGCAAGCTGGTACTGGTAGACTTTGGCGCAGCTAAATATGCTACTGTTACTGCTCTGGGGGTTACAGGAACAGTTATTGGTTCAGCGGAATATGTAGCGCCTGAACAAAGTAGAGGTAAGGCTATTTTTGCCAGTGACCTTTATAGTTTGGGAGTCACTTGTATAAATCTATTGACTGACCTTAGCCCGTTTGATTTGTATGATATTTCAGAAAATGACTGGGTATGGCGACAGTATTTAGTCAAGAATTCAGTCAGTAATGAGTTGGGTCAGATTCTAGATAAGTTGATTGAAGGCAACATCAGGACGACGAGTTTGCTTCTTAGTCCGACAAGCTGGTTCTGTGTAAACCTCACCTCCCTGACTACTGGATAGCATAAAATTTCTCCAGTAATAACTTAGTCTTGATTGAATCTGTGCGTGCCTTAATGTCATCCCTGTTTTTTCGATTAATTGACCATCGATCAACTCCATATTTTCTGGGGGTTCGTATAGAGAATCTTCTATTGAGATTCCTTGAGATACATGAGAACTAATGTTTTTGCTTTTAACTGCTGTTGAAGTCATTGGGTTAAACTCCTTTTTTAGTAGTGTATCTTGAAGATAGGGGGTCGTTATCTCAACCTAACCTACTGGGTTCTTTAAAAAAACTTAATTAAGTGTCAGAGTTATGCCAGAAAATAAACCACGCGATGTCCAAGTATTCCCAATGGCAGCCGAAACCCGCGCCTTGCGATCGCGCACTTGGGAAAGACTCAAATTCGAGATAGAGTACGCTCTCCAACGCGGAACAACAGCAAATACCTTCTTAATCCAAGTCGATAAAACAGCATTAATTGACCCTCCAGGGGAATCCTTCACCGAGATTTTTCTCGCCGCCTTACAAGAACGCATTGAACCCAAACAGATAGATTATGTCATTCTGGGTCATGTTAATCCCAATCGCCTAGTCACTCTCAACGCCTTACTGAAACTTGCTCCTCAGATAACTTTTGTTTGTTCCAATCCAGGGGCAAAATCTTTAGGTTCTCTGTTTGAGAATACCTACCCTGACACCTTAGAGACACATAGTTTGCAAATCTCTGTGATAAAAGGGGAAGAAACCCTTGATTTAGGTCAAGGTCATCACCTGGAATTTATTCCTACTCCTAATCCCCGCTTCCCAGATCAGCTTTGTACCTACGACCCCAAAACCGAAATCCTGTTTACTGATAAACTCTTTGGCGCTCATGTCTGTGGCGATCAGGTATTAGACGAAGGCTGGACAATCTACACTGAAGACCGACGCTACTATTTCGATTGTTTAATGGCTCCCCATGCGCGGCAAGTGGCAGCAGCCTTAGAAAAACTCAGTAGCAAACCGGCTAAAATCTATGCTACGGGTCATGGGCCATTAGTACGCTACGGCTTAACTGAATTGACGGCTGCTTATAAACAATGGGCAACAGCACAAAAGTCTCAAGAAACAACAGTTGTCCTCATTTATGCCTCAGCTTACGGGAATACTGCCACCTTAGCACAAGCGATCGCTCGCGGTATTACCAAGGCGGGAGTCGGTGTTGAATCCATCAATGCTGAAGTTGCTGAACCTGCTGAAATCAAAGCTGCTATAGAAAAATCCGCCGGGTTTATCTTTGGTTCTCCCACCTTAGGAGGTCATGCACCTACCCCTATCCAAACAGCACTGGGAATTACTCTGGCGAATGCCGATAAAACTAAATTGGCTGGTGTTTTTGGTTCCTACGGTTGGAGTGGGGAAGCCATTGACTTGCTAGAAAATAAGTTCCGGGATGCTGGCTATCGCTTTGGCTTTGATACCATCCGCGTCAAGTTCAAACCCACCGATGTCACTCTCAAAACCTGTGAAGAGGTGGGAACTGACTTTGCCCAAGCCTTGAAAAAAGCGCAAAAAGCACGCAAGCCAAAACAAACTGCCAGTGGTTCTCAAGCTGCACGGACAGAACAAGCCTTAGGGAGAATAGTGGGTTCTCTGTGTATTGTCACTAGCAAACAAGGGGACTTGGCGGGGGGAATGCTTGCCTCCTGGGTTTCTCAAGCCACTTTTAATCCCCCTGGTTTTACTATTGCGGTTGCCAAAGAAAGGGCGATTGAGTCTCTATTACATACAGGGAGTCAATTCGTTCTCAATATTCTGCAGGAAGGCAAGCATTTGAGCTTGATGAAACACTTCCTCAAACCCTTTGCCCCTGGAGAAGACCGCTTCGCTGGTGTGGCTGTGGAAGAAACAGAGAATGGTTCCCCTATTCTCAAGGATGCCCTTGCTTATCTGGAATGTCGCGTTGATAACCGCATGGAATGTGGCGACCACTGGGTTGTTTATGCTGCTGCCCAAAAGGGCAAGGTCTTACAAACTCAAGGGGTAACCGCTGTCCATCACCGCAAATCTGGAAGTCATTATTAAAATGGTATGGCCAGGCTAGGGTGCGTTTTAAAACTATCAGAAATTCCAGGAAGGTGAGAACCCCTGGTTTCTAACCAGGGGATGAAACCGACGCGACGGGTTTTAACCCGTTGTGTCTCTTCTCTTTCTAAGATCCTGTAAACGTAGGGTGGGCAGGAGCAAAGACTTTACTGTTTAGCTTAAGTATTCCTACCGAA
>JBFRWF010000036.1:0-14373 GCA_051439465.1 Xenococcaceae cyanobacterium | reverse complement strand
GACGGGGAGATAAATTTTCAACGAAAAAATCAGCTTTCTCCCCCTGCTTCGGAGGCTTCCCCTGCCGGAAAGGGGGGAAATATCCCCACAGATAACCTGCTGAGGGAAACAGATACTTAAAGTCCCCCCTTCCCGCCCCTGCTCGTCTCAACCATAAATGTAAAAAACCTACCCTCTGCGCGTCGGATCACCAATCCCTAGTCAAACTGACTCAGCTCGCAAATCTTCAATCAAATGCACCAGTTCGTCTCTACTGGCTTGGTAAACTTCTCCACAAAATTGGCAGGTAGCTTCTGCTCCGGAGTCTTTTTCAATCATGTCCTGAAGTTCTGCTTCCCCCAGTATCTTCAAAGCACCCAAGACACGGCTAAAAGAACAACCACAGTCAAAGCGTACCATCTGGATTTCTGGAAGGATGACCAGCTCCAAGTCTCCGAGCAATTGCTCTAGAATTTCTGGTAAGGTCTTACCAGCTCGCAACAGAGGGGTAAAGCCTGATAGCTGGCTGACACGAGACTCTAAGGTTTCCACTAATGCTTCGTCCCTAGCTGCTTTGGGCAAGACTTGCAACAGTAGTCCACCAGAAGCGGTGACACCCTCTGCTCCTACAAATACACCCACCAGCAAAGCCGAGGGCGTCTGTTCAGAAGTTACTAAGTAGTTGGCTAGATCATCCCCAATTTCACCAGAAACTAACTCAACAGTACTGGAATAGGGGTAGCCATAGCCCACGTCCCGCACTACGTACAGGTAACCATCCGAACCGACAGCACCACCAACATCAAGTTTACCTTTACCATTCGGTGGCAGTTCAACCTCTGGGTTTCCCACATAACCGCGCACTGTGCCATCTAATCCAGCATCTACCAATAGTCCCCCCAGAGGACCATTGCCTTTGATGCGAATGTTGACCCTTGATCCTTCTCGCTTCATATTAGAAGCAAATAATAAACCAGAAGACATGGCACGTCCTAAGGCTGCTGTCGCCACATAGGAAAGTTTGTGCCGCTGTCGCGCTTCTTCGGTGAGGCGGGTTGAGATGACGCCTACTGCTCTAATTCCACCATCTGCCGCTGTAGCGCGAATTAACTGATCAGCCATGAATTTACTTACATTTCTTAACAAAATCTTTTCTTATTTTAGGTCGGGCTGATAGCGATTGCAGATAATAGGACTGCTATAGATGTTTTAAATTGGAGAAGATCACTCGAGTTCTTTTCATATGCTAGGAACTTTTCAACAAAGCCATCTTCGGATTGAAGTGGAGGCAAGGGAAAGTGTTATCCGCGAAAGTTTACTGCATACTAGCAAGCTGAGTCAGTGGCTTTGGCCCCAGCGTTTTTCCCCTGGACTCCCAGAACAGTTAGATGCAGGATTTACCTTTACTAGCTGGGTAGGATTCTTGGCCATCGAGCACCACGTAGAAGTAGCAAATGACAACTGTCTGCGCTTGCTGTTGAGTCAGGGAATTGATGGTTATCACGAATGGTACTGGGGAGAAGGTTGGGTACAGTCCCGCATCGAAGGGATCTCTCTGCTACCGTTGAATTTAGGTCAAACATTGAGTTTGCTACGCCTGCGTCAATTTGTCAGTGCCCAAGCCAGGCATGGTTCAAAATAGGGTAACACGCTTAGAGGAGGAGCAGGGGGAGCAGGGACTCGCTAGACTTCGTCGCTGCTCCGCAGAGCGCTCAAAGGCAAATGGCTTGCATGCAAAAGGCAATAGTAGGGAGCAGGGGGAGCAGGGGGAGACACCGGACTCCGGGACAAAGTTCTAAAAGTTCCCCAGACTAACACCCCTATGTGTTACCTTGCCACTCTACATATTGAACCATGCCCCAAGCCAAGACCGCTACTTAAACATAAATGCTATTCATCAAAACCTCACGGGTAGTGTGGAAACCCTCGTTTTTAAACGAGGGAGGAACACAACACGGGGACTAAAGTCCCCATGAAAGTGATATGCAATGACATGGGTCAAGAGGTTTTTTGTTCTGATCAAGAACAAAGACAAACATAAGTTGGTTATCTCCTATTGCTAGGGTGAAGTTCGCTTCGCCAATGTTTTTTGAGCTTGTTCAGCCAACAGCACTTCCTTAACCTAGATACAGATGTTTAACTGTTGACGACAGTGCAACAAACTAGCGTCGCATTTGTAGGTGTCTTAACTCAAAAAACGTAGTCTAAGAAGACTTAGGCTGGTCAGGTATCGTGGTCTGCAAGCCCCCGTTTTAAAACGGGGGAAACATCTCACCTAGGTTCCTGACTACTTAACCAGGAGATCCCACGTCTAATCCATTCTTCAGCATTAGGGTTTTTCATCAACTGGTTATCCTGGCTGAGGGCAGAAAGTGCCTGCTCAATTTCTTTGTTAGTATATCCTAATGCCAGCAGAGTCATTTCTACATCTTCTAAAATAGCCGCTGCTGGGGTGGCTGATGAGGCGGATATGGTTACTCCTGCTAATTGCCGCCATTGTGCTAGTTTAGTCTTGAGTTCTAGAGCAATGCGTTCAGCAGTTTTTTTGCCCACGCCGGGAGTTTTCGATAAGGCGCGGATGTTGCCTGCGACGATCGCCTGGACTAAATCCGACAGTCCGAGGGTGTCGATGAGGGCGATCGCTAGCTGAGTACCAATACCACTAACACTTACCAACTGGCGAAATAAATCCCGTTCTGCTGCTGAGGCAAAGCCATAGAGAATTTGTTGGTCTTCTCGAATTTGCAGGTGGGTGAATATTTGAACTGGTTCTGAATCACCTACTGGTAATTGTCGGGCAAGACGGGAGGGAATTTGCACCTCGTAGCCAATTTGGTTTACTTCTAGGATCAGGATGACACGATTACTGGTGCTTTTGACAACCTCAACTGCCTTGCCTTTTATATAGCTAATCATTAGTCGTTAGTCATTTGTCATTTGTCCTTAGTCCCTGAGAGAAAGCCAAAATGTTTCAATCCTTCCAAAATACCACCTGCATTGTAGGCTTGAGCCAGGTAACGGTAATGAGTTTGGTTTTCTTGGTACCACTGGCGCAGTTCAGGTTTAGCATTGCCGACAATGATACCCCTTTCTTCTCCCATAAATAGAGCAATATCATTCCCAGAGTCACCACAAACGACGGTTTGCCTGGCGTCAATTCCCCACTTTTGCCGCAGAAATTGTACTGCTAGACCTTTATCTCCCTTACTCGGAAGCACGTCGAGAGCTATATCACCGCTGTAGATTAACTTGGCATTTAAACTATTCTCTGATAGAGCTAATTCTAATCTGGGGAGAACTTCTACGGCTGCTTGTTCAGTGAGGTAATAGCTAATTTTGAAGGTATTCTGCTCTGAGTCGGGTTGGAGAACTAGGTCAGCAAAATGGCTGGCTATAACTACTACTTTTTCTCTGTTCCATCCCTGGGAGAGTATTTCTGCCCATTCTGAGTCAAAAGTATCCTGACTGGGGTTGAAGTAGATTTCGGTTCCAACTGAGGTAATTAGGGCATCTGGGATCAAAAGTGGCTTTTCGGTTGTCAGTTGTCTGTAGAGGTAAAGCGATCGCCCGGTGGCATAAACTATCTTTGTCTGGTATTCCTGACGATGCTTGCTTAGTTGCTGGTTGAGTGCTTCTAGGGCAGCGTCATCGCCTACTAGGGTATTGTCTAAATCCGTTACGAATAAAAATGGTATCACAGTTTCTTGTTCAGCACTTGGAGTAGGGAACTTCGGATCAGGGAATAGGTAATGGAGTAAAAACAGCTTGGCAAATTGATATCGGTACAGATTTTACCCGATTGATTACATTAGTTCCAGACTAGAAACAAGGTTAAAAAGATGGATTTGCAACTTTATACAGATGTGGTACTTGAACGAGATATCCCTGAAGACAATCTCCGAGCTGGGGATATTGGTACAGTCGTTGAACGTCACAATGTTACTGGACTGGAAACAGGTTACAGTGTAGAGTTTTTTGATCTGCTGGGTCGCACTGTTGCCCTAATCACTGTACCTGAAAGTTGGCTACGCCAACCGACTCACGCAGATAGACCAACGGTTAGGAGAGACAGGGTAAACGTATCTAAATTTAGTTGACAAATTGCAACATTTGTGTGGGTTAATTTTTCAAAATATTAAGCAGTCCGAGCCAATAATAGCTGTAATTCAGGTAGCTTTCTAAATTAGCATATTTTGTTTTAAGGCAGCGATCGCGCCACAAGTTTCTGCTTATCAACTAAATTTCATGGGCGAAATGGCCTCGAATCTCCGGGACGCGATCGCCTCGTCAAGTCTTAGCCATATACATCAATTTGCTGTTTCGTAAAGTACAGATCATACAATTTTAGATGCGTTTACCCTGAACAACTACGGAAGAGCCTGTTTTATTTTTAATTTTCTTTTGGCTGCTTATCAATATATTCGCGCCAGTATTTTATCTTTCCCTCCTCAAGTTCAAAAACTATGGCATCTTCAGCATAGGATTTTTCACCCGTTTTTTTATTTTTGTCACTCCAAGTCCACTCAACAGCAACTTCGTTGCCATTGGCAATAATTCGTTTGATCGCCACCTTAATGTCTGTGAATTCCGCAAAGTAATTTTCTGCTGCTTCTTTTATTTGTTGCTTACCTTTGAAAGTGAAACTGTGGACTATAAACAAACTATCTTTCGTGAAATCGGCAATTATTTGGTTTGAATTGGAGGTTTCCCAAGCATTAGCCTGTCTTTCTACTATTAGCTGTATTTTTCGATCAACCTGTTCTGAGTCTGGCGAAGAAATTGTTATCGAACTGTCCCGCAAACTGGTGGTAGCTTGAGACAGCTTTTTGACAATAGCTATGCCAGAAATACAGCCCAAGCTATAAATAGCAAGAGCTATCAAAGCAAGTGCAAACCAATTGCCAAATAGTTTGTGGTCTTTCGGTATTTTTATCATATTATCAACCCTATCTGTTGTCACGTCGCAAATCAATCCGGTAGAGAATACCCTGCTTGTCCGACGAAGTGGCGATGGAGAGTCCATAATCGCCAAAGGCTGCGATCGCTGTTATCTGGCTGGTGATATTAGGAACCTCAAATCTGCCAGCGCGATCGCCCTCCCGATTGAGCAGAACTACCTGTCCGCAGCGATCGGCCAGAATATAACCCCACTCTCGTGCCACGATAAAAGCTGGGGTGATATCCAAGGCGATGCGAGCAACTCTAAAGGGTTTGAGATCAATCAGTACTCCCAAGGCTCGATCGCCTTGCTCAACCGCCAGGAAGCGATAGAGAGAGGTAGGGCTGGGCGTGACTAGATGCAAAGCGATGGGTAAGGGAAAGTCGTAAACAAAACCACCGCGACGGGTAAAAAGCCGAAAAACCGTGCCGCTGCTGGGAGTTTCCTTAGCTTGATTGGGAGAAAAAATGGCCAGCCCATGACGGCTGTCGAGGGCAATTAACTGGGAGGGAAATGGATAGTCAACAGGTGGTTGGACAGGTTGTAATCCTGGCAATTTCAGGATTTGGAAGGTAGCCCGATAGCTGGTTGGCTCAGATTGCATCCCGACTTGGGCGATCGCGAGCCAACGTCCTTGAGGATCAATGGCGCTCACCAGCTCTCTGGATTGCACAGATAACAAGGCAAAGCGCTCTAGACAGAATCCGCAGCGATCGCCAGCCTCTAACTTAGATAAAGTCGGGGTTCTGGGCAAGCAGTAAATCGAGTAATCTGCCAGGGGGGTACGGTGGGACTTAGTCAAAGCAAAGCACCCTTGGGGGCGCAGGCTCAATTTCACCAGTGGAGCGTCTAGCTGCACTTGCCATTGGTGTACAATATCTCCAGTCCAGCAGAAATCTGCATAGCTCTGGCAGCAAATTTGGTCTGTCATTCCCAGATAGACTTGCTGAGATTCAACTGCCAGACAGGTGACGGGTGTCGGCAGTGGCTCTTGGCGAATACTCCTCAGCAGACAGGAAGATGGGGCAAGGGTTTTTTGTAGTAGCGTAGGAGACTGTCTCACTGCCAATCCCTCAGCAGCCAGTTGAATCGACTTGAGCATTTCACCTGCGCAAGCAAATCGCCGATTCGGTAACTTCTGCAGTGCAGTCGAAATCGCGGAGCGCAAGAGAGAAGGGACTGTGTCTGGAATCTCAACAGGTTGATTCAGGTGCGCGTACATCAGTTCACTCGGCGTGCCTGAAAATGGCCGCTGCCCAACCACAAGTTCAAATAGCAGCACACCTACAGCATAGAGATCGGAAGCGTAGGAATACTGACTATAGAAACGTTCTGGAGCCATATAGGCAGGGGAGCCAGTGTCACCCATACCTGTGCCTGTCCCACCCTTTTCCTGACTGAGCCGAGCCAAGCCAAAGTCAGATATTCGGGCAACCCAACCTGTTGTCTCCAGGTTCAGTAAAATGTTCTCTGGTTTAAGATCGCAGTGAACAATATTGCGACTATGGGCATGCTCTAGACCTAATAAAATATCAGCAATCAACTTTAAGCTCTGAACCAGGCTCAGTTGTCCGTTCGACTCCATCAAATCGCGTAAAGTCCCACCCTCACAGTAATCCATGACTAAATACCGTCCAGTCTCGTCATGTTCTAGAGCTTTGCAGGTGACGATATTTGGATGCTGTAGAGTGACCAAAAAGCGCAGTTCGCGCAAGAATCGATTGGTGGGAAACTGTTGCCGAGGGAGGTGTTTGAGCGCCACTAGCTCTCCAGTTTGGCGATGGACTGCACAGAAAACCTGGCCAAATTGGCCATGCCCAATCAGCCCCAAAATTCGGTACTTGGAGCGTTGCACTTGGACTTGACGCAAATAACTCAAACTATTGTAAAACTTACCTGATTTGGAAGTGTTAACTATTGTAACCCATTTTACACTTCAAGATGTAATATGATAAAATTATGCAGGCGGTCGCGCCTTTGAGCTAGCTTTTTAGTCGAGATCGCTGTTATACTCAGATTTCTATATTTTTCTTCCCCTGCTCCCCCCTTCCCTTTCTCCGTTCCCTGTTCCCCTTTCGGGCCCTTGTTCCCTGCTTCCAGGTTAAGTCTGGTGGGCATTGCCGATTGTGACTTTTTGGGCAAATCTTCCAACTGGTACCGCAATGCCCACCCTACAAAACTTTTTGAAAAAGCAGGGGGAGCAGGGGGAGAAAATGCCAAATATTGAAAAGGGGGTTATCAAAGCGGATTTGGTATCACTCAAATAAACCCCCTACTACCAATTTCTCAAATCCCTCATCCCTGGCTTTGGAACTCAGCTTGTGAATTTCCTCGCTCAGATCTCTTGCTTTTTGGTAACTGGCAAGATTCCCCTGCTTAAAATACAATTTTGCAGCTGTGCGTAAATCTTCAACAGCCCTCTTTCTATCTCCTACATTAGATCTGACAATCCCCCGATTGTAGTAAGCATTGGCATAGCTAGGATCGAGTCGAATCACTTCAGTGTAATCCCCAATTGCTTTCTGCTTATCCTCCAAATGCTGGTAGCTAAGTCCTCGCTGATAATAGAATTGGGCACAGTTGGGATTAGCCCGGATTGCCTGAGTAAAGTTCTCAATTTCGTGTAAGTACCCTATCATTTCTTCTACATTCTTTTCTTGATGTTCCAGGCTCTGGGTATAGTCCTCCAGCTCTTGAGTACGTCTGCTTAAGTCAGAAGTTAACCGCTGAACCTTTGTCAGTTGCTCGGATAGGGTTTCAAGAGAAGTCTGATGCTCTCGGCTTTGCTCTCCCAGGGAGGCGATGACCATTTGATTTTCTCGGCTTTGCTCTTCCAGGGAGGCGATGGCCGTTTGATTTTCTCTACTTTGCTCTTCCAGGGAGGCGATGGCCGTTTGATTTTCTCTACTTTGCTCTCCCAGGGAGGCGATGGCTCCTTGATTTTCTCTACTTTGCTCTCCCAGGGAGGCGATGGCTCCTTGATTTTCTTTGCTTTGCGCTTCCAGGGAGGCGATCGCCCCTTGATTTTCTTTGCTTTGCGCTTCCAGGGAGGCGATCGCCCTTTGATTGTTCTGAGCCACCAAGTTCAAAAGCCGCCTGCGGTTCACCAGATTTAAAGTAACAGATAAAGACAATGGAATAGAGGCAAATGCAACTTGTTGAGAAACCATTGAGGCAACTGAACCACCAATAGCGCCAATAACTGAAATAGTTTCTACAATATCCAGCCAATGGAAACTTTTAGAGCCTGATAAGATTTCGGATTGTTCTTGCATTTTCCAGATACCTTATAAATAAAATGTTAGATTTATTAGCTGAGTAAGGTAAGGTCAAGTTGCAAAACCGACATAACCAGTTCTGCTTCCTCAGCAGTGAGATACTGCTTAATAATTTCCGGCATCACCTGGTAGGTTACCTCGGTGGGACGTTCAATATCAAAAGCCTGCACAATTGTTCGCTGCCAGAGTAAGAAACCATCCCGCAAGCGATCCAGGTCGTTGATTAACATAGCTGCTGCCGAGCAGCGCAGGGTGTGCTTTCTATCCCGCTTACATACTGAAGTAATATCCTGGGAGTCCCTGAGAAACAAATTGGGGTCGATGGAGCGCATTTTAGCTTCCACCTGATCGATAATTTTTTCTTCAGCGTCCCGAATCTTCTCATAGGCACTGATGCGCTGGTCTACAGACTGAAGGTAATCTTTGAGAAACTGCAACTCGGAAGCTGTAGCATAGCGACCATCAGCCTCCACACTCAAACGAGCTAGTTGTTTCAACATTTGCTTACTTCTCCCTGGTAAAACTTTTTTCTGCTAAGCATCTTTGGTCTTGGCCAGATATTCCTCTACTTTCACCCGCGTATCTTTGAGCTGGCTAATCATCGAACGGGTAATCAACTTCCCTGTCTCCACTAAAATCTTGCCAGACAAGGGATGCAAAATATCTTGCTGCGCCCGGCGACCAATCAAAGCTTCAATATCTTCAATCGCATTGAGATACATCCCAAGGGGCACCTCAACCACAACTCCCTCCCCAAGCACCCGAGCCTGACAGGCAAGACGAGAATTCGGCTTGCGGGTGGCGATTATTTCCAGTGTCCTTTTCTCTCGACGGTTGAGCGGAGACAGACTCTCCATTCCCTCTTTGATGTAAACATGGCAAGTGGAACACATGCCCCGACCGCCGCACTCTTGCAAGACATTCAGGTCATTTTTCAACAACACAGACAGAAGGTTCTCATTGGTCTTAATAGATGTCTCTTGGTCAATGGGGTCGAGCTTAACGATCTTGACCACTTTTGCTGCTCCTTTGATGAATTGCTTGACGACACTGCCTGCTTCTGTTAAGAGGGATCTAGTGACGACGTCTGGTTTTGACAGAGGCGCTCCATGATGGTGGGATGGTCTTGCTCTTCCTCCAACCAAGATTCTACAGGCTTGAGCCGCTCAGACAAGCCCAACACGAAGTTGTTGCACTCTGCCCCCATTGACTCACAGGAGGTTTGCACGCAGTGCAGGTCTCGCCCAGTAAGTTGGCTAAAAAAAGCACTTAAAATGCCAGCCTCGGCAAAACACATGGGTCGATTAGAAGGCGGAGCTGCTTGAGCAAAGGCAGAATTCCAAACTTTGACGACGAGAAATCCGTGCTGATAATAGTTCAGATCTAAGTCAATGGTGCCCCAGCCGTGGGTTTTCCAACATTGTTTCAAACACTGCAGAAACTCCACCATCTCCATCTGGGCTAGGGGTTTGCCATAGTAGTCGCTCACTTCTTTACCAAACCGCCGGTAGAAGTTCTTGCCCCACCAGCGACCACAATTGAAAAGCACCAGTACCGCCGCTTGGCCTGTTTCTTTTTCTAAACCTGCGTAAATCGCTTGCAGCAGCACCTCTGGCAAGGCCAATAGACGCGCTCCCTGCCGATTTTCGATTAAGCCAAATTCAATATCCCCTTGCACATAGGCATCTGGAGCAAAGTAGTTCCCTGGCAAGGGACGGTCTTTGAGTAAATCAGCAACTGCAATCATCGATCTTCAGTCTTCTCCTACTTGAATCAGGGCATTGTCGCCCAAAAGGGTTGTCTGTGCTTGCTCTAAAAAAGGTTGCACTAAAGCCAACTGCTGCTCAGACAGCACCTCTTTCAGGCGTGAGAGCAACAACTGGCAGAGCTTGGTTTCCAGCGATTCCATCTGGTGAGCCTGTACCAAATCTCCGAGCCACTCGAGCAATCGGCGTTCGAGAAATTCTGGATTGTTCAGAAGCATTGCCATAGCACAGTAGCGCAAGACTGACAGCCAATGCTTCAAGGCTCGTTCTAGGAGTTGCGGGTTTTCCTGGGGGAAGGCTTCCAGAAGCCGATCGGCAACGGTTTGGAAGATGGCTATTTCCTGGTCGCGCAGGCATTCATAGGTCTCCAAGCGTTGGGCTAGGGAGGCAACATGATGCTTGAAAAGCTCAATTTCTGGCGTCTGCAGATATTCTTCTTCTGCTTTATACAGAAGTTCTTCAATGTCAGGGTGCATGATATTATCTCTAAAACAATTCAGAGAAATCCGTTAATGTCAGGTCTTGGGAAGGTGATGGAGTAAGCTCCGGGGCGGATGACAGCTTGGGTAGAGCAGCAATTTTGGGGTTGCCTTCCCAGACAATAAACTGGAAGAACTCGCCAACTGGCAGGGTTAAGGATAAAGAGGAGGGCATCTGGCTGCTGTGAAGCCCCAGGAGCTGACCTTGCCAGTTGCTATGGCTGAAGTATTCCTGCACTGTCAGGCACAAGGATAGTTGCTCAAAGCTTATATCAGCAAGCTGTTGCTCTATCTTCAATGGATGGCCTTGCCAATTGCAACTGCTGAAGAATTTTTGAACTGAGAGGCACTGCCAGAAGGTTCGATCGCTCATTTGAGATACTCCCCATTCTGCAACCGTTTTTCAATATCTCGGGTTGTAGCGCCTTCATTCATCCAGAAGGTGGCGGCATCAATGCGGTCTTGTTTGCCCAAGAGAAACTTGCAATAAGTATCTCCCATGGAGTAGCACTGGATTTCGATGCAGTTTAACTGTTTCTGAACTAAGTCGCTGAAGAACCCAGCGAATAGACCAGCGTAGATATAGCATACGGGTTTACCCACATCACCCAAGGTACGTGCTACTGCTGAATCAAAGATGTTGATAAACATGAACCCATTTTTTTGCTCGCTCATGTCCACATCCCAGTTTCCCCACCCTTGGGTTGTAAAGGGCCACCACCAAGCTTCTAACACAAACGGAAGACCGATCTGACTTATGTCATTCCTATACTCTTTTTTAAACCAGTTTTGGAAAAAGTTGGCATCCCTTTTTCCCCACTCTTGCCCAATGTTGTACATAACAACTGAGGAAGCCATACCTACTTCTTCCTCTAAGCCTTCTATTAAACCAATAATGAAATCTTCACTGACTAAAATGTTACGAGATTCATTCCAATCAGTGATTGTCCCTATCTCTGTTTGGAAAGAGAAAAAGTCTTCAATGCTATAGTGATGATGTTTTCTAGGATACTTGTTACTCAAAAGATGTCCTGTTTTTTTGAGACCATTTCCCCCCTCGGAAGTTAGTTCTGTTTGTGTTAAAACCATAAAGTTAATTGACCCTCATTATTAATATGCTAAATCTGGATTTAATCCTCCCTTTTTCATCCAGTCCGCGTACCCCTAAGGGGAACTCGCCGAGGTAGATGGACTTTATCTGTGTAAGCGCGACTAGTGTCCAAGGCTAAAGGGGAGCTATAAAGCGGAAACGAGATCGGATGTTGACCTAGTAATTACTAGTTGCTTTTGATCGATCAGGGTTGGGAAGTCCTGGATAATTTGGGAACAGCATTTGATAAAGGCATTAACCCACTTCTGAAACCACTGTAATTGTACAGAACTGACTGCCTCTGTAAGTACGCCAGAAAAAGTTATCTGAGCAGAACGATCAATTTTAAAGTTGTTTAACCAATCAAAGTCAGGACGAGAGGACTCGAAGTATTTAGCAGTCATTCTGCTTCCCAAATAGCGATTACTACATTCACTGAGATAATTGAATGTACTGAGCAATTCCTCAACAGTAGTAAGCCTCACCTTCTGCATCCGAGTATTAATGAGATCAAAACTACCATCAAAGCGGGTGCTATCGCTATAGTAAGCTCCACTCAGGTCAGCTCCACTTAGGTAGGCTCTACTCAGATTAGCTTCACTCAGGTTAGCTTTCATCAAGTAGGTTCCTATGAAGTAGGCTCCAACCAGGCTGGCTCCCTTCAGGTTAGCTCCATTCAGGTGGGCTTCATTCAGGTGCGCATTTTCCAAGCAGGCTTCCATCAGGTTAGCTCCCTTCAGACAAGCTTTCGTTAAGTAGGCTCCAATCAGGTTAGCTTTATTCAGGTTAGCTTTTGTCAGGTTCGCTCCAATCAGATTAACTCTACTCAAGTTAGCTTCATTCAGCTTCGCCCTATTTAGAATGGATTCTCTCAGATCAGAACCACTTAGATCCGCTTCTTGAAGGTTGGCATAACTCAGATTTGCTCCTCTGAGGTCAGCGTAACTTAGATCCGCTCCTCTGAGGTCAGCGTAACTTAGATCGGCTTTCTTAAAGTTCCTTTCCCCTGATGCATGCCTCTTTCGTATTTCAGCAGCACTTATCTTGAAAATGGACTCTATCATAGAAAACTTAAGATTTTCTTAGAGATTTACTAGATCATTTTCTCAAACTGCATCTGCGATCACAGTTTGAAGAAATGGACTAGAAATGAGTCGAGTGCAACTGTACAAAGCTACTTACAGTCCTTATTTGGCTTTAGTGAACCGCAAAAGAGCGATATTTAGTATAATATTTTCATCTCTTACAAATACTGAACTTTGCTCCCATTGACTCCTTCTATGGAGTTTTTGCACGGCAGATGAATTAGGGATGGGCCTGTAACTGTTGAAAGAAATCTTCACAAATATTATTAAATCTTTGCCTAGAGAATTCTGAATTCTGAAATTGACAATCAGTAGAGCGCAAAGTTTTCCAGAAGTCTCATCAGTCAGTAGTTTCAGCCTATTTGGACTGACTCGCTGAACTCCCCTCAAAATCTAGCTTGACTACTCTGACTCCACTTGATCTAGCAAGGTTAGGGTGATTTGATACTTGGGATGATTTAGCTACTTATCCCAAAGTTTTCTGATGCACTACCGATTTTTTACTGTATTCATATTAAGGTATTTGTAATTTATTGTTGTGGCCGGTTTACTCTAATTAATTTATTGGTTAAGGATTCTTCCTTAGAAATTTGTTAACACATTATGACCGAAATCTCGGAGAATTTGCACAACTGGTAAGGGAAATTGTTCATCTGCATAAAGATGCGCCATAGATTATATTTCCGACTCCATTGCTTCTTTTTCCTCTCGAATAGCTGTTTCAATTTCTTCTGGATATGCCTTAGCATAAGCCCAAGCATTAACTAAATCAACAGCACGAAGTTGAGGATAAAATGCCAGTAATTCAGCGTCAGTCGAACCCTGATAACGTAAACTGACTAACAGCAACACAGGAATACGAGTATGTTCAATACAAGCATCCCCACCACATACCCCAGAGGTTTTGGTAATTCTCGAAGAACCATTGTTAATAATTTTGGTTAGTATTTCCATTGCTTCAGCTTGTTCAGTAGGTGTTAAGGCTAAAAGTTGAGTTCTTAATTCTTTAAGAGTCATGTTAATTTTCTCATTATTTATTGCCGTTCTAAAACCTCTGTTTCTCAAATTTATAGATTTTCTGGTTCACCTGAGAAGACAGACAGATAAGTTATATTTTACTAGGTCTTAAAATTTCTCAAGCTGCCCGATGCTTTTGCCTATTCTCCCTACTTAAATCAATTGAATATACCAGAATGTTAGTGTCTTCGCACTTCTCCAAATCAAGGCGATCGCCTTTTATCGCACTTTAAGGGCGAGGTGGGCATTGCTTTGGATTATATTGAACCTATTTCCTTGTTTGTCGGCAATGCCCACCCTACTCTGACTCCGCCTGATTTGTACGATTTGTCAGTAAGCGTAAGATTTCTACAATTTGTCCTTGGCAGTTATCAAGATTTTCCAATACTCGGAAGATTCGAGACTGCGACAGATTTCCTATCGCTCTACCCAAGCTACATCCTGTTTAGATTATAGCAAGGGCGATCGCATTTTAAGGGCAAGGTGGGCATTGCTTTGGTTAATATTGAACCTCTTTCCTTGTTTGTCGGCAATGCCCACCCTACTCCAGCGGCGATCGCACTCTGACTCCACCTGATTTGTACGATTTGTCAGTAAGTGTAAGATTTCTACGTAAGGCATGGTTCAATATGGTTCGTGGCAAGGTAACACAATAGGGGTGTTAGTCTGGGGAACTTTTAACCTTGTCCCGGAGTCCGGTGTCTCCCCATCTCCCCATCTCCCCATCTCCCCCTCTCCCC
>JBFRWF010000035.1:0-14954 GCA_051439465.1 Xenococcaceae cyanobacterium | reverse complement strand
AAAACTTAAAACGTTTAGATAAAGCCTTTCAAAACTTTTTTAAAGAGAAGAGAGGATATCCAAGGTTTAAGACTAGACAGAAATTTAGAAGTTTTAATTATGCTTCAGGTCAAGTAACTATTGAGGGAGATAGAGTTCATCTACCTAGGATTGGATGGATGAGATTTTACCTGTCACGACCTATGACTGATGGATTTAGCATCAAAACGGTTACCATCCGCAAAAAGTCTGATGGCTGGTACATGAGCGTAACTTTAGAAGATAAGTCTGTCCCCGCCCCGATGCCGATTGATTCTAATCAAGTCAAGAGAGCAATCGGAGTAGACCTAGGAATAAAAAAGCTGGCTTCTCTCAGTCAAGGCTCAATAATACCCAACCCGCAGTTCTACAAACAAGTAGAACGAAGAAGGACGATCAGATATCGTGCTGCTAGTCGCAAGCAGAAAGGCTCTAGAAACAAATCAAAAGCCTATCAGTATTTGGCGAGATTAGAACAAAAAGTAGCTAACAGAAGAACGCATTATCAATGGAAAGTAGCCAATAAACTATGTAATCTAGCTGATGCCATCATCTTCGAGGATTTAAACATTAAAGGGATGATGGCAAGATGTAAACCATTACAGAATGAGGCTGGAAAATATCTGACGAATGGTCAAAGTAAGAAAAGAGGATTAAACCGAGTTATAGCAGACGCTAGTTGGGGGGAACTCAAGCAGAAGGTGAAGTCGGTAGCTGAAAAGTTTGGCTGCATCGTGCTAGAAGTTAACCCCCGTCACACTTCTGTTACTTGTTATCAGTGTGGTTGCGTCAGTAAAGATAATCGAAACGGTGAACGCTTCGGTAGTACCGAGTGTGGATACATTGAAGATGCGGATATTCAGGCATCGAAAAACATATTAGAAAGAGGTCTTAAATTACTGGGGATTGACCTATCTCAGCTATGCGGGGTCCCCGCAAAAGTAATGCCCGAAATAACCATTGAGGAGATATCGCTGCCTTGGGGTGGGGAGCCTGGGAACCCTCGTCAGAGTGGAGGAACGGATAAGCAATTGTCTGTTCAGAATCAAGCGCTGTACCCGTAGGGTTAGCGGTTAGAGTATGTAGTCAATAAGCTTTGGTAATGATAAGTAATACCAATTTTCCCAAAGCTTGCGGCAGATGCCAATCTGGAAGCTAGTATTAGCAAGGCTTTCCCAATCCAAAATCCAAAATGCTATGAGTGAGATTAACTGGTCTGAAAGTGAAAAGAAAGCAGCACAGGAAGCTTTTAAGAAAGCTTACGAGCGAGAAATAAATAGTCTAATTCAGGAAGTTAGGCAAAAAGCAGCTGAAATTGCTGAGATTGACTCAGTGTGGCAGCTGCACGACTTCTTGAGTGCCAGGAGACACGAGATCGATGGCAAGTACGACTACAGGTATTCAGTCCTCGTCTTCGTCTTTGCCAAGTTGCTCCAAGAGGGATGGCTGAATCTGGAGGAATTACAGGATCTGGAGCGAGACAAGCTAGCCAAGATTACTGCTCTCGCTCGCATGTAAAGACGAGTTCCTGGTTAATTTGTTCCACTAAAAATACCAAAGTTCTCCCCTCCAACCTGCGGAATGTAGGATTTAGAGTTTCAGTAGATGAAAAAGGGTAGCGATCGCCAGCTTTTTCATCCACTGAGTTTGTCATTAAACTTAGGGTGGGCATTACCCACCCTACAACTATTGGACTAACTCTGTATTAAATTCATTAAAAGATCGCCGTTTCAGTTCCACTGACTCAGAACGGGGTAACAAGTCAAATACCTCTCGAAAAACGTCATCAACTGCCTCAAACTGAACTTGTCCCTTACCGTTGAATACCACTTCACCCTTTTGATTCAGTAAGACGGTTTGAGGAACAACTCCTTCATAGTAGTAACCCGGTTCTTGGGGAGTGTAGGTTGATTTAACCGGAATTGCATCAACGCGAACCGGAATCAAGCTAGCTGCGCGGCCATAATATTCCTGTAGTCCAGAGACAACGATCGCGTATTCTTTGCAATCACTGCTGTCATCGACATAAAATACCAGCAGGGCAGGAGTTTCCCGTTGCAGTGACTCAGCTAGAGTCAAGCGCGGCGGTACAAGGGAGCCATTTCCGGCGTAGACAACGAAGATGTTGCCGTCGAATTTATCATCGTTGATATTCGCGGAGGCTGGTGATGTGCTAAACAGCAACAGACTGGTGCATCCGGCAATCAGGGTTAATAGGCAAAGGTGAACTAAACGTCTCCAGAACTGGCGATGTGTCATTGGATTTTGGATTTTGGATAAAATATTCACACAAGTAGTTTAGAAAATCTTGTGACTCAGAAGCGGAAAACTGCAAAATCCACAGAGCGAAATATACCAGCTCAAACCAGGCTGGCTAACAGCCATTATGCCATTCTAGGGCTACATCCTTCAGCTCCGGCGATGGAAATCCGGCGAGCGTATCGGGAATTGAGTAAACGCTACCATCCGGATACAACCGATTTACCATCAGCGATCGCCACAGCAAAATTTCAGCAGCTTAACGAAGCTTACGCTACCCTGAGCAACCCAGAGCGGCGATCGCTATACGACTTAAAAATTCGCTATTCCCGCTCGAATGTGATTCAAGCCCCTCAAGATATGGGACAATCAGTTTCTTCCTCCCAACGGAAATGGTCTGATTCAGCTTACCTCGACCCCACAGATCGTCCCCTCGATCCTGGTGAAATTTTCGCCCTGTTTATTCTCGGCCTGACCTTTCTTGGCTGCTTGCTATTGGCGATCGCTATCGGCTTGACTAGGGGAAATGCAGCCTTCCAAATTTCTGACTTACTTAGGGATAACCTACTGTACCTTTAATCAACAACCGATAACTGTTCATGGTTCTTCTGCCTGCTGATACCCCTTTGTATAACCATCCCCTTCCTGACATTGAAAAATGGCTTAGGGCTTTAGGATGTCAACAAGACCGAAAAAACCTGCACTGCTGGAACATCGAACGATCTACTTGGAGAGCAGAACTGTGCCTAGAAATTGAAGAATTAACCGTGCGCTACATCAATGCTGGTGAGGGGGGAGTTGATATCAAACGCTCCTTCAAATATTCTCTGAGTCGCGAAGATATCGAAGCAGCAGTTTTCTCTGGCCCGTGATATCCTCCCGACGCCGATGCTACGCATACGGCGCGGGCTTCCCGATCTCACAACCGATACCATCATTGTAGTCCGAACTGACTACGATGGCCATGGCGAGAAACAAAGTTTTCAGAATTCGGTTGACTCCTTACAGGGCTTTGCGATCGCCTTGATGAGTTAACAAAAAAATCAAGCAACTGTAGGGGCGAAGCATTCGGGGAATAAATCATCGAACTATACCAAAAATTATATATCCGAATGCTTCGCCCTGCTCCCACCGATAACCTATATATATTTTGATTCATGTCCCACAGACAACCCAGAAAAGGGCGAAGCATTTGGATATCAAACTTGATGATACGTTTCACAATTGATCCCCCAAATGCTTCGCCCCTACAATAATGAAAATGATTTGCGATCACTTATCTGTTAATCAGAGTGGCGATCGCCTTACTTATTGAGAATTTTCTCAATAAGTATTCTCAATAAGCTTCTCAGTAAACTTGATTTTTTTGTCAACTAAACTAGGATTAAGCCAAGCCCAGTACGGGTTTTGACGGGGTTGTCACCCCGTCTGATTAAATTCCTTTAAATTTTCCCAAACCGACGCTCCCGCTGTTGATATGCCGACAAAGCCTTGTGAAACTGAACCCGATCGAAATTAGGCCACAGAGTTTGGGTGACATAAATTTCCGCATAAGCCATTTGCCAGAGCAAGAAATTACTAATCCGCATTTCGCCACTGGTACGGATTAACAAGTCAGGGTGAGGAATCCCAGTGGTATAAAGGTGACCCTCAAATAACTCCTCATCTATTTCATCCGCGCTTATTAAACCTTGCTGCACTTTAGAGGCGATCGCCCGACAAGCTTGCAGAATTTCCTGTCGCCCACCGTAATTAGTAGCAACAGTAAAGTGAATTCCCCAATTATCTTTGGTATTATTCATCGAGCGCTCAATCTCATCTTGGAGCGATCGCGGCAGCGCCTCTAAATTACCCACAAAGCGAATCCTTACATTCTCCTCCATCATTTCCTTGAGCTCTCGCCGCAACACCCTTTCAAACAAGGTCATGAGAAATTCCACTTCCTCCAGGGGTCGCCCCCAGTTTTCTGTAGAAAAGGCATAGGCAGTCAGAGCGGGAATTCCCCAATCCTTACAGCAGCGCAGCAAATCCTTGAGAGCATCTACTCCCCGCTGATGACCCATAATCCGGGGTAGCCCCTGCCGTTTTGCCCAGCGACCATTTCCATCCATAATCACTGCTACATGCTTGGGCAGGCGGCTTTTGTCCAGATCAGATGGTAACTCTTGTAACGCACTTGACTTAGCAATCATTTCTTCTCTTTTGAAGTTGATGACGGAAGACGAAAGACACGCTCTAGTAGGATTCTTCCCTGGAAGCCAATTGTACGGCTCAGACGACCTAAACCAGGGGCGACTGCCTCGCGGTCTACCGAAGGAGAGAATCTCGCCTCTAGCAGCTCTTTCAGTTTACTGCTCGTTAAGGGTCGATTCAGGTTTCCCTTCTCCGCCAGAGAAATGGAACCCGTTTCTTCAGATACAACAATACACAAGCAATTGACTCGCTCCGTCATTTCCATTGCCACTCGATGGCGCGTCCCCAACTGCCGTGGTGCCTTGCGCTCAGAAAGGGGCAAAATCACACCAGCAGAAATAATACGGGAGCCGCGAATAAAGACAGCACCATCATGTAACAGGGTTTTTGTTTGAAAAATAGTCTGGAGGAGTTCTTTAGAAATTTCGGCATTGAGGGGAACCCCAGGGTCAGAAAAATCTCGTTCGTCAATCGGGCTAATCGTTTCTAAAACCATCAATGCCCCCGTACGATTTTGAGACAGTTCTTTGACTGCATTTACAATTTCATCAATCAGACTATCTGGTTTGGCGATTGGGCGTCGTGAGGCTTGAAACAACTGGCTAATTTTGCCCTGCCCTAGCTGTTCTAGAAAGCGGCGAAACTCTGACTGGAAGATAACAGCCATCGCCACAGCCGAACCCAGTACCAACTTTTCGAGCACAAAATTCAGTAGGATTAGCTCCAGTTGTTTGCTAACTACTGCCGCCAACACTAATACAATCAACCCTCGAACTATCCACAGGGTACGACGCTCCCCAATAATGAGGAGCACCACATAAGTTAGGGCTAGAACCAATCCGATATCAATGATATTAATCCTGTTGTCAATCAGCCAGGACAGAATCCAGCTATGGTCAGGAACAGAACCCGACGAAGGCATTTAACTCTAATAAACTTAGCTAGATGATGGTTGGGGATTCAAGGTGACATCCCAAGAAATACAATTAACCTTACGGGGATAGCTGAGGGTTGTTGACATTCTGAATCAGTCTTTCTGGCAATCGGTCTTGCCGCATTAGATCTTCGTAGGTTTCCCGCTGCAAAATTAGGTTAGCTTCTCCCTGGTTAACTAGAACCGCTGCTGGTCGGGGCAAGCGATTGTAATTGGAAGCCATGCTATAGTTGTAGGCTCCTGTCCCCATCACCACCAGGATATCTCCTGGTTCAGTTTCAGGCAACTGGACATCTTTAATCACAATATCCCCAGATTCACAGTGTTTTCCAGCAATTGTCACCGTCTCTTGTAAAGGTGCCCCCATCCGATTGGCAACCACAACTCGATAGAGGGATTGATAAGTAATCGGACGAGGATTGTCAGACATACCACCATCTACCGCTACGTAAGTGCGGATTTCAGGAACCACCTTGCGGCTACCTACGGTGTAGGCGGTGACGCAAGCCGAACCAATTAGCGATCGCCCTGGTTCGGCTATTAACTTTGGTAAAGGTAATTTATGGGACTGGCAAGCCTCCACTACCGCTTGACAGGCTGCTTTCACCCACTCGTCAATACTAGGGGGATCGTCTGTTTCGGTGTAGCGAATGCCTAAACCACCGCCAATATTCAACTCTTTCATTGACAAGCCATAATTAGCAGCTTTCTTCATCCACTCCACTAAGACACCCGCCAAGTCTTGGTGGGGTTGACGCTCAAAAATTTGGGAGCCAATGTGAGCGTGTAAACCAATGCAGTTGAGAGTCGGTTGCTGGCTGACATAGGTGAAAACTGCATCTAATTCATTGGGATCAAAGCCAAACTTGCTGTCCAGATGACCCGTGCGAATATACTCGTGAGTGTGACATTCTATCCCAGGAGTCAACCGCAGCATTACTCGGATCGGTTGCTCCTCTAAATTAGCTGCCATCTCCACGAGCATTTGTAACTCCCGCCAATTATCAATAATAATCGTGCAGCGATTCTCAATTGCTAACTTGAGTTCAGCGACAGATTTGTTGTTCCCGTGGAAATAGATTTTTTCAGCGCTACTGGGTTTTGCTGTCAAATCCTGGTCTCGGAGGGATTGATTGCCTAAACCCGCCTGTACAAGCGCTTGCAGCGTTGTATAGAGTTCTCCACCAGAAACCACATCGAAGCCTAAGCTCTCACTGGCAACGATGCTACAAACAGCCAAACAACTCCAGGCTTTCGAGGCATAAATCACTTGGGATTCACCGGGATAATATTTAGCAAAGGCATCCCGATATTGACCACAGGCTGTCCGGAGGGTAGCCTCGTCTAATACATAAAGGGGGGAACCAAATTGCTGTACCAAGTTTGTAAGATCGCAGCCGCCAATTTCTAGACAGTCACGGCTGTTGACTTTGGCGGTGAGGGGGAGAAGTTCCTGATTGGGCGAGGGAGAAGTCCGATTGGCAGTGGGTTGAGGTAAATACTGATGTCCAGAATTTCTCTCGATATCCGTCGATAGCATGATGTGATAGTTATCAGTTGTCAGTTGTCAGTTAGCTGTTATTTTTTTGCTTGATTTTAGTTTATCCTGAAAACAACGCAATAATAGTACTTCCAGCTCGCAGCATAGTTGAGTAGGCTACCAGTTTAAAGGGGGAAAGTCTTGGGATTAGGGATTAGGGCTTAGGGATTGGCGATCCTACGCGCAGAAATCTTTGATGCACAAGCATCGCAGTGGTTAGTGTATTTCCCAGTTCCCAGTCAGCCCCTGAGGATCAGGCAAAAGGTTTTCAGGCATGGTTCAAAACAGAGTAACACCCTTAGAGGGGGAGAGGGGGAGAGGGGGAGATTGGGAGAGGGGGAGATTGGCAGACACCGGACTCCGGGACAAAGTTCTAAAAGTTCCCCAGACTAACACCCCTATGTGTTACCTTGCCACTCTACATATTGAACCATGCCAGCTTTCATGTAAATTGAAACTAAGCGAAGCTTAGTTTCAATAAGGCAAAGGGAAAGAGGTTGATTGGTGAGCTAAATAACTTATCTGACTTACGGTTCAGCATTACTTTTGAATGGGTGACTTTTGCCTGAAAGCCTTTGAGAGCTCTGCGGAGCAGCGACGCGCTGCGACAGCAGGGGCGCGCTGCGTCAGCAGGGACGCGCTGCGTCAGCAGGGGCGAAGCCTAGTCTAGCCTAGTAAGGGCGAGTCCCAGTCCCCACAATTGTCCCGGCTTAAGTTGATAGCCGTTGAGTATCGCTATTTGACAGAATACCATAAAATGCTATTTTCTGACTGAGCTCTGGCGTATTCTATTTCATCCAACCCACAGAAAAATGGCAGCGATCGCTAAGTAGGTGGGCAAAAATCAATATAAAACCCAATCGTGACTAGAGTAAATCTCAAGCTTGAACCTCTAAAAGTCGAGCAACTGACCCAGGTTGTCGAATTGGATCAATTATGTTTAGGGGGACTGTGGACTTTAGAGGGTTATCAACAGGAATTAAAAAGTCCCAACAGTACGTTATTAGTTCTTTCAATTCCGACAATTTTTGAATCTAATTCCTCAACCCCACCGCCCCATACCGAAAAAATTCTAGGTCTGGGCTGTTTTTGGGCAATTTTAGAAGAAGCACATATTACGATTTTGGCGGTTCATCCAGATTACCAAGGTCAGGGATTGGGACAACTGCTGCTATACTCTTTGTTAACAGATGCATTTGAGCGCAAGCTGGATCGGGCAACTCTGGAAGTGCGAGAGTCGAATCAGGTGGCTTTGTCTCTTTACCAGAAGTTTGGTTTCAAAATAGCGGGACGACGCCGAGGCTATTATCAAAAAACTGGTGAAGATGCCCTAATTCTCTGGCGTAGTGATTTGGATAAAACTAAATTTGTCCGCAATTTGGCGATTTGGCAGGAGCAAGTTTACAAACGCCTTGCCGAAAACAAATGGAAGCTGTTCAGAAGTCTGAAGTCAGAAGTCTGAAGTCTGAAGTCTGAAAGATGAGAAAGTAGGAAAGCAGGGGAAAAGGGATGCCCAGAGGAGGAGAATTTCCCAATCACTGCGATGCTCGAAATCAAAAATTTCTGCGCGTCGGATCACTAATACTCGAAAAATTAGCCTATGCTAGAATCAGCTTAACACGGGCACGCAGCAGGTGATGGAGATAGATCATGTTTGAACGCTTCACAGAAAAAGCCATTAAAGTGATCATGCTCGCCCAGGAGGAAGCACGTCGCTTGGGACACAATTTCGTAGGCACTGAGCAAATTCTTCTGGGTTTGATTGGAGAAGGAACAGGTGTCGCTGCCAAGGTACTGAAATCTATGGGGGTCAATCTCAAAGATGCCCGGATTGAAGTCGAAAAAATTATTGGTCGCGGCTCTGGCTTTGTGGCGGTGGAAATTCCCTTCACCCCCAGAGCTAAGCGGGTTCTGGAACTATCCCTGGAAGAAGCTCGCCAACTAGGACACAACTACATCGGCACTGAACACTTACTTCTCGGTTTGATTCGGGAAGGAGAAGGGGTAGCCGCTAGGGTACTGGAAAATTTGGGTGTAGACCTCTCCAAGGTTCGTACCCAGGTGATCCGGATGCTGGGAGAAACAGCAGAAGTCGCGGCGGGACCAGGTTCTAGTGGTCGAACGAAGACGCCAACGCTGGATGAGTTTGGCTCCAACCTGACTAATTTGGCAGGAGAGGGCAAGCTCGATCCAGTGGTGGGACGCATTAAGGAAATTGAGCGGGTGATCCAGATTTTGGGACGCCGCACCAAGAATAACCCGGTTCTGATTGGAGAACCTGGGGTGGGAAAAACGGCGATCGCCGAAGGTCTAGCCCAACGCATCGCCAATAAAGACATCCCAGATATCTTAGAAGAAAAGCGGGTTGTCACCCTGGATATTGGTTTGCTGGTTGCGGGGACGAAATATCGGGGTGAATTTGAAGAGCGTCTGAAAAAAATCATGGATGAAATTCGTCAAGCGGGGAATGTAATCCTGGTGATTGACGAAGTACATACCTTGATTGGTGCAGGTGCAGCAGAAGGGGCAATTGATGCCGCTAATATCCTCAAGCCAGCTTTGTCAAAAGGAGAATTGCAGTGCATCGGCGCGACTACCCTGGATGAGTATCGGAAGCATATTGAACGCGATGCAGCGTTGGAGCGAAGATTCCAGCCAGTGATGGTGGGTGAGCCGAGCGTTGAGGAAACCATTGAGATTCTCTACGGCTTGCGGGAGCGCTATGAGCAACATCACAAGCTGAAAATCTTGGATGAGGCTTTGGATGCAGCGGCGAAGCTCTCAGACCGCTATATCTCAGACCGCTATTTGCCGGATAAGGCAATTGACTTGATTGATGAGGCGGGTTCGCGGGTGCGCCTAATTAACTCCCAGTTGCCACCAGCAGCGAAAGAACTGGATAAAGAACTGCGTCAGGTACTGAAGCAAAAGGATGATGCGGTGCGCTCCCAGAACTTTGATAAAGCGGGAGAACTGCGCGATCGCGAGATGGCAATTAAGGCGGAAATCCGGGCGATCGCTTCGTCGAAAAAGTCAGACTCTCGCGGTGAAGATTCCAGTCCAGTGGTGGATTCTGAAGAAATCGCCCACATTGTTGCTTCCTGGACTGGGGTACCGGTGAATAAGCTCACCGAATCCGAATCTGAGAAGCTCCTGCACATGGAAGACACTCTGCACCAGCGTCTGATTGGTCAAGAGGATGCGGTGAAAGCAGTCTCTCGCGCTATTCGTCGCGCCAGGGTGGGTCTAAAGAATCCAAATCGACCAATTGCCAGTTTTGTCTTCTCTGGTCCTACTGGAGTAGGTAAGACAGAACTAACTAAGGCTCTGGCGGCTTATTTCTTCGGTTCCGAAGAGGCGATGATTCGCCTGGATATGTCGGAATATATGGAGCGCCATACGGTTTCTAAACTGATTGGTTCTCCTCCGGGATATGTGGGTTATAACGAAGGTGGTCAGCTAACCGAAGCAGTGCGTCGTCGCCCTTATACGGTGGTGCTGTTCGACGAAATTGAGAAGGCTCATCCGGATGTCTTCAATATGCTGCTGCAAATCTTAGAAGATGGTCGCCTAACTGATGCGAAGGGTCGTACAGTGGACTTCAAGAATACACTGCTGATTATGACCTCGAATATTGGCTCTAAGGTGATTGAGAAAGGTGGCGGTGGCTTAGGTTTTGAGTTTGCTGAAGACCAAGCGGAGTCCCAGTACAATCGCATCCGGTCTTTGGTAAATGAAGAGCTGAAGAATTATTTCCGCCCTGAGTTTCTCAACCGTCTCGATGAAATAATCGTCTTCCGTCAGCTTAGTAAGGAAGAGGTGTATCAAATCGCCGATATTCTACTCAAGGAGGTCTTTGGACGGCTAATAGAAAAGGATATTAACCTGGAGATTACCGAGAAGTTCAAAGAGCGTTTGGTAGAAGAGGGTTACAACCCTGCCTATGGTGCCAGACCATTGCGTCGAGCGATTATGCGTCTGTTGGAAGATATCTTGGCTGAGGAAATCCTCTCTGGTCGCATCCGTGAAGGAGACACGGCTATTGCTGATGTGGATGAGGAAGGCAAGGTCAAGGTGCTCAAGGATGAAAAGCAGGAGCTCTTGGCTCAGGCGACTGACTAAGTAAGAAAGGTTAATATTTCTGGCTTTTGACTTTTTAATTTGATAAACGGTAGGGAAGAAAAACCTTTTCTACCGTTTTTCTTTTTCGAGGGAAGTAGGGAACAGGGAACAGGGAACGGGGAACGGGGAACAGGGAGCTTCGGATCAGGGAACTTCGGATCAGGGAAAGGAGAACGGGGAGGGGGGAGTAGGGAAAGAAAAATACAGAATGATTGGTGATTAGTGATCCGACGCGCAGAAATCTTTGATGCACGAGCATCGCAGTGATTGGGGAAAGGTGATTAGTTTTTTAGCTTTTCCCATCACAGTACCCTCAGAACCAGTCACCTCGGAGCCAGTCACCTCGGAGCCAGTCACCAATCACCCTGAACGACGTGGCAAAGGCACCACCTCTGCTTCACTACTCTCTCTAGCCACCCGAATCAGTAACCCCGCTGAGAGTAAACTGGCAATAATCGAACTGCCGCCGTAGCTAAACAGGGGCAAGGGTAAACCAGTAGTTGGTAGGGCACCTGTAGCCACACCAATATTGAGCAGCGATTGCCCCACCATCAAAATCATTACGCCCACTGCCACCAACCGCTGAATCCGATGACGGCACTTAAAAGCTACAATCAGTGCCAGTGTCGCATAAGTGATTAGCACCAATAGCAGCATCACGCTACCTGCAAAGCCAAATTCTTCGGCAAATACGGAAAAAATAAAATCCGTGTACTGAATCGGCAAATAAAATAGTTTCTGTTGTGACAGTCCAAAGCCTGAACCCCAAGTGCCACCAGAGCCAACTGCTAACAAACTTTGAATCAGTTGATAGCCATCCTGCATCGGATCAGCCCAAGGATCAAGAAATGACATCACCCGACGCCGCTGATAATCTTGGATGCTAATACTAGTGACCGCTGCAAGTAAACCAGCGATCGCAGTTCCTCCCAGATATCTAAAAGGTAATCCCGCTGCCAGTGCTATCAGCCACAGAGTCATGCCACATAAGGCTGTGGTACTCAAGTTAGGCTGTAGCAAAATTCCCGCCAGCACAGTCCCGAAAATAATCAGCCACCCAGCGCGGACTTTCCAAGTCAGTCGCTCCCATTGCCCAAAAACACGAGCGCTTTGCAGCACTAAGAAGGGTTTGATCAACTCAGAAGGTTGAATGAGAAATGGTCCTATGCTTATCCAGCGAGTTGCTCCATTGACGGTGGTTCCCATTCCAGGAATTAAGGTCATTAAAATCAATCCCAGGAGCAGAAGGAGAACCCAGTGGGTAATCCCCAATATATACCGGATGGGCGATCGCACTAAAATATTGAATCCCGCGATTCCCAGCACCATCCAGAACAGTTGCCGTTTGAAGTAGTATAACCCATCCCCGTGTTCAGCATCAGCAATCGGATAAGACGCTGAAAACAGAGCCACTAAACCGATAAACAGCCAGAGGAAGGTTAGCCAGCGCAGCAATCGGGCTTCAATCGCCCAATTCTGTACTTCGGAGTCAAAAAAAGAAGTTAAATATCGCAGCACTATTAATAATTACCAATTACCAATCCCTAAAATAGCAAAAAAGATATAGCAATGAGATTGGTTATCTGTTGCTTTATTTTCGTGAACTACCTACACTGAATCAGAGATTACAGTGTAGACTGTGGCAATTAGAACAGAGGCAATTGGTACTTGATTGCCAAGGGTTGTGAGCAAGCACCTTTCGGCAAAGGAACCCTGGTAAGATTTAGAGCCGCTCTAATGGCCAAAGGAGGCGATCGCCGATTGGTTGAACGGACAGTTGCAGGAATTACGCCAACGTCAAACCACAAAGGTAGATCGAGCCAAGCTGCGTGAGCGAGTGGCCCTATAGCATAGTCTTGCCCAGATTGGTCAATTTGTTGTTTGCGATCGCCGACTTGTTCAAAGGGCTGGAAGATTTTCTGTAGATCCTCCGCAGTCATCCCTACGCCAGTATCAATCACCTCAAAGCGGAAGCGATGTATAGGAGAAGGAGAACCTTCACTGGTCACGGGTTGAGTTTTAACGAGAAGAGTGACACTACCCTTATGGGTAAATTTAATCGCATTACCAATAAGGTTGATTAGGACTTGACGTAAGCGTTTTTCGTCAGCATGAACCGCATCTGGTAAGTTAGCATCAAGTTCGACATTAAAACCGATGTTTTTCTGTTCTGCTCTCACTCGGCAAATTTCAGTCACTCCCTCGAGGAAAGAAGGTAAGTAGAAATCACTAGAATTGAGTTCTAGTTTTCGGGCTTCAATTTTAGAGAGATCGAGTACATCATTAATCAGCGTTAACAAATGATGACCACACTGTTGAATAATTTCTACTCCCTTATGTCCTTTCTTTGTTAAACGTTCAGTGCGTCGGAGAATCTGTGCATAGCCCAAGATACCATTTAGTGGGGTGCGTAATTCATGGCTCATATTGGCTAAAAATTCGCTTTTAGCTTCACTCGCCGCATCAGCAGCTTTTTTCGACTGCTCTAATTCAACTTTTTTTATTTTCGCCTCTGTCAGCTCAGCATTTCTGTCAGCAATATTTTTCTCGACTTTTCCCAAAAATCCATAGAAAACTAAGATTAAGGCACCACCGATCAGAATAGAGATAGTTGAAGTAGTGATCATAGATTGCCGAGAAAGCTGCAAAATCTGAGAAATATCTTTAACAACAACAACGTTACCTAAATTGCGACCATCTATATCAATTAGAGGGACAAAAATTACCTGAAATGTTTCCCCATCCGTTCCGGCTACCAACTTAAGGCGGGACAAGAGAAATGAGGAGGGAGAGAGTTAGAGTTGAAGAATGATTCGCGGCAGTTTGTCGCGAACTAATACCGATTGGGATACGGCGTAGGGCAGTCGGAGAAACACCAATCTGTCTGTTTAAACGGAGGAGATGGAAAAACTCAGACAGAACTTCAGAACCAATTCCCTGTTTGATGCCAAAGATGTAGATAGTAGCAAAAACCAATACTCTCAGCCATTCATAACCTTCTGGGGTTTCCCAAAAGTAGGATTCTGGGAAGGTGTGGCGATGTTTAATTCTGTGACCGAGACGATGTACACTACTTTTAGATAGATGAGTAACTCCGGCCAAAGTTCTTACTGACTTGATTCCCAGTTCTCGAGTGGCTTGATAGACTTGTTGGCAACGCTCTCGCAGCCCCATAGGTCAGTTGTCTTACTTTGCTTTTATGTTTCTGATTAAAATTAAAGCATGATTCTCGGCACAATGCCGCGAACAAGCTGGCTTTTTTTTCAGGAGACATCATGGCTAAGCCAAAAGTGCCAGACCAACTAGCTAGAGCCGACCAATTACAGACAGCCATTGCTGTCTTAAAACAGGAAATTAAGCAATTGCAGGCAAATGGTGACGTGGCTCCCCCTGGATGTCGGGTTATGCGTTATCAAGTGAAGACCAAGAAGGGAAAATATTGGTACTATAAGCTACAAGCCCTTGAACCAATTTTTCCCACAAGTGACGGGTGAGGGCAAATTGAGCAAGTACAAGCATTTAGGAAAAGCCGGAAGTCCCGCCCACATCGGGGCTGTTCTCCAAGTAGCCAAAAGAAACCAAATCGTAACCGTTCAGGGGGGGGTAATCGCTGATGCGATCGGGAACAGGATGGAGACGGGAAAAAGTCTGGCGATCGGGAACAGGATGGAAACGGGAAAAAGTCTGGCGATCGGGAACAGGATGGAAACGGGAAAAAGTCTGGCGATCGAGAACAGGATGGAAACGGGAAAAAGTCTGGTGATCGGGAACAGGATGGAGACGGAAAAATCCTTATGCCGTAAGCTTTTCTGCCGTTATAATTCTGAAGGGCTCAGAAATTTGAGCGAACGGTGAGTTTTCAGGGGGTTCTGTCTAGAGGAAACTCCG
>JBFRWF010000034.1:0-14298 GCA_051439465.1 Xenococcaceae cyanobacterium | reverse complement strand
ACTCCTCGACCCCATCCTTCCAGCGTCGCAGGATAGCCTTTGCACCAGACTGGTCGATCGCGAACATTGCTGGAAAAAGGCTGTCAAAGTAGAGATCCACTTCGCCAGAGGCCATCCATTTGGCCATCGTATCTTTGTCTGAAGCAATTTTTACCTCGCCCTTGCCAATACCAATGTCACCGAGGTTGGTAGCCAGGTAATCGGCAATTGGCTGGAAGCGTCTTATCCTATATTCTGGTTCAAAGGAAATATCCCCCAGGACAATAGCTTCGCCAGAGGTAACAGGAGCCTTCTCAACTTTAACTGCGGGTTTCTCTGTACAGCCCAACAGGGAGCTTGTGATTCCAATGAGGACTATTGCGGTTAGAAGCTTTCGCAACATATTGACTGACAAATATCAGAGCTTACATTTTTATAGTTCCCAAAAATCCCACTCAGAAAACAGTTGCAGGTAAAAAAATTGACAATTACCTATAATACTTACCTGACAAGGATTTCGATATTTTTGTCAGTCAATCAGGGTGGAGTTTGTTATTTCACCCAATATTATGGCTCAAGACGACTTGCTGCAATTATCTCGCGCTACAAGTACCAAAATGCTGGTCGCGCCGGTGAATTTGAGTGCTGATGCAATATGCGGTTCCTATTTACATAGAGGAAGACATTGAGCATCTGGTGCCAATTCAGGAGTCCGATCCCAAGGCAACCGTCCTATTAGCTCAGGCTCGTTTCGATATCGAGGAGCTGCAAGTTCAAGGAGACATTATCCTGTTTTTCAATGTGGGTTCCTTCGATGCCTTGCTGACTGTGATCGATAATCTAAACTGAGATAAAAACTGGCAGGAATTAGGTGGAGGTAATGTTCAATGTTTTTAGTCACTGGCGCAACCGGATCCCTTGGACGCAGAATTGTGCGGCTGCTAAGAGAGCAAGAAATACCCGTGCGAGCTTTTGTGCGCCTGCTTTCTCGTTACGAGGAATTAGAACACCGAGGGGCTGAGATTTTTATCGGCGACTTGCGGCAAGACAAAGATATCCAAAAAGCTTGCCGGGGAGTGCAGTATATTATCAGCGCCCACGGTTCTGATGGTGATGCTCAAGGGCTAGACTACCGGGCAAATATTGAACTAATTGACCAGGCGAAAGAGAATGGTGTCGAGCATTTTGTTTACATTTCTGTGTTGGGGACAGATAGAGGATATGAAGATGCTCCCGTGTTTAAGGCGAAGCGGGAAGTAGAAAAATACCTCACACTGAGTAGTTTGACTTACACCATCCTGCGGCCTTCTGGATTTGCCAATAATCTTCTGCCCTTGGCGGAACGATTCCGCGATACAGGAATTTATCTGCTCATCGGCGATCCGAAGAATCGCTCATCGATTGTGAGTACAGATGACCTAGCACGGATTGCTATCGATTCAGTCAAAATTGAAGGGGCAAAAAATCAAATTTTGCCTGTAGGGGGGCCAGATATTCTCAAAAGGGAGGATATTCCTCGCATTTTTTCGCGCCTCTTTAAACGAGAGCCGATTGTGATTAATCTACCTCTATTCGTGTTCGATGGCTTCCGTGCTGGGTTGAGTTTGTTTAATTCTCAAGCACAAAGCTCCCTCGGCACGCTGCGGACTTTGTTGGCGAATGAGTTTTTCTGCACCCCAGACGAGATTACCAATCTCGAATCGATTTATAATCTGAAGATGGAATCTCTAGAGAGTTTTCTGCGCCGTTATCTGGGGGGAACTTCCAATTAAGAACTTATCCGAAAAGTGGATATAAGATATATGGCATTGTGGGGACTGTTGGCTGGGGACAAATAGATTAACGACTCAGCCGAATTAGAATTCCCTATCCGTGAAAATCCGCGTCATCCGCGTCATCCGCGTTCCATTCATCATATGCTTAAGTCAGTAGTGTTGAGCTTGTTTGGTGTTGCTGGTGAACTTCAAGGTATCCCATCTTGGCGAAATAAAAGTAAGGAATAATTATCATTATCATTAAGTTGGCGATAGTCCTCAAATCCAGGTAATCGGGATACTGGGAGATAAAGTTACGCAGGAAGAATCGACAACGGGTGGAGTTTCTGAATCTAGCACCTTCTCCACCTGGTGATAAATTTCTTCTGCCTCTGCCCAGGAATTACCAATGCTGGTTAATCCTAGCTTGCCAAACTCAGAAAGTGCCCCCATCAAATGAAAAACACTGCCAGTTCTCGTACTGCTATCAAAGTGCAGTCGGTGTTTAGCGATAATATCCATCAAGTCGCTGGGCAGTAGCCCCTGGTAGCGTTCTTTTTGCAGGTTATCAGAAGCGATATAGTATTTTTCCTGACCTTGCTGGGCATAAAATAAACCAGTAGAATAATCGTAGTTACCATTGGTGAGCAACTTAAGGGTCATAAAAGGATGGGTTGTTCCGCCTTTGCGCAGGTTAATTTCAATCGCCTGAATATCCCACCCCCGTGCAGTATTGGGCTGACGCACCGCAACAAAATCAACGCCATAGCGCTCCATTGCGCCTTTTTCTGCTAGGGCTTTTCCTACTCTGATGCCTAATTCTTGCAAGGGCAGCCGATAAGCGTCATCAGCAGGAAAGCGGCAACCGAGATAGATTTGACCATCTGGTCCGCCGAGAATTTGGTCGTGGGTGGAGAGGATTTCTACCTCCCCTGTCGGGGTGATATAGCCTTGGACGCTGGGCGATCGCTTCTCTTTTCCTTCGATAAAAGCTTCGACAATTGCCCCTAATTCCGGAATGCGCCTGGAAAAGTTTGCCCAGGTTTCACCGGTGGCTTGAAACCGCAAATGTTCCAGGCGATCGCGCAGTGCAGCCATTCTCTGAGAATGGGTTGCCTTACCGGGAGCAAAATTTTGAATTGGTCTTAAATCTAGTAAGGCATTCCCCTCCCCGGAGAAGCCTTCGTTGAGTTTAATCACCATCCGCTTTAATTGGGGCTGGCGTTCCCACAGTTCGGCTGCTGCCACAACTAGGTCATCTAGATTGCTGACCATAGGGCTACCATCAGGATGGGGCAGATCGCACTGGGCAAAAATTTCTCGACTCCCGCTTTTTGAACCCAAGTAGAGTAAATCAGGACTGGAAGCTAGCAGGGGAATCCCCAGCTTCAGGGATAATTCTTGCTCTAACAGGGTTGAGTTGAAGCAAACTATATAGGATTTTCCTGGTCGCAGTGCCTTGCGAATTCGCTCTAACAGGCGAGGACGCTCTAAAATTTTCTGGGTTAGGGGTTTAAAGGAGTTATCATAGGTGGTGAGCAGGAGCAGGCGATCGCGGGCATGGGAAAAGGGAATTCCCGGCAAAAGCTGCAAATAATAATCGATAATCATCGGCGACAGAGGCTGCCCCGTGACGTAAATCAGCCTGGTGTGGGGGTTGCGCAGGCGAATTAAGGAAAATAACAGTCGCTCCTCGTAATGGAGAAATCCTGGAATCTTCTGTCCTACCCGCTGGTCAATGCTGAAGGAAGGAACTACCAGAATGTCATTATCATCCTGGTCAAATATATCCTCACTTTGCCAGAGATGGCATAATTGATTCTGAAGCTGCCGAAACTGATCTGTCTGTTCAGAGACAGAATAATTCAAAGTTTGCATATCTCCTTATTACTCCGATAACAGCCATCTTAGCGATTACGAGGTCAAATCGTCTTATCAGTAGCTTTTTCTTGAAGATAAGTGGATAATCAGTGCAGGGATCTGGTGCTTGAGTAGTGTAAAACATGACAGTTGTTATCCTTGGTAGTATCAATATCGATTTGGTAGTTCAAGTTCCTTACTTGCCCGGAAAAGGTGAAACCGTAATTGGACACCAATTTTTCGCTGCTGCTGGTGGCAAGGGAGCTAACCAAGCCGTAGCCTTGGCTAAGTTGGGAATCCCCGTCCATTTGGTAGGTCAAGTTGGGGGGGATGACTTTGGTCAAACCTTGCTGGACGGTTTGCAAGCTGCCGGGGTTCAGACTGATGATGTGGTGGTTAATTCGACCACTCATTCGGGGGTAGCCTCAATTGTCGTGGACGAAACCGGAGAGAATGCGATCGCCTGTGCTGCTGGCGCTAATAGCCAAGTAGGTCAAGAGGATGTACAGCGTTTTGCCGCTTTGCTGAATTATGCCAGTGTAGCAATGCTGGAGTTGGGGATCCCTCTACCAGCCGTCTTGGCGGCGGCGAGAGCGGCTCAAGGGAGGAATTGTCGCCTGATTCTCGACCCCGCACCAGTCCAATCCGATTTACCTGCCGAGCTTTACCCGCTGATTGACATCCTCACCCCCAATGAAGTGGAAGCTAGCCAACTGGTGGGTTTTACGGTAGATGAGCCAGCTACAGCCGAGAAAGCCGCTTTGGTTTTGCGCCAACGAGGAGTGACAAATGTGATTATCACCTTAGGGAGTCAGGGAGCCTTGTGCTGTACTCCGGAGGAAACCTTCCTGGTGCCTCCTATCCCTGTGCAGGTGGTGGATACGGTGGCGGCAGGCGATGCCTTTAACGGCGGCTTAGCGGCGGCTTTGGTAACAGGCAAATCTGTGCGCCAAGCAGTGCAGTGGGGGACAGTGGCTGGGGGGCTAGCAGTAACAAAAAGCGGCGCTCAATCGTCTCTGCCTGATAGGGACAGTTTTATGGCACTGCTGTCCTCTGAAAACTAAGGCTGGTAAGTATTACCTGCGTATATTACTAATGACTAAAACCAGGAAGTTGAATATGCAAGTTAAATGCACAAAAGCTTAGCCTGGAAACAAAGCCATTAACCAACAAGGAGCAACAGATGAGTAAACATAACTTCTACGATGAAATCACCCTAGCAGAAGAAGCAGAAAAACTAGGAAAAAGAGCTATGGAGTTAGGACTTATCCCTAGTTTTGCCGTACATCTGTTTCCAGACTGCTGGCAATTCTACCTTCCTAACCAGAAAGAATCCGAACCCCTTACCCCAGAAGAAGCGTACCTTCGCTTCAAAAAATTAGTTGAACAATCTTAGAACCGGATTCAGTATTAGACACAGGATGGACAAGCAATGGTACAGCAACCAAGACGGGAGGAACCACTTTATAGCTGCGTCGTCTCGATTGAGAGCGTGACAGGACACCAGGATGAAGAAATGATCGCGTTTGGTATGTCTGCTGAAGAAGCGAAAAGCAAAGCTGAGCAGTTGTTGGCAGGCAATTACGGATGTCATCATGATGATATTCGCCAACTGATGCAGCAGGCGAGAATTGAACCCCTATCTCCTTGGTGTGTTCCTAGCAATTCCTAGTAAAGTAGTAGGTTGGGTTGAGCGATAGCAAAACCCAACAACTATAGCAATGCTAAGATTGGAACGCGGATCAACGGATGACGCTGGTTTTCACAGAGAGGGAATTCTCAAGAAACAGATTTGACCGGGGATTGGGGATTGGGGATTGGAATAACCTAACTCAAAGTTCCCAGCTCCTAATCCTAAAATTTGGGAGGAGTTCAATATTATATAAAAAAAGCTCTTTCACAAATGAGATTATCACTCATCTGGTTAAGAATCGCCACGACTACCTTGTTAGTTGGACTGCAATCTCCTAATGTAGCTGCTAGTGAGTTACTAGCTCAAAGGGCTAATGAATTTGACTACTGGGCTGACCGTTGTTATGAACTGAGTGGAGCGGAAGCTCTGGAAGCTTGCGATCGAGCTATTGTTATTAATCCCAATTATACTCTGGGTTGGTATAACCGAGGTGTAGAACTAGGAGAATTAGAAAAATACTCTGAGGCTATTGAGTCTTACGACCAAGTTCTTGCTCTCAATCCTAATTATGCTGATGCTTGGTACAACCGAGGTGTATGTCTGGCAAATTTAGAAAGGTATTCAGAAGCAATTAATTCTTTTGAGAGAGCTATTGATATTAATATAAATCATGCTAGAGCTTGGTATAATCGAGGTGTAGTCTTAGAAGAAATAGAAGATTACGAACAAGCTTTAGAATCTTATGAAGAAGTCTTAAGAATTAACCCAAATTTTGAGAATACTCGACAAAAACGGGACAGTTTACTGCAAAGGCTTGGGCGTTAAAGAAGAAAGGTTTGGGATTTCAAGAGCCTCATCAAGCCGATCCAGCTTGCACAGCACTGAAGCACTCAGAAACACAAGCATCTCATCAGCAGCAACCTCTTTAACCGAAAGCCAGTCAACAATCCAGGGCAAGTAGGAGAGATTGAGGATTTAAGATCAGCCCTAACTTGTAGGTTCATCTAAATGTTCAGCAACAGAACGATATAAATCGAGTACATGACGATCCAGGAGGCGATAGAAAACTTTGCGTCCCCGCTTTTGATAGCGTACTAATCGCATAGCTCTTAAAGCCCGCAATTGGTGAGAAACTGCTGACTCACTCATTTCTAAGGCTGCGGCTAAGTCGCAGACGCAGAGTTCTTGCTTTGCTAAAAGTGAAAGAATGCGCAGGCGGTTGGGATCTCCCAACAGGCTAAAGAATTCTGCCATGCGTTGCGCTTTCTCGATGTCAAGAATTTCTCCTTGGAGTTGCTCAACACTGTCAATCTCTATCGGGTGTGGCGGCTGACAAATGGGAGTAGTGGAAGATATTTCTGGAAGTTGAGCTGACATTTAGCTACTGATTGTGGCTTCGTACATCTATCCTTTCTAGCTTAGCATATTGTAAAAATTGGCTACCAACTCTTAAGAACTATACTTTTGCAGTTTTCGCTCTCGCCCCTTGAGTAGAAATACTCAAGAATCTGGGAAGGAGGAATAGCTTGACGAGTTCTCGGATGCCCGAGCTCCTGACAAAAGTCCTAGCGATAGCCTTTGGACAAGGTTCAAAAATAAACCACAAACTAATCAGAAAAAAGGAGGACTTGAAACCAATCTTTCTCAAGAAAACTACAGGATAATAGGTACAAAAATAGAGGGAAATTCATCCTCGCACCAATACCGCACCTTTTTATACTTTTTAACTTTTTCGGTTGACACTAACAATTTCTCTTCTATCGACAATAAGCGCGATCCCCCCTGGTGGAGATCGCCCCTGGAAAGACTTATCTCCGGCGTAACTTAGTGCTCTTCTACATTCTATTAGATTTGCGCCAATCATTCTCAATTGAGTTTTTCCCGTCTCCGTCGAGGACTTCAACATTTGGCGATCGCTAGGGTACTTACGAGCAAGTCCGCTTCTGGAGCGGACTTATCGTCACGGTCTTCCGAGTTAGACCGGATTCAGAGCCTGGTAGCCTAAATAGCCAGTTGCAACTCTTTGATAGCGAGCGCCCAGGAGTTGGATTTCTGGGTTAATTTCTGCGGAAGTATAGTAACCTGCTAACTAACTATCCGCCGTAGCCCACCAAAACCAAGCAATCTAGCTGTGTTAATATTTATTTGATAAATACTAAAAAAATCTGGGTAAGGACAAGCCTTCTAGAGCGCCAATTCAGTAATGAAAGATTCGGGGGAGTAGTAGCTATTGCGATCAAGTATTTAAAGTGCCTGTATTAGCAGTGCCGATCTTGGAACACTTTGTCATAAAATTGAATCTTCTATCACTAACACTCACTCAGTGCAAAAACCTCCCTAGTTTTCGTCAAGGCATTTACCGTGACTTTTCAGAATGATCTTCAATCTCTAATTGCTGACATTGACAGCGTTCTACCCAAAGCTGGCTCCCGTCTCTTCCGCCCTAGACCAGTTGATCTAGATCAGCAGCGCCGGGTTCTAGAGAGAGTTCGCAGCTATCTGGCTTCCCTCGAACGCCAATCCGTGACACCTTCTCAAAATCCATCGACACTCACCCCCACTGATCGAGAAGCAGTCGGACAAATTGCCCAAGCAGTCATCGCCCAGATGGATACCAAACTTGCTGACTGGATTAGGCAGGAGCAGACGGAGTTAGAAGCACTACGCCAGCAACGAGAATCACTGCTCAGGGAGATTCGACAGCTAGAGGTGCAGCGGCAGCAAATCATTTCGGACTTCTTGCAAGTGCTGATGGATCGCTGCAGCGAAAACTTGCAGCAACAAATCGCTCAAATCTGGGAAAATCTAGAAACCCAGTTTGTCCATAACCAATCAAGGGGTAACCAGAACATAGAAACCGCTGGACTCTCAAACAAATACCCTTCAATCAAACAGCCAGAGGGTTTAGAACAGCTTACTCAGCTACAACAGCAATCCGATCAACTATTGATGACCCTTGATTCAACTTTCCGGACTGTCTTTGAGACACTGGAGAGGGATCTGCAAGGATATCATGAATCTTTGTCCCAAGGACTAGAAAGGATGCACAGTTTGGGACAGCAGGGTGAGGCAAAATTTATTGCCTATGTCAATGGTTTGGCACAGCAATTGGGACAACCAATCCCGATCGCGTCTGTGACTGCTCAAACATTTCCACAGAGCAGTGAGACCACCGCGAACAAGCCGAACCTTGGAACCGCTCCTCCGACACCATCCCCGGCTCCTACGCCGACCTCCGAGCAGTTTCCCTCTGCTGAGATGGAAATCCCTCCTATCCCAAGGGAACTCGCTTCTTCTTCATCCTCAGAACCGTCGGCAAAAAGTGAAATTGAGCAGGTTGAAGAGTCAGAGATTGACACTCTTCTAGAAATTGTTCTGAGTGAGGAAAGTGAAAGACCACAGGGGTCAGATACTCAGGTCGATCTCGAAGAGATCCCAACAGCGGTGCGCGAGGAACTAGACAATGGGGACAAAAGTTCCGATACTTCCATTGACCTTATCGAGGGCGATGCCTCGCAGCAAGCTCCTAGGGAGTCAATTGCGTCTTCAATGCCTGACCAACAAGCCTCAGAACTTCTAGTACCAGAGGAAGATCCACCAGCGGTGGCCCAAGTCGATCTATCAGCTCCCGCGAGCTTAGAAGAATCGCCGTTCCAGGAATTGGCAGACCTCTCCGTGGAGCTTCCAAGATCCGATTCCCCCAGCAACTCCCAAACAGTCTCATTGTCAGAGGAGGAATTATTTGAAGATGCCACCCCTGGTGCCAACGAACCCAGGGAGGTTGAGCCTGTAAGAGCCAGTGTCAGCACTGCAGACACCTCACACAGAAAAGAGGAAGAGCCACAAGGGGTTGAGACGATTAGATTGCTAACGGATTTGCTTAAGCCAGGATTTTGGAGTGGAGAGGAAACTAGCAAAGATATTTGGTACTTGGGAATTGATTTTGGCACCACTGGTCTTGCCGCTGTGTTATTGAATGCCAAAGTCAGTCAGCAATACCCGATTTATTGGTCCGGTGCAAGGGAAGGGATTGGTGAGTCTAGCTTTCTTCTTCCCGCTGCGGCTTATTGCACTCAGATGGTTGAGCAGGAGAGTCAGTTTCCCAGTTCGTCTTTCGTTATTGGCGCTGTGGCATCTGATGCAGCCAAGCAACAGACAGGCATTTTCCTAGAGAACTTTAAACCCTATCTGAGTCTTGCAGTTCCTTACTATTGTCCTGAGCAGCATCAGTGGGAACCGAAATTACAGGGGTCTGGTCAACAGTTGGTTTCTCTTTACTTGGTGCAGCAAGCCTTACAGGCATTATTGGCCACTTTGACACCCATGAGCGACGAATCGGTCCTAGGGCTGAAAGTAGAGGCTGTGGGTTTGTCCCAGGAATCTCTGAGAAAGGCTTTGGGGCAGTTGGAGGGGGTTGTTCTCAGTTGTCCAGCGCTTTGGGGCGGTACTTACCGTTTTAACCTCCGAGAAGCATTGCTACGGGCAGGACTGGTCAAGGATCCAGGACAAATTTTCTTTGTTGAGGAAGCGATCGCGACCCTACTTGCTCGTCTGCCAATTGATGGGGGACTGGTGACTGAAACAGGACAAGATTCTACCCAATCACCAATCACTACTCTGGTAATTAACGCGGGTGCGACGACGACGGAATTGGCTTTGGTGGATTTACCTAACAACCTCCAAAAGTTAACTCATGGTGACTTTAATCTGCGGAGTTTTGCCTACGGAGGTAATGCCTTGGATCAAGATATCTTGTTTCAGTTGATCTATCCCCAGTGGGTGTCACAGCTGCAACCGTCTTTACCTAATCTAGACATGGAACTGCCCCGAGCGGGGGAACCTGACCAAGAAAGACGCGATCGCGCTGGCTTGCGCTTACAAAGTTATCCAATTGGGCGCTCGTTTCTAGAAGCAGCAAAGCTGGTCAAATTAATTTTGCAGCAGCGGGAAGAATTTACCTCCCAACTGGGGAATCAGCAGTGGGGTGTCAAGCGTCAGGATTTAGACTTAATGGTGATTCACCCTTTCATTCAACAGCTCAACCAACAGGTAAACCTGCTTCTGGGTGAAGCGGGAAAATCGGAACAGGAGATCGGGCAAGTTATCTGTAGCGGTGGTACGACCTTAGCTGTCTGGCGATCGCTTTCTCCCTGGCTAAGAGAAACATTCCCCAACGCCACCTTAATTCAAGACACAGGTGAGGACTATATGAGTACAGTGGCAGCTGGTTTGGCTCGCTTACCCCTATTTCCCCTGATCTTAGACCGACCCAGGCACCAGTACAGCGACTATTTTCTCCTGATAGAGCTACTGGAAACTATTCCGAATAAAAGCTTTAGCATTGAAGAACTGATGCAGTTACTCCGAAGGCGAGGGATCAACACCAGCGTTTGCTCCGATCGCCTCATTGGGTTGCTCAACGGTAAACTGCCCCCCAGTTTAGTGCCTTCTTCGACTACCGCTGCCAACTGGCTGTCTGAGGCATCCCAGCAAAATCTTGACTGCCAGGCGATCGCTGCTTACCCGCTTTTCTCTCAAGAAGAGAATGGATGCTATCGACCCAATCTCAAGCAATGTGAGCGTCTACGCCAATATCTAGCTGCTGTCTTATCTGGTACAGAACAAAAATTGACAGAGCCATTAATCGTAAGTCTGAGACAGTCATTAGTAATTAGTAATTAGTTGTCACGATGACCTTACCTAGCTGGATCACTGTTTCTCGTCTTTTGGGGTTGCCGTTTATCTTATATTTGCTACACAATCCAACAACTCAAGATCGCTGGATTTGTTTGGGGATTTTTCTGGTTGCTGCACTCACAGATTGGGTAGATGGTTACCTAGCTCGTAAACTGAACCAGGTGACAGAGTTGGGAAAATTTCTTGACCCCCTGGTGGATAAGTTGCTGGTGCTAGGTCCACTACTAGCATTAATTGAGTTGAGTCAAGTTCCGGCTTGGGGGGTTTTTCTGATTTTAGGGCGAGAGTTAGCGATCGCAGGTTGGCGTGTTAATCCCAACTTGACAAGCAATACCAGCATCAAAGGGGCGAATATCTGGGGCAAGCTGAAAACTGTCAGTCAAATCACTGCGATCGCTCTTTTAATTGCCCCCCTATCCCCTGTCTGGAATACTCCCTCCTTAATTGCTTTCTGGCTTTCCGTCGCCCTCACCTTAATATCCGGTGCGGTTTACATTTGGCCTCCAATTGCCGAGAGTATTTCATCATCTACGGAGAAATCTACCTCAGCCTCATGACGATCAGAAGCCAGATAATCATTTTGGAACGAGTCTTTTAAACCAGAAAGCAGGTCAAACTCTGGTTTCCAGTTAAGGCGATCCATTGCTTTATGGACATCGGCAAAGAAATGCTGAAGCCTGAAGGGGAAAGCCTTGCGCTTACCAAAGTTAAACTTTTTTGGATCGTAATGCACCAGTTTGAGGTCATCAGGAGATTTACCCGCCCCTTGAGCACAAACACGAGCTAAACCATCAAAGGTGACATAGCGATCGCCCGAAACATTATAAATCTGCCCTACCGCTTGTTCATTCCCCAAGACAGCCGCCATTGCCTTGGCGAGGTCTTTAATGTGTCCCAATTGGGTAATATGTAAGCCATTACCTGGGATAGGAATCGGGCGGTTTCGCACAATCCGGTCAAAAAACCAGGCTTCCAAGTCGTTATAATTCTGAGGCCCGTAAATATAGGTCGGGCGAATCGAAGTCCAAGGCAATCCCACTTCTGCTAAATAGGCTTCCGTTTGGTGTTTACCTTTATGACGGCTATTTGGATCCACCGGATCGCCTTCAATATGAGGCATCTGGTCAGATTTGAGATAAACCCCCGCTGAACTCACATAGACAAAGTGTTTCACCTGGTCTTTAAATATCTCTACCAAAGGCTGAGTATCACTGAGTTCTCGACCATTATTATCAAAAATGGCATCAAAGGTTTCCTGGGATAACTTTTCCTTTAACTGGGCAGTATCTTTGCGATCGCCGTGAATCTGCTGTACCCCTTCCACTGGTGCTGGCTTATTGCCGCGATTAAACAGCACGACTTCGTGACCTTGTTCTACCAAGACTTTTGTTAAATAGACCCCAATAAACCGGGTTCCACCCATAATCAAAATTCGCATCCTTTGTCCTTCCTTATCCTATTGATCTGTGTTTATCTGCTATAGGCTGAGGACACAATAGCTGAAATCAGCCAATATTCCTCACCCTTGGGTAATTAATTGACCCAGCCGCTTCAGTATCCGCAGGACATCATATAACTCGTGACGTTGGGGAAAGAGTGAGAATATCCTCGACACATCGTACTGGGGTGTACCTTGCTGACTCAGCTTAAGGAAAATAAATTCATCACCATTGGTTGCCATGCCAAAAGTGCGCTTATCTGGATGTGGGGTAGCCATCATGTAGGCGAGGATTTGCGGGAATACTGATGGTACAGGAATACTGGTACGTTTCGACTCAACCACCAGAACCCATAACTGGTCTTGGATAACTAAAACATCAATCAGTCCTTTGATGATTTCGTCGGGGTCTTCAATGGCAATTTCCACGGACTCAGGAGACCGAATTCTAAAAGGTGGATCTAAGAAGCCAGCTATTTCCAACAGGGAAGACACCACCACCAAATTGACAGTCCCTTCCAACAGAGGCCCATTCGCCCTGTGGTAGGTATATCTTTGTTTAATCCGATCTAAAGCTGTCCTTTCTTGGTTAGTGATTTCAGACAGTTCTTCATACCATTCTGTGAAGAATTGATCGTCATCAGTTTGTCTAAGATTGAACTTGACTTGTAAATCGTTCAAGCTTTTGATATTTTCAGTGATGCCAATGGTGCTTACCATAGTTATTTGTTATTTGTCATTTGTTGTTTGTTGTTTGTACGTCACTCCTATACTAAGATGATAGTACGCCAAGATGTTGAAGAGTAGTCTTCTGCTAGGGTGAAGCTCTTCTCGTAAGCCATAGGCCTTTGGTAACGCCTACGGCGTTACCGAAGGGTAGGGTAGAGTAGAATAGCATTTGTTAGACTCTCCTCAACTAAGATTGGGATGTGTTTCTTAGAAGGTGTTTGAAAAGCCCCCCTATTTCTGGGATGGGTGTAGGCTTCGCCTACGCCCCTACAACTTTTCAAACACGCTCTTAGGAAGAATTATTAGGAGTAATCTGTAAATGGTTAGTAAAATCCAGGAGTTTGATGCCAAGGAATGGGTGAAGACACGTAACTCACTAGATGGCCAACAAACCTTTCTAACCTGGACTGGTTCAGTATACGCTTTTTTCCCAAATGAGACGCAAAAGCTCCTTTTTAAGATAATAGGAATGAGTGTTAGCAGATGTATTGCTAAGGAAGATAATAGCTGGGATTTTACCTCTAGAGAACTAACTTACTATCTTGAACCCAGCACAGGTGAAATTATCCAAAAATGGGAAAATCCCTGGACGGGGGAGCTCCTGCCAGTTATTCATGTTGCCAATAGCCCGGTGCAAGGTTGCTATAAAGGAGTTTACCCAGCTAAAGTGGATGGTGACGTAACCACATTTGTATTTGACTTATTTTCCAACTACCCAAACCCCCTGGCAGGAGATGAAAGATTTATTGATTACAGTCCCAATCCAACCTATCATGCTGCCGAGTTATTTAAACTGACAGTTCCTACTGAGGATCTGCTCAATCCAGAGACAAATTCTGTTTCTAAACTGATACTGAGTTGGGATAGAATTGGCCCCTGGTTACCCTGGATGAAGATGGGAAATAGGTCTGGTCAGCTCCTATACAGTGCCAACGGTTCCAAGGTAAATAGTTTTACCCACTTGCCCCAATTGCTTCAAGATGAAATCAATATCCGCGTTCCTTTATACAAGAATGCACCAAAATTAAAATTAGACCAAGAAAATACAACCTCTTGGAAGTACTTCAAAAAGCACTTTGAAGCTTATCTGGCTGGGAAACAATTCCCAATTCCAGAAGTGGATGAATAGTTTATATTACATTTTGGGCGCAAGCCTTGCGCCCCTACATTTGGGGAATTATCCTGCTGTAGGGGCGCAAGGCTTGCGC
>JBFRWF010000033.1:0-14345 GCA_051439465.1 Xenococcaceae cyanobacterium | reverse complement strand
CAGTGAGATCATCATGGAACGCCATGTACTGCAATTGCCTCTGGGTTTGCTTGCGCTCAGTGATTTCCCTTTTCAGTTCTCGATTAGCTGCTTCCAGTTGTGCGGTGCGTTCCCGAACCCGCTGTTCGAGTTCTGCGTTCAGCTCGCAAATTTCTGCTTTTGCCGACTGGATGGTCAGTTGATTGTCTACACGGGCTAAAACCTCTTGCAACTGAAACGGTTTGCTGATGTAGTCTACTCCCCCAACCTCAAAGGCTTTTACCTTATCCAGCGCTTCATCCAGGGCGCTCAAGAAAATTACCGGAATCTCACGGGTTGCTGGTGAAGCTTTCAGCTGTTGACAGACCTCATAGCCATCCATATCTGGCATCTTAATGTCTAGCAAAATTAGATCGGGCGGCATAGCCTGCACTGCTGTCAGAGCCATCTGACCATTCATCACGCCTCGGACTTTATATCCGTGCTCCTTCAAGGTGTCAGATAAAAGGCGTAGGTTATTTAGTGTATCATCAACAATTAAAATATTTCCTTTGGAGTTCTCGGCTTGATATCTATTCATATAAATCTCCCCTGATTCGAGAAATTCAGTGGCTTTACTCCTGGTCTTATGCCTCTTCTCTAACACCCTCAACTGAATTATCCACCTCTTATTCTCATCTTAATTCTACTAGATATAAACCTAGATAGTTAATAGTAAATTACCTGATTGCCACTTTATTTTTTGGATGAAGATTGGGAAGACTATCTCTGCATATATACCAATTTTTTAAAAATACTTATATTAGTTTTTATCTATTTATGTACTACTACTTAGGGACTTCTTTTGGGATCAGTTAAATCCATTAGTTGCTCAAAGCAAAAGTTATTGACTAAATCCGCGATCGCCTGAGCAAGGGAGGCATTCTCCTCAGGGATTTGCTCCAGTAGCCTGAAAATCTGCTCAGCATCGGCTGCGGCAGCAAAATAGTGGAGTTGGGTCACCCACTCAGTCGGCATTACTGCTAGAGCCGACCGTGTCAGCACTGAGCCATGAGCATCTGACTGGAGGGATATGTATTGAGTTTCGTCTTCGTACACATAGCGCACCTGCAGATGTTCCCTTATCTTTTCCAAAAGCACCTCCTCCCGGAAGGGCTTGGGCACAAAATCATCGCAGCCAGCCGATAAGACAGCTGTTCGCTCCTCTTCAAAGACACTGGCAGTCAGGGCAATAATGAAGGTCCCTTGACCTTTCGGATGTGCTTTGATCTGTTTGGTGGCTTCATACCCATTCATCACCGGCATCCGTATATCCATCAAAATTAGGTGCGGTGACCAACTCGACCACAGAGCCACCCCTTCTTTACCATTGGACGCTTCGCGCACCTCGAAACCCAGGCTTGTCAGCATCTTGACCAGCAGCTGGCGATTCTCCCATTTATCCTCCACCACCAGAACACGATACCTCGGTTGGTCAGGTGCCAGCCCAATCACCCGTCGGGTTGGCTGTTGTATCTGAATAGAACCCCCCACTTCAGCCAGTCTAATCTGGATATCAAATTTAAAAATCGTTCCTCTGTCTAGAGTACTACTGACGGTGATGTCTCCTCCCATCAATTGCACGAATTGTCGGCTAATAGCTAAACCTAAGCCGGTTCCTTGCTCAGATTTTTGCCCTGCTTCGCCTTGCACAAAGGGTTCAAATATTTTGTCAAGTTCATTTAGTGCAATGCCTTCTCCAGTGTCTTCCACTTCAAAGGCGATCTTGAATTCTGATAAATTCTTTTCAGACTTGTGACTTCTAACTTCAGAATTTTCCACTCTCACTCGTAAAGTCACCGTGCCAGCTTCAGTAAATTTGATGGCGTTTCCCAGAAGGTTAATCAAAACTTGACGCAATTTTCTCTCGTCCCCTTGTACATATTGGGGGACATTTGGGGTCTGCTCAAAGGTTAGCTGTAAGCCTTTGGCTTCGGCTCGCAGTTGCAACATCTGTTTCAGATTGTTGAGCAGGCTATACAGATCAAAGCTATTTTCATTCAGCGTTGTCCCGCCTGCCTCAATTTTGGACATTTCCATAACGTCATTGATCAATCCGAGCAAGTGCTCCCCACTGCGACTAATGATTTCCAGATGTTCCTGCTGCTCAGTGTTGAGCGATCGCCCTCTGAGCAGCAGTTCGGTAAAACCAAGAATGGCGTTTAGTGGCGTTCTCAGTTCGTGGCTCATATTAGCCAGGAATTGGCTTTTGGCGCGGTTGGCTACTTCCGCTGCTTCCTCGGCTCGTTTGCGCTCAGTAATTTCAACCCGCAGTTTCTCATTCGCCTGCCTCAAGGCAGCTGTGCGCTCCTCTACTTTCTCCTCCAAAACCATGTAGAGGACGCGCAATTCCTCTGTCATCTGGTTGAAAGCACGGGCTAGGATGCCAATTTCATTTTCCGTTAAAACAGGAGCGGTTGATGTCAGGTTGCCAGCCGCCACCTGAGTCGCTGTGCGAGTAATTGCGATAATCGGTCGTGCGATCTGGCGAGCCAGTAAAAGCATACCCACTGCTAGTACCCCAGCCAATGTCACACCAATGACCAAAATTGACTCAGCTAGTTTGCGAGCAGGCTTAAAAGCCTCCTTTTGATTCATCTCCACTAGCAAAGCTACATCCTGCTCCGCCAGCCAGCGATAAACGCCAATTACTGGAATCCCTTTGTAATTCTTGTAAAGCCCTTGCCCATCATTACCCCGCATTGCTTCAGTAATTCCCTTGCTCTCAATGCGATCGGGAAATTCCTCTGAACCAAACCGTTCGGCTGAAACAAATACGTTGTAGTTAGACAGACTACTGCCCAAATTGCCTACCAGGTATGTTTTGCCGCTCTTTCCCAAGCCAGTGCGCTCTGCTACGATCGAATCAATCCTGTCCAGGTTCAGGTTAACCGCTAGCATTCCTATTGGCTTGTTTGTATTGTTTAGTAGTGGAGTAGCGAGAGTGATTGTGGGCTTGCCTGTGTCCGGTGAGCGGTAAAAATTCGACACAAAGGTGTGTGTTGGATCTTGGGTCACTTCACTATAGTGAACTAAAGGCTGATACTTGCCTATCTGTTTTGGATTGGTAGAGAGCAGGATTCTGCCACCCCTAGTGCATATGAAAATCTCTTTTATACCGAACTGTTGATCGAGAAAGGACTTCAGGGATTCCTTGAGGCGAGCATAGGCTGATTGATATTCCGATTCAGATTTTTTGCGAGTCAATAGCACCTTAGTCTGGGTGCTGATTTCTGGCAACTGGCTAAGGGATAAAAGGTTCTGACGCTGATCCAGCACCCAGCGGTTCAACTCATTTTCTTTGAGGGAGGCGGCAAGATGCAGTTGGTTGAAGACAGATAGTTTGAGGGATTTCCTGGCTTGACTAAACGTGGTATAACACACAATCGATACAGTCAGTAAGGATAAAACCAGAAAAGAACCAACCAACTCAACCAGCAGACTTTTTTTCCAGAATTTCATCGCTCATCGACTCATTCAGCCCACTGGGTAAATATCTGTTTGATTCTCTCAATGGCTTCATCTGCCGCCTTCTCTGAGGACCATCCATCAACAACGACACGCTCGATGGCTTGACCCCAGATATTTTCCGATTGTACCTGAGAGTAAGCGGGGTTCAGCACGCTATAAAAGGGACGGGTTTGACCCTGACTTAATTGCTTAGCAGCAACTGAAACGTGCGGATCCGCTGGATCATGCCAAAAGGGATCTTTCCACAGTAGCGGCATCACCGGATAATATCGCCCTGCCGTCCCTTTCAAATAGGGTCCCAAATGCTCGGGTTGCACTAAGTAGGACAGAAAGTCCTTGGCACCCTTTTTGTTCTTAGATGATGCAAAAATGAGGGCCTGTTTGACCGCTACCAGATATTTTGGCTTTTCTCCATCAGGCTCATCTGGAAACTCAATCGTAACCATCTGGTTGTGGTAGATCTCTTTGTCTTCCCGCTGGGAGCTAGGAATTGAGAGGGTGGGGTTGAGGGTCATCAGCATGGTGCGGTTGAGAAAGTTGATGTTATTATCCGCATTCACCCAGTTCACAGCTCCTGGGGGCACATATCCATCTTTGTAAAAGCTGGTAAACCATTCCAAAGTGGTAATCAACCTGCGGCGTACCTTGGGATCGTCTACAAGGAGCTGACCGTTTTCATCGAGTAGCTGGACATCGTAAGCCTCTAAGACTTGTTCAAATTCTTCAAAGGTATCATTAGCCTCAGCGGACATTGACAAACCGATACCGTAGACTTCCTGTTGCCCACTCTCACGCAAGGCATCCTGAGCTTTTTTCCAGAACTCCCAGAAGGCATCCCACTCTTTCGGAATATCCTCCTCACTATAACCAGCAGCGTTAAGTAGGTCGCGCCAGTAATGGATGTGAATCGTCTGCTGCTGGATGGGAACTGCGTAGTAGGCGCGTTTTTTGGCAGCATTGTTGTAGAAGTAAATGGATTCGAGGGCAGTGGTACTGTAGAGGTCTTTTACTGGCTTGAGTACATCCTTTACCTCTGCCAAATTGCCATCCCAAGCCCAACGGGGGCTAAGAGTAGACTCCGCATTCTCAAAGAAGAGAATGTCAGGAGGATTTCCCTCCTCAATAGCCCTTATAGTCCGTTTAACTATATCGTCGGCGCTGTAAAAGGAAAGCTCGGCATCGAGTTCGCCCTCGTTCCCAGGCTCTGTCTGGGAACGTTCCCACTCTCGCACTACTTGCTCAAGTGCCTCATCCTCCTCAGGAAAGTAGCTTCGATTCCACCAGATTGTCACAGAAGTATCATTGCCAGGTGCTTCTGTCGGTGGCTCAGGAGGCATAGTCTTACAGGTTGCCAATACCAGGCTTAACAAAAATAGCAAGGTGAATAGGTACTTTCGTCGCATTATTCTTTCGTTATTTGTTAACTAAAACATCTTGATTCAGAATTCTTTTGGTCAGCTCCATTATTTGATCGAAGTAAAAGTCATTGACTAAATCCGCGATCGCCTGAGCAAGGGGAGCATTCTCCTCAGGGATTTGCTCGAGCAGCCTGAAAATCTCCTCAGCATCGGCTGCGGCAGCAAAATGGTGAAGTTGGGCCACCCACTCATTAGGCATTACCTCTAGAGCCGACAGTGGCGACTCCGAGCTAGAAGCATCTGACTTGGGTGAAGTGGATTGAGCTTCGTCTTCGTATAAATAGCGCACCTGCAGATATTCCCCTATCTTTTCCAGGAGTACCTCCTCCCGGAAGGGCTTGGGCACAAAATCGTCGCAGCCAGAGGATAAGGCAAGGGTTCGCTCCTCTTCAAAGACACCAGCAGTCAGAGCCACGATCGCGGTTCCTTGACCCTTCGGATGGGCTTTGATCTGTTTGGTGGCTTCATACCCATTCATCACCGGCATCCGTATATCCATCAAAATCAGGTGCGGTGACCAACTCGACCACAGAGCCACTCCTTCTTGACCATTGGACGCTTCGCGCACCTCGAAACCCAGGCTTGTCAGCATCTTGACCAGCAGTTGGCGATTCTCCCATTTATCCTCCACCACCAGGATGCGATACCTCAGTTGGCCAGGTGCCAGCCCAATCACTTGCCGGGTTGGCTGTTGTGTTTGAATGGAAGCACCTGCTTGAGCCAGTCTAATCTGGATATCAAATTTAAAAATAGTTCCCCTCCCGAGAATACTGCTGACGGTGATATCCCCTCCCATCAACCCCACGAATTCTCGGCTAATGGCTAAACCCAGGCCGGTTCCTTGCTCAGATTTTTGACCCGCTTCGGTTTGCACGAAGGCATTAAACAAGTTGTCCAGCTCAGCTGGTGCAATGCCTGGACCGGTGTCTTCGACTTCAAAGAATAGTTTGAAGTCTGAAAGGGAGTTATCTGTCCCTTTCCTAGTTGCAGGATTTTCGTCCCCCACAGATAAATTCTTTTCAGACTTGTGACTTCTAACTTCAGACTTCCCCACTCTCACTCGCAAAGTCACCATGCCAGCTTTAGTGAATTTGATGGCATTTCCCAGGAGGTTCACCAAAACCTGACGCAATTTTCTCTGGTCAGTTTGCACATATTGGGGAACATCTGGGGTTCGCTCAAAGATGAGCTGTAAGCCTTTGGTTTCGGCTCGCAGTTGCAACATCTCTTCGAGACTTTCGAGCAGGCTATACAGGTCAAAGCTATCTTCATTCAGTGTTGTCCGCCCTGCTTCGATTTTGGCCATTTCCATAACGTCATTGATCAATTCGAGCAAGTGCTTCCCACTGCGACCAATGATTCCCAGATATTCCTGCTGCTCAGTGTTGAGCGATCGCCCTCTGAGCAGCAGTTCGGTGAAACCGAGGATGGCGTTTAGTGGCGTTCTCAGTTCGTGGCTCATATTGGCCAGGAATTGGCTTTTGGCGCGGTTGGCCACTTCCGCTGCTTCTTTGGCTTGTTGGAGTTCAGCCATGGCTTTCTCCAGTTGCGAGGCTTTTTCGGAGGCAAGGACTTCGCTTTGACGCAGTTCTTCAGCACCCTGCTCCAGACTCTCGATCAGTTCTCGGAGTTTGGCGGTCATGATGTTGAAGGCCTCAGCCAGCACCGCAAGTTCATCATTACTGTCAACGAAAATATTCTGGTTCAGGTCACCTTCAGCAAGGCGCTGGGTCGCTGCTGTCATCTGTTCCAAGGGTTCCGTGATTGACCTACTGAGCAAGAGTGACATTAGAGTGCCGATGAAGCCAGCTGTCAGTGCTAGATAAAAACCTTGACTGCTTACAGCGGTCATTTTTGCCTCTAATGGCACCGTGGATAGCACCACACTGATTGCCCCTATTGGCTCATTCCCCAAAATTACTGGTTTTCCCGCCAAAAGTCTGTCAGATTGCCAATGAAAAACCGTTGTTTCACTTTGCAGGAGCTCTATTGCAAAGGGATCGGGCTCGAGGGTATATGTCTGTACCCCCAAGATATTGGCATCAGCGACGATCCGCCCATCTTTTTGGTAAATTCGACCAGCGACCAATACCCGCTCCTGGCTGAGCGCATCTATAACGTCGTCCAGAAACTCGACATCTCCGAAGTAAAGCGCATCAGCTGTAGCTACCATCAGAGTATTCAATAAAGTTTCAGACTGCTGTTCGAGTTCTTTGCGAAAGTTTTGTTGCTCGCGGTGAAGGGATAGCCATGTAATGCTCCCCACAGCCAAGAGTACTAAAGTCGTCATCCCTAGCATCAGTCTTGTAGCCAGCGATACTTTTTGCTCCCTCAATCTGTCTTTCCAACTCATCAAAACCTCACGGGTAGTATGAAAACCCTCGTTTTTAAACGGGGTTCCCCCGATCTGAGATCGGGGGAAACATCCCACCTAGGTTCCTGACCGACTCTGAACCTTTTGGTACAACTCTCGCATCCTGTTCAGACTCTTTTGAGTCGAAAACTCGTCAAACTTAGTTGTCCCTTCAAACTTCTCTAGAACAGCCTGTCCCTCGGAGGTCTCATCCATACTAAGCAGCAGGATCTTGATCGCCTTTACCTGCTCAGGATCCATGTCTGGTCTGACAATCACCACGTTCCGAGCTACTTTCTCTGTTTCTGCCAAGATAATCATCGATCTGCGGATTTCTTCCGGAACTTCAACAAAAGCCCGGACATCAACGGCACTAGCAGCTACCTTGTCGCTAATTGCCCATTCAATACTATTTTCATCTTCATCAGTGAAAACGTATCCCACATCATCTGCCCCCACTGCAGCACTCGCTGAACTTTTCTCTACCGGATTTAGTCCTGCTTCGAGCAGAGCAATAAAGGGTAACATATAGCCTGTGGTAGAAAAACGATGATCGAAAGCAACCATTTTCCCTTTCAGATCGGCCAGAGAGGCGATCCCCCGATCTGGCATTGTAAAGATAACTGTGTGGTACTCGGCATAACCTCTCTTCCAGCGACACAGGATGGGTTTAGCACCAGACGCCTCGATCGCCAGCATAGTGGGGTAGGGGCTGTCAAAGTAGAGATCCACCTCGCCAGATTTGAGCCATTGAACCATTGTTTCCATATCTGGGGCGATTTTTACTTTGCCCCTGCCGATATCAAACTGGCTCAAATTGGCAGCCAGGTAATCGGCCAGAGGCTGGAAGCGCCTAATTTTATTCTGCGCATTGTCAGAAATGTCGGCTAAGACGATCTCTCCCGTAACTTCAGGGTTAGTCTGGGGTTCTGGAGTCGATGTTAGCGTCGCTTGGGATCCACAGCTCGCCAAGGCGGTTAGTATACCAAGTAATACGACTTTTCTCAAAAGCTTGTATAACATAAGTAATAATCCAATGAGAAATTGCCTGAGAGTTCGCGAAGGCAGGCTTTATCCCCCTTGTCCTCCTTGTCCCAGGTGTGGTCATAACTGGTGGAGCTCCAGTTATATAGTTCCCTGAAATCCAGGAGAAATAACAGCAGGAGGAGTCAAAATCGAAGGGTAGTTCACGTACTCAGCTTCGCTATGCTAGGAAAATTAATAGCTAGACGCTATAAAATCATCAGTCACTTGGGAGAAGGCGGATTTAGTCAAACTTATCTAGCTGAAGATACCCAACTTCCGGGCAATCCTAGGTGTGTTGTCAAACAGTTCAAGCCAATGGCAACTGATCCGATTACCTTAAAAGTAGCCAGACGCTTATTCGACTTGGAAGCAAAAACCTTGCAGCAGTTGGGTAAGCACGACCAGATTCCACAACTATTTGCTTATTGTGAAGAAAATCAAGAATTCTATTTGGTGCAGGAATTTATTTCTGGTCACCTCTTGAGCCAGGAACTCGTTTCTGGTAAGCGGTTGAATGAATTTGATCTTATTGCCCTGCTCACAAGTATCCTGAAACCCCTAGCTTTTGTCCATCAGTACAATGTCATCCATCGGGATATTAAACCCTCCAATTTAATCCGACGCCAACAGGATGGCGAAATTGTCCTGATTGATTTTGGAGCAGTCAAACAGCTCGCTGCTACATCGGTAGTAAATGCTCAGGGGAAAACCGAACTGACATGTGTTATTGGCACCCGTTACTATATGCCAAGGGAACAGAGCATGGGTAGCCCTAGATTAAGTAGCGATATTTATGCAGTAGGGATGATTGGCATTCAAGCCTTGACTGGTGAACACCCAAGGAATTTACCAAGGGATTTACCAACGGATTCACAAACAGAGCGAGTAAATTGGCGCAATCTAGCATCAGTCAGCGACCAGTTGGCTGAGATTTTGGACAGAATGACCTGTCCTGATTGGAGCAATCGCTATCAATCCGTCGGCGAGATTCTCCAGGAACTGAGTGACCTCAGGGAATTCCTAAACCCTCTCACACAGGGGAGCGCCAAAAGCTCATCAAACGCTTCTACACATCTGAGAAACAAGGTTTCCACAGTCCCCCCGGATATTTCCCAGGAGGCATCGAGTCCTCCTAATATTGCTAGCAGATCGGAAAGTTCCCTCAGCACAAAATCTTTCCTGGCTCGTTACCCCCTGCGGTCAATTGCAGTTGTGTTGGCCACAGCACTGGTGCTAGGAATTGGCGTCTCCGCCTTATACGAGCTTTCTTCTCACCGAGAAGAGGAGGAATTCAAACTAACCCCAAATCCTTCTGTGAAAGCCTCGGATTTCTCTCTGGCAGGCACTATTGAAATCCCAGCAGGTGCCGTCTGGTCCCTGGCAATTTCTCCAGACGGACAAACTCTGGCCAGTGGCAGCGACAATAAGACTATTGAGCTCTACGAACTCAAAACTAGGAAGTTGCTGCGCACTTTGACTAGTCATGGGAACGTTGTCCGCTCAGTTGGGTTTAGTCCCGACGGCAGCACCCTTGTTAGCGGCAGTGGTAATGGGACCATCAAAGTCTGGAACAGACAGACTGGAGCTCTAGAACAGGAGCTTTTAGGGCATTCGGGTCCTATTTGGTCGGTGGCAGTCAGCCCCGATGGCCAAACTCTGGTCAGTGGCAGCGGAGACCAGACGATTAAAGTTTGGGACTTGAAGGCTGGAAAACTGACTCGTAACTTGTTTGGACACTCCGCTAGAGTATTCTCTGTTGCCTTTGCTCCATCAGGAAAAATCTTTGCCTCAGGTAGTGCGGACAAGACAATCAAGATTTGGAATTTACAGACCGGAAAGCTATTGCGAACGATAGAGAGACACAAGGATGCAGTCAGGGCGATAGCTATCAGTCCAGATGGAAAATATCTTGTCAGTGCCAGTTGGGACAACACCGTCAAAGTGTGGGAGTGGCAAACTGGAAAGTTAATTCATACACTTGAGGGACACGCTGACAGAGTAGCGTCTGTTGCTGTGACTGCTGATAGTAGGGCGATCGCCAGTGGCAGTGTGGACAACAGCATCAAGCTGTGGAATCTTCAGGAGGGCAGCTTAATCCGCACTCTCGAAGGACACTCTAACTGGGTTTTGGCCTTAGCAGCTAGTCCGACAGAACAGCTCCTAGTCAGTAGCAGCAAGGACCAAACTATAAAGATTTGGAAAGAGAAATAGATTAACAAATGATGACAATAAAGTAACTGAGGGTAGCGAAGTTGCTTAGGGAGGGGAGGATGTCAACTGTTAGAAAAACTAGAGGAAGAACGGTGCTCGCCGGAGTTGTCACTCTGATTGTACTCACCGGCTCTGTTTACGGCTGTTTCCAGCAGCAGGAATCTCAGCCTAGCAAATCTGAACAAGCTCAACTGTCACCTCCTCGTTGGGATAACCTTGAGATTCAATCTTTCTCCGGTCAAACTGGTGGCATCTGGTCAGTTGCCATTAGTCCAGACCAAAAGTTTGTTGCCAGTGCCAGCGAGGACAAGACCATTAAGGTGTGGAAATTAGAAACAGGGGAACTGGTCTATACACTGGAGGGACACACGCTGCCCGTGCTGTCTGTCACCTTCAGTCCCGACGGACGGCAGCTAGTTAGCAGTGGTAAAGATACTACCGTCCGATTATGGGATGCCGAAACTGGAAAACACATTCGCACTATCAAGGCTAATCCCAAGACTGTCCGATCAGTTACCTTCAGTCCAGATGGGCAAAAACTCATCAATAGCAGTTGGGACAACACGATTAAGATTTGGAACGCTCAGACTGGCGAACTGCTTAACACTTTGGAGGGACACACTGAAGGTGTGTTTGCCGTGGCTATTAGCCCAAACGGGCAGATAATCGCCAGTGTCAGTAAAGACAAAACCATCAAGCTTTGGGATCTACCAACTGGAATGCTGATTGATACCTTGACGGGACACGCTGATAATGTCAGAGCCGTTGCCTTCAGTCCAGATGGCAGCATTCTTGCTACTGGTAGTGTAGACAATACGATTAAGCTCTGGAATCCAAAAACCAGAGAACTGGTTCGCACTCTCCAAGGACACTCAAAGTATATTAACTCTGTAGGCTTTAGTGCCGACGGGAAAACTCTGGTTAGTGGTGCCGAAGACAAGACAATCAAGATCTGGAATGTAAATGACGGGACGTTAATCCGCTCCCTGGATGGAAGTATAGGAGCCGTTAATTCAGTCGTCTTTGGGGCTGACGGGAGAACACTAGTCAGCGGGAGTGGCGTAGGGGACAGTACGGTTAGAGTTTGGCGACAGCAAGGTTAAGTACAGGATTTTCAATCCTTTTTGTAATATAACTTCGATTTTAAATTCTACTGTAGGGGCGAAGCATGAGGGGGATAAATCATCTCACTCGACCAAAAATTATATATCCTCATGCTTCGCCCTGCTCCCACCGATAACCTATATATATTTTGATTCATGTCCCATCGACAACCCAGGAAAGGGCGAAGCATTTGGATATTCAACTTGATGATACGTTTCACAATTGATCTCTCAAATGCTTCGCCCCTACAATAATGAAAACAATAATAAAAACGATTTGCGATCGCTTATCTGTTAGTATAAACTCCAGTAAATGACTCACAGCTTATTTATCCTGCTGCTGCACAACTGAGACGCACTGGCACATTAAACCGAAAGGTTGTTCCCCGATCCACAGTGCTGGTAACGATGATTTCTCCGCCCATCAAGCGCACAAATTGCTGGCTATTGAACCTCTAAGGGCAAATCAAAGATTATGCCCTTAGATTCTGGAGTCGAGTTACCCCGTCTCCCACTCGGAGTAAATTAAATAAACTTAGTTGTTTACCAACCGGTTTGTGTTGCCCTTAAATCCATCAAAGTCGGAAACATTGAAGCAGCTTATCAAAACCTAACTGTTGCTGAAGAGGTGGCAGAGAAAATTGAGAATCGACAGCAGTGGCTTTCTCAGCTGCTAGAAACAATGAAGTCGGCAATTGAATTGGCAGAGTATGATTTTGCGTTGCAAGTTGCCAATGACATTAGTCAAACTGACTATCAAATCGTTGCCTTGCGCCAAGTGGCACAGAAGTATGCCTTAAGCGGGAAGAAGGAGAAAGCCGCGATGGTTTTATCCCAAGCATTTCAGATAGCTGAAACTATTGAAGATGCGAGACAAAGAAAGCAAGTACTTACAGCTTTAGCACAGCAACAACAAAAAGTGGAGTCATCCAGATGATTGGGCGCACGTCGGTGCGCCCCTACGTTAACCGCACTTGACGATAAAATGAAATTAACTACAATCCGGATGAAAAACATCCACAATGGCTAATTGCACTACAAGATCGCGATCGCACTAAGTAGTCGGACAAAAGTAAAGTTAACTGTGGAGACAAGGGAACAGGGAACAGCAAGGGATTGAAGCTCTTTATACTTTTTAACATTGTGTTGTTTATTTATGTCCGACTACTTAACTGTTGAATTTGACTCAGAGTTAAGCTTACTCTGATATCAACCCAATTTAAAAGCGCCCCTCGCTATGATAGAGATTAGCTGTGATAATCTCAATTTCGGTGCTAGTGGAATATGACTGAACTTCTTCGACAGGTGCTCAAAAAAATTGAACAACTTCCACCTGAGCAGCAAGACGCGATTGCGGCTCGTCTCTTGGCTGAATTGCAAGATGAGCAAAAGTGGGAAACCCGATTTGCAGTTACGACTGAAGCTCAGTGGGATCGAATGGCTGAAATGGTACGTCAAGAGATTTTAAGTGGAGAAACAGTTCCACTTGGCGATATTTTTCCATCTCAGAAATGAAATCAAGTGCAACCAAGTCTTTTCGTAAACAACTACGACAACTTCCGTCATCAGTTCAAGAGCAGACAGCTAAAGCTTATGCACTCTGGCAGCAAGATCCTTATCACAATAGCCTTCAGTTCAAACGAGTTAGTCAGCAACAACCGATTTACTCTGCTCGTGTCAGTCTCAACTATCGCGTTTTAGGTTTGTTGAAGTCCGATCACATTTACTGGTATTGGATTGGCACACATGATGAGTATGATGAGTTACTTAAAAGGCTGTAGTGCGATCTATGAGAGAAGTTAAAGATGGATAATAAAAGCAGTCCCCTGACGGCAACCAGGGGAGATCAGCGAAAACTTTCTCTAATTGGAGTCTAACACTCATGAGTGTAACCATTGAAGTTGACCTCAAGGAAGTCCTAGACCAAATCAATCAGAAGTTGGACAAGATTGATGAAAAGGTAGATAATCTCTCCATTGATATGGCGACGGTTAAAACCAAGCTTGAAGGACTTGAGAAGCGTATGGATAACCAAGAGTTTATCAGTCGAGGTGTTCTAATCGGTTTGATTATTGCTATTGTTGGTGGTTTTGCTAAACTATTCGGATTTGTAGGCAATCCTTAATAACCGTAGGGTAGGCATTGCAGACCAAAAACTTGTAACTTAGACACACAGAGAATTATGAACAATTACTTACGCTCTAGGGCGTGTCTGCAAAGTCCAAAATCTTATGTAGGGGCGAAGCATTTGGGAGACAAATTATGCCTCAATGTTAGGTGTTTCTGTCCAAATGCTTCGCCCTCCCCTGGGTTTGCAGACAGATCCTAGTCTTTGATAATCTTTCTCCTGAAGGAATGACACGTGAGTATTGGCTTGGTGATTTTCATTGTCACAGTGAAGAATTTAGATTAATTGAAGTAGAACAGAGAAAATAATGCAAATAAAAGGCGGATTATTCGAGATTTTGAACAAGATTAAAGCTAGACCTGGCCTGTATATAGGCCGTCCTTCAGTTTCTGATTTATTCATGTTTTTGGCGGGTTACAAAACAGCCAGGCGAGAATTAGGGATTAAACCTACTGAAGAGGAAGTCAGATTTTATCAGGATTTCCACCAATTCGTGGAGAAGAAATACCACCTACATACTTCTAATGCTTGGGCTAAGATTATCATGCTCTATTGCCCAGATGAAAAACAGGGGTTTGAACGTTTCTTTCAATTACTAGAGGAGTTTCAACAACTTT
>JBFRWF010000032.1:0-13905 GCA_051439465.1 Xenococcaceae cyanobacterium | reverse complement strand
TTGATAGTTGTCTGCGATTCAACTTGTGTATTCGCTGCTGGTTCTTGTTTTATCACCTGCCCCTCTTCATACTCCCTGTTCGCTTCTTCTCCAGTTTGTTTGCCCTCCAAGGAGCAATCAGTAAGTTCCTTTTGAGCTTCTCGAAGTTTTAGTCCCAATACTTTCGGTACTTTAACCGCCGATACTTGAGCCACAACAACTTTCACTTCTTTATCTGCTAGCTTCTCTACCTTCGCTACTTGGCCGGGTTTCACTGCAACTTGGCTGGCTGGGTCACACAAAACTATCGGTAACGTTTCCTTATTAACGTTATAATGTTGTTCCTTCAGTGAGTTAATCGCCTCTTCCTCATCTAGCCCCACGTATTTTGAGGGATCAAATTGTCTCGGATTGAAGATGAGCCAAGCCATAACACCACCTACAGCTAGGACGACGGCAACCACAGCTAAAATCCACCAGGGAAAAGGCTTGATTGGGGGTGATGAAGGTGATACTTCAATGGCAACTGGAGGTCCTTCCGTATAGTCTTCGTCGGGGTTGTGTAGGGAGATGGCATCGAGGCGAAAGCTGTATTTACCTCCAGGAGTGCCGCCTGGAACGGCAACATCCACCGTTACTTGCTGGTTGACACCAGAAGTAAAATTTCGCTCTGATTCTCCATGCAGATGCAGCCATTCCTCTTGTGTGTTACCAAGGGGCTTAATTACCAACATTCCTAGTAGATTCCCAGTATAGGTTGAGGTGAGGGCAACTGTAAATGTTACCTTCCCTTTACCATCACCATCGAGATGGGCAGTATCGTGAGTATTGGTAATCGTAAAGATGCGATTCATAGCAGACCTCTAGGGCAGGTTCGGCCTCAGGTGCATTTTCGTTATGGTGAGCATCCCATTTTGGCACAATAGCCATTTCAAATATGCCCAAAAGCCTAGTATTTCCGTTATCTTAGAAAGTAGATTTTCCAAAATGGAATTGCTCCCTCGTTATGGGCATTTAGCATCTTGAAGGCAGGCTTATCTTTTTTCTCAGCAGCCCTATTTCTAGTCTACTTTCTTCCCTAGAGAGAACTGCTAATTACGTAATAATACTTAACTCTTACGAAATTGCAATTCGTAGGTGACGTAGGCAGGTTTTTCTGACTCAATGATGCGCTCTAATAAAGCCTGATGTGGTTGCGTGGCTGCGGGGGCAAGAATTTGCAGGTGGAAAGGTATAATTTGTCCTTCCGGGTTTATCACTTGTTCCTTAATCTCAAAACCGGAGGTTGCAGTTGCGGTTTCCAGAAATAAAATTAGTCCTTTAGCAGTACCGCGCCATTGAGAAAGCTCGGCAGCAAGAGCAATTAACTCGCGCAGGGGTTCTGTACCTGTAGACAGAAATGGACTATTAGTAACCCCAGATCGCTCAAAAAGCCATTCTAAATTGAGCCAGCGAGCCAGGAAAGGCAGAAAATCTTCTGGGGTGCGGTGGGGATTGAAGTAGGTATCGAGTTGTTCGAGGCTAGCTTCCACGGGAGTATGCATGGCTTCCATAGCTTCGAGAATCGCCCAGAGGGGTGTTCCCGGAAGGATAGTGCGTTGGAAAACTTCTGGTAGCAAGCGTTCGATTTCTTGTCTTTTCATCGGCTGACAACCTCGATTTCGTGAGCACCGGAGCAGAATAACCAGTTTGCTGGGAGCATTACTTTTTCGGTAAATTCCTGGCGCGAGGCAGAATCATAGGTGTTACCCTCGTCTTCAGAACGATAAACTCCTTCTGGACTTCCTGCTAACAGGATGGTTTCACCTTCGAGGTTGACTCCCAAGGCGATCGCATTTATGGGATCAAACAGGTATTCGCGGTCGCGGGTGGGCAAGCCGCAGCTCACATCAGGTGTCTGCCAAGGGCTATCGCCCCTGCTGGAGTCTAATTTCAGGATGCCGGAAGCATAGGTGCTAGCGAATACCAAGGAGTCTCGAAAGGCAAGGGAGCGGCAACTACCTCCAGACCAACCTTGCTGAAACTGTCGCCAACCTTCAGCAGAACCAGTTAGTTCCCAGCGAAAACAACCTTTGTCCATCTCATTGCCCGCCACGTAGACTCCTGCCCAGAGAAACGAGCGAGGACCGTCCCTTTGCACCTCTAAAACCCGCACATCTTCTCCTTGCAAACCAATGGATCTAAAGGTACCGGATTTCCCTTCCTCAAGGGATAAAAATACACCTGCTGTACCCCTGGCGGCAACGGCAATATTTAGGGTTCCGCGCACATCGGTTGCTGCTGCCACAGCATAAAAACCCAGGTCTTGATTCGCAGGATCGACCAGAAGTTGAACAGGATTGGCTTCTGGTTGGGTGGCTAGGGCATAAAGTCCCACCATAGTTGCCATTAGGAGTACTGGAAAGCCACTAGCTCGGAGAATCCAAGCTAAATCGTTAATGATAAAACTGGTTTGGGTTGCCAAGCGCCATGTTTCGCCGCAATCAAAGGAAAAATAAATGCGAGAACCACTCTCTTCTGTTTGGAGACGGGTTGCGATTGCCAGCAATCCCGGAATCTGGGCATGGGTTTTAACCACTTTAATTTCTTCCTGGGGGAATTGTTGCAGCAGTTCCCAACTGTCTCCATCATTGAGGGAACGAAAAAGGGTTTGAGTGGCAGTTGCATACCAGGTATGGTGTTGAACGGGGTCTGCTGCTACCACCTGGACTTGCTGGTGCGGCACCTCGTCTACGCGAAAGCGCACTTGCTCCACATAGCTGACTCCCGGCTCCGCCAGAATAATTTCGTACACTCGATCAACGCGCAGGGGCTGACCAAATTGCCATTTCCAAGGATTAATGGTTTGCGCCAGACGTTGTAGCACTCTGTCTCTAACGGCGGCGGGGTCTTCTCCGCGATGCACCACCACCTCAGCTTTGACTGTCACTGTTTTGTAGCGCACCCAATTCACTGAACAGGTAGTCCCCAAGGGACGACGCTCATCCAAGGCTTGCTGGATTTGCTGACATACCTTCTGGGTTTCTTGTCTTTGCAACTGCTCAGCCCTAATTGGTTGGTTGGTACTGGTTCCTGGTGGTAACTCCGGTACAAGCAAAACCTCCACTGTACCCGGTGTAGCGTATCGCCAAAACTGTGCCTTGGTAAAGGCTTTCGCCCGACTCACGGCTCCAGAACTCTTGAGTGCCAGTAGCTCGAAATCGCTAGCAGTGACGGCGCGTTCGAGGGAGCGCAATTCCTGGGGTCCCCGTAACAAGGCATTGGCTAAGGTTTCGGCATCGCGTCCCCCAGTTGCTGGCTGGGGATTGGTGACTTGGACACCAGGGAGGGAATCTTTCAACACCTTTAAAGTGTGAGCAGCCACATTACCCGCAGTACCACCACCTCGATAGTACCAGAGGCGAATTTCTCTGTGGTTACCGGGAATGGCGGCTGAGGTTTGTGCTGTAGCTTGGAGTTGACCTTCCCCGCTACTAAGATAAATGCTGGGGGCAAAGGTAATTGTACCCGCGAGGCGATCCACGAGGTAAACGCACTGGTTTGGCCCTAGGTTGGCAAAGTTTTCTACTTCGCGCCAAATCCGGTAGGTTTTGCCATTGTGCTGTATCGCACGAACGCGATCGCCCAGTTCCTCTGGCATGGCTTCTACCCCCACCAACAATTCCAAATCATCGCTAGTGAGCGCCACAATGGGGGGACGACGTACCGTAACCGATAATCCGGCTAATCCGGTTCCTCTTCCTACCAATTCTGCGGCTACTAAATCGCAGTGATAAGCCGGAACGCGCACTTCTGTGCAACCAGGTTCGATGGTTGCGGTACGAGCGGTCATAAAAATTGGCTGTTCTCCTTCTCCTCCGGTTCGATTAGTGGTGATGCGAATCCCGGAGGGAATTGTAACTGGCTGTTCTTGGGGGCGACTCAAGCTAAAGCAGAGTTCGACCCCAGCAGCACTGGGAGGATAGAGCTTGACCCCCAGCAAACGTAAGAATTCGATATAAGCTTTTTCGGGCAGTCGATTGAGGCGATAGAGCAAAATATCCGTAAGGTAGGCAAATAGCTCCAGCAGCGCCCAACCAGGATCGCCAGGAGAAAGGTCAGTCCACTCCGGGCAGGATTGTTTTACCATTTGCCGAGCTTCTTCGAGCAATTGGTAAAAATTACGGTCATCTAGATTTGGCGATGGGAGTGACATGGTTATGTGGGGAGTGGGGGAGGGGGAATAATACACCCAATTACCAAACAAACAACCAAAAACAAACTTTCAATCTCCAGCTAGGTTAATTGCGAACCCTAAAGTTTCTTGGTGCTGGCTTCCTCGTACTTGGTATTCGAGGATGATTTCGAGTTTATTGAGGTCGGTGGCGTGACGATTGGCATCAAGCCGGATAATTTGAATGCGTGGCTCCCATAACTCTAGTGCTTGCTGTACGTAATAAATAGCTAAACCCGCAGTGGTTTCATCGTTGGGGGAAAAAACTAATTGATGTAGCCGACAACCGTAGTCTGGATGCATTACTCGCTCTCCAGGTCTTGTAGATAGTAATAAAAGGATTGCTTGGCGCACTGAAGTTTCTTCTGCCACCATGCTGATACTACCTTGGGGTGACAAACAAAATCCGCTCAATTCTGCCTCTACTTGCCAGTCGGGGTGAAGAAAGCACCAGGCACGATAGCGAGCTTGATTCACGACACTTCCCGTACTAAATTTTGACCTGCTTGGCGCACTTCGTAGCACACCGTTCCTGGTGGTGTGCCATCTGTGAGTCCGCTAACTGTATCCAGACAAACTCGCTTCCCTTGGATACGCACCAGGTCGGAGTAGCCTTTTTGCACGACTAGGGTACGGGTACAAGGCTTAATAGTTGCTCCATAATTTGGACATCCGGCGATCGCCCTGCCTTCGGGGTCTTTTTCGACTAATAAGAATTTACCTTCTACAGTGACCAGGTTTTGGCTGTTGTTCAGGTTGACCCGACCTAGTTCGTGTTGACAGACAATTTTGGCATTTTCTGTAAGTAGATACATAATTTAAGCTCTCTCAAAGGCAATTGATTCACCGCGAATTACTATCGCACGCCCCGGTGCGGAAATTTCCAAATCGCCTTGGGCGTGAAGGCGTAGTTTGGTAGCACCCAATTCTAGACGACTACCGTTGTGATTTTTTAACAGCAGACTTTGACCAGTGTCGTCTAATTGCAGTTGCTGTCCGCCTCTGGTAAGTAAGGTGTAGCGTTGGACTTTGCCGTTATCAATACCCCAATCGGGAAAGATTTGGTTGCCATAAAGTCCTCCCAAAACAATTCCCCGAGCAGGATTGCCTTGAATCAGTAGTATGAGTACCGAATCACCTACTTCTGGCAAAATTGCTAATCCTTTACCTGCTCCAGCTCCCAAAGCTAGCATTGCCATCCAATCGGTTTCTAGATTGCCATAGGTAGGCAAAGATACCCGTATGCGTCCTTGTCTTTCAGGATCGTCAATTTGAGTCACTATACCTGGAGCGACTGTTGTTTCCTGGGAGCGGTGGCGGGGAGGAGGGGGAGCAGTAATTAATTCGGAAATAAATCCCCGACGGTTGTCAATGATATGGTTAACGGCAGTCAGGACGTATTTTTTGGGAAGTTGAGCAGCCATTCCTTGTGCTTCAATTGGCGTTCCCGGTTGCAGGCTGGGATTGCCTGCAGCTACACCCCAGAAAGTGGTCTCTCTAGCCCCATAACGGTCGAAAGTAGCTTGGGCAATGGCTTCTGCTTGGCTATCGTTTTCCACTGCTTGGTTGGTTAGGGTAAAATTGCTGCGATTTTCGGGCTTTTGAGTTACATTACCTACCTGCCTCTGGCGCTCGCTACTGACAGTTCCTTGATGTTGCTCGACTCGCAAGGGATTCCAAGCAGACGTTGTAACTGAGTTACAGTTGCGATCGCTATTGACTTCCACACGAGCTTCGAGGAGGGATTCTCCTAATACCAAAGGTAAAGGAGTACCAATTCCTGCTAAAGTGAAAAGATGTAGAGTATCCTGGCGTAAAGTAAAGTAAAGTCCGCAACGCTCGGTTATCTCTTCAAGTAACTCTAGATCCGATTGTCCCCACTGAAGCAGGAGCGACCACACAGGTTGCGTGGCGTTCGCTATCACATTAATACCCAAGTTAGCAACGAGTTCTCGCGCCAAATTAACGGCATTGACTTGAACGTGAGAGCGCAATGGTTGCGATTGGCGTAGACGATACAGCAAATCGTAACCGCGCAAACGTAATTGTTTGCCACCATTGGGTTCGCAAATGTATTCTAAGGCGGTAATCTCTCCCATAAAGAGTGGTGCAACTTCACTATTGACCCTGACATGGAGACTGGAACCTGGAGCAAAATGGGCTGATTGGGGTAGAAAATCAGTAAGAACCACAAAAGTGAGTTCGCAAAGAGTGGGCAGGGAAAGTCTTTGCTGAACGCGCACTTGTGCTAGTTGGTATGGATCTGTAACTGCTAACGGTATGCCTTCAATCTCAACCAGGAGTTGGGGTAGAACTGATAGGGAGTTCATAAAATACCCTCCCAATAATTTAGGGGAAGTACTCGCAGTTCCGCGTCAAATTTTAAGTGTAAGAAAGGAACTCGCAGCACCACACCTAGTTCTATGTGCAGGGGATCGTCAATTTGGCTGTAGCTCATAATCCTGCGCCACAGTCCGGGCATTTGATAAAACATAGCGGCAATTTGGTCGGGGCGAGTGGTAGCGCTACGCACTTTGTAGGTTTGGATCTGCTCCTGGGAAATGTTTTTGGAAACTGAGTTTAAAGCTTCATTGGGGGGCAAATCCTGATGCTGTGGCTGCCCCCGCCGTGGAGGATCAAAGACTCGCAAAAAGCGCAATCGCAGCCAAGAACGGCGCGGTACTCCTGTGGGGCTAAATTGCTCAAGACGTTCAGCGACTGCTGCGACTACGCCAGGAATATTCCAGCTTTTGCCCCAGACAAAGCGTACTTTGGGAGCTTGTCTGTAACCATCTTTGCTTACCGCATTTTCTGCCAGCTGCCACAGAGGAGCGGTCAAATCACGCACATCCTCAGTATTGATAGAAGAACCAGCTACGGCAACATCAAACAATAAATCCAACTGCAACTCGGTCATACCGCCGCCAGTATAGAGTAAAGCATCGTCTGCTAAACCTATACCTGTCAGTCCACCTCCCAGGGACTGGCGCACTTTAATGCCAGCCCGACGACGCATAACCAAGTTTTGGGGGTTAAGCAAACAACTAATGCGTACCCCAGTTTGCTCTACTAAAAAAGCAACTCGCTCTACAGCCATAGCTCACCTCGCTGTTCTCGTTCTAGACGTTGTTGGTGTTCTTGTTGGCGCAGTGCATGATTCCAATCTTGTTTTTCAGAAAATTCTACCACTTCCGGTAGTTCAGGCCAGCAGTCTGGGGAGGGGGGTGTGAGAAACTGGGAAGCAGGGGGCGGGGAGCAGGGAGCAGCGGGAGAAAAAGTGAAGAATCTCAGGGGTTTTGTTTCTGTTTCCCGGTATAGTTGTTGGTAAGTGCCAATTGACTGAGCCAAGAGAGGGTGGTTTGTTCTTGGAGCAAAATCTAGGTTTGAGTGGTTTTGCTTATTGAGAGTGTGATATTTAAATGTTGGTTCAGTTTTAGGAGAGGGCTTTGGGCAGCTACTAGCCAGTTCGGAATTTTCTAGTAGAGGGGACAAAAGATGGTTTTCTCTGGGCTTACTACTGGTTCTAGGCATAGAACTTTGTATCCTTAACACAGATTCAGCTTCGGCATTGGGTTGTCCTTGCTCGATCAGTTCGGTTTCACTACGGGGAAATTGTCCCTCCAAAGCAGATGGAGCCTCATTTGCAAAAGGATAAAATTCCGCTGCTAGTGTGTTACTAAATGTTTGCTCAACCCTTAAGAAACTTTTTGGGGAAGCTTGCTGTTGCTCCTCAGAAGGGGAATTTACCTTGAGAGGCTCAATCCGGAGGGTTGCCGGATTATTGCGCTTGGCTTCAGCCGACCTTGCTGTTGGTCGCGAATTTTCTGGAGGTAAATCCTGGCAAGAAGATGGTGCCGGAAATATAACCCTGTCCTCAGATGGCTTGTCAACGGAGACTCTGAAGTTGCCAGGTGTTTGCAATGGTATGGGCTGACGGGGAGAATAAGCAGCGCCCGATTGCGGGAATGCCTCATACTGAGTCTCATTTAAAGATTCAAATCTATCTCCCTTGTATCCTTTAGGATTATGCCACTTGTTAGAAGGGAGAGGAACACGGCGCAACAGTGGCTTACCTGCTTCCTGCTCCCGTGCTACATCATGGATAAATTCTGTATTAGGATGCAACTTACTCTCTTCTCGCTCTAAAATTACCGATGTAATTTCTTCTCTCCCTGCTCCCTGCTCCCTGCTTCTTGCCCCCTCGATTCGGTAATCTTCTGGCGGAATAGGAGTAGTCTCAGTCGGATTACCAGCAACTTTCTGGAGTGGCACAGCCGATTGGTCCGGTGATTTGAGTAATTCCGGCGCTCCTTGGCGCACGCGCTCCAGCCAATCAGCAGGGGGTTGAGTAGTAACCTGTTCTTGCCATAGCTGTGTTGCATCAGTATCTTGGGTTAGTGCTTTTTCTTCCTTTGCCAAGCTGACCCAAATTGCTTCTGCCCATCGATATAGTTGAAGCGCCAATGCTCGCAATAAAGCTTGACACATCTTGTGCTTGTTCACCGATTTAGTCCCTTTCTAGCTTCTCAAATACTAAGGTGAGGGTTTCAATGGCTACCTCTTGGCACAAAGCATCTAGCGGCGCTCCTCGCCATTCCGTAGGCCAAGCATTGAGCAAATTCCAGCGCATCGCTTCTTCGGCACGGGGACCTTGAGTTTTCATCACGGCGATGGAAACGTTTTTCCGTACCACCTTGCCCCCCATAATGTCTGTCAGCCACTTCCAAATATCAATAGAGTCTGTTAAGCCATAGCGTAGGGTAACATCGCTGTATTCCGCTTGACCAGGCAAGCGATATATGACACCTGTATTGCCTCCTTCTGGATAGGAAAGAACCGGAATTCTAATACCTAAACCACTGCACTGGCTAAAGTGAGCTTCAGCATTATCAATGTAAAGTTTAAAATTATAGGCACGGTAGGGGTCTACTCTAGTACCTGTGGGTGTTCCATTCGGCATTTCGCTACCTCATTGCACTGGGGGTTTCGACTTGGGTAGTCGCACCAGCACCTTGGCTAATGCGGAAGATGACAAATTCGGCTGGTTTAACGGGAGCAATACCGATGACAATCACCACCTGCCCAGCATCTACAACTTCGGGCGGATTGGTTTGGGCATTGCACTGGACGAAGAAAGCTTCTTCGGGAGTTTGTCCCATCAAAGCACCCTGTCGCCAGATCAGGGTTAAAAAGGCACTGACATCTCGGCGGATTGCTTTCCATAGGGGTACGTCATTAGGTTCAAACACAACCCAGCGAGTACCACGGGCAATGGAAGCTTCGATAGTGTTGAACAAGCGACGCACATTCAGGTAGCGCCATTCGCTGCTACTAGCGGCAACAGTACGTGCACCCCAAACGCGAATTCCCTCCATGCCAAAGTAACGGATACAATTGACTCCATTTTGGTTGAGTGTTTCCTGTTCGGCATGGGTAACTCGATAGGTAACATCCAAAGCACCGCGAATTGGCTCGTTAGCAGGTGCTTTATGTACGCCTCGTGTGGCATCAGTACGAGCATAAATACCTGCAAGGTGACCGGAAGGAGGCACGTTGATGCGATCACCCTTGGGTGATAGAACATCGACTACGGTAATCCAAGGAAAGTAAAAAGCACCATAACCACCTTCGGACTGGCGAGGACGTAAACCAGTTGCAGTTTCAGTCCCTATCCTTTCTCTTGTTTCTTCTCCTTCTTGGGGTAGCGTTGGCGTTGTTGCAGCAGCAGTTCCGACCTGTTTGAGCAGGTCAATGTTTGCCACTACTTGGGGTGGATCGAGAATGGCAACCCGGTTTTTGAGTTCTTCGCAGTGGGCAAGTAGTGCTTCATGGGATGCGGGATCGCTGAAACCAGGGGCAGCGACGATTGCAATCTCGTCAATTTCTTCTAGCAGAGCTAGTCCTTCGCGTCCGCTACCATTGCCTGTGAGTTGATTGTCTTGACCTACATTGACTACATAGCAACGACTGCCACCATTGAGAAAAAATCCGTAGACAGCTTGGGAGAGAAAGGTGCTGTTAGAGGTGCTGTTATCAGAAACAGCAAACTCACTACAAAACTGACTCCAGCTACCGATGGCTATGGCTTTGTGCTGGTGGGCATTAATATTTGTCGCTACACCGACAAAACCCGCAGTACTGGTGCCAACTGCCTCAATTGGTCTAGCACCTGCGGAGATTTCTTCTATATAAACACCTGGTGTTAAATAAGTTGGCATCTTATGCCTCCAATACTTGTAAGCGAACGAATAATGGGCTTACTCCCTCTTCCCAAGTCACCTCAAATTCTCGACCTTTGGCTTTGATCTTTAGGATCTTGGGTGCGGATGTAGCAGGTAAGTTGGCGAAACGGAATTGGCCTTCATTATTGGTACGAGTTGCTAGCTTCAGGGCGGGCAATTCTACTTTTGCTCCCACTAGGGGAAGCTCGTTAGCAGCCAACACAAAACCCAATAAACTAGTATTGGGAGAACTTTGGATAATAGGGGAAACGATTACTGGGGGTGCAGCTTGTTGGTGAAGAATACGTTCTAGGGCTATGCACAGCCGAAATGATGGACGCGGTTTAATCTGAAAAGCAGTCCAGACAGAGATGGGTACTGGTTCCAGTTGGACTTCAAATTCGAGAACTTCTAGAGTTGCAAACACCAGTTCGCTCAAAAGCCTGTGTGCTTCTTCTGGTTCCTCTGCCCAAGTGGTTACGAGATAGTAGAGTAGAATTTTGAATTTTACTTGGCGACTATCGTGTTCCGGAGGCTGACAGAGCAAGTCCATGAGATACAAACTAACCCCTTTGCCTTCGGAAGCATCTTGAGGTGCTGCCAGCGAAACTTGCACTTCCCCTAAAACCGTGCTGACCCATTTTCTTAGGCGCTGATCGAGGCACTCGGTTGTTTCGTACACCATAATCCTAGCCAAATTCAGCAAAGCCGACTTTTAAAACATCCTCTCAGAAGTTTATCTGGAGTTATCGATGCAACTAACTGGTATCTGCTTGTTTTTGGCTTGTTATAGGGTTTCTCTATCTGGTGAGGTACATACTTGAAGCTGAAAAGCTTGGGAATTCTGGCTGCTAGTGTACCTCATTTGAGTAGGAACCGCTATAGTCATATTTTCACATGCTACTTGATACCAACTCTTAATTGTAATTGGCATTTACCGCTTGCGTATAAATTAGTCAACAAAAATTTATATTCCCCATACTACTATCCTTCCCCTACTATGTCAGGGTAACCCGCATTACTCACAAAGAGTGCGGTCGCAATCCCTGAAAGCCTTACATCATCTGTTTTTCCCCCTGGCTGACGTAATGTTGAACCGTCAGCAGCGATCGCTGATACTCAGTCCGTAAAAATAGCAGGACCAGCAATAGAATCAGGTTACGATGGGGGCAAAAATGTTTCTGGGCGAAAGCGCCATATTCTGGTAGATACTCTCGGAAAGTTACTGACAGTGTTTTTCCATGATGCCCACCGCTCCGATAAAGCAGGGTTTCAATTGCTGTGTTCTTGGGTAGAGAATTTGTTTCCTCGTTTACAGCTGATTTGGGTGGATGGGACTTATCAAGGAGATAGCTTGGCTAGCTGGGTAAAACAGACTTGCGGTTGGGTATTATCAGTAGTCAAACGCAAAGAGGAGCAGAAAGGTTTTGAGGTTTTGCCAAGACGCTGGGTAGTGGAAAGAACCTTTGCATGGTTTGGACGTTACCGACGTTTGAGTAAAGATTACGAGTATCTGCCAACCACGAGTGAAACAATGATTTATGTGGCAATGATTAACCTGATGCTCAGAAGATTGACTAATAATCAGTCAGCGATCGCCTTCCAATAGAACTTTTCAAACACCTTCTTAGCAATCGCTTATTCTAGAATTCAAAGCATTCCTGATACTGGATAAGTCTTATTGTCTCAAAGATAACTAAATAGTCTTTAAAATACCTGAGAAGAGATTCAGTCAGTTTTGTCATGAAAAACTGGGGGATTTGGTGGCTCCAGTTGGTATCAACCCTGCGACGATATCCAAGGCCATCCTCGCAAGGAGTGAGAAAGTGTTTCGGAACTTTGTCACTTTAGATGTTCGGAGCTGACTGTTCCGCATTTGTGAATCCTTGATATAGCGGGACTGCTCGACCGTGACTTTGCCGGAATTGGTGAGAAATGCGGATGTAGCGTGTAATCCAAGTCTTCTATCATGCTGTCACTGCTCACAATCTCCTCTCCGGCATAAAAAGGACTGAAGCGCAGACAGAACAGGGATGGCAGCTAAATTTAAACTCAGCAACTTTTCGATAAAAATTGGTCAGTTCTCCTTATTCCCTCCCCAGGGCATTAAAACAAATTAGACCCAGGGGGCACATCGGTGCGATCTGGGGTCACATAGCTGAAAAACGTGTTAAGAACGGTCGCCCTTCTTTGTTTACTATAACGTGATAGCAATCTCTCCCGGTCAATTACCATAACGTGTAGCAAGCAACTGAGAAAAAACTCCGCTTGATCTGACTCACACCCCGGGTATGAAAAATAATAGTAAGATTAAATAGTATTTTATGCTATCTTATCGGAAACGGTAGAGGGAGGTTCGCTATGAAAGCAGTCGAAAAGCTTAGTATTACGCTTCCCCAAAACATGGCTAGGATGGTACGGAGCAAAGTCGCTTCGGGAGCATATGCCTCTAATAGTGAGGTGATCCGAGATGCATTACGGCTTCTCGAAGAACAAGATGCATTGAAGGCGCAGAAAATAGCATTCCTGCGGGAAAAAATTGAAAGATCAATGGCAGATGAGGCTCCCTCGATTGAGGCAGAAGAAGTTTTTAGAAGGCTTGAGGAACGTTCAATCAACACAGAATAAATCATGAAGCTGCGCTTTCGTCCCCAAGCATTAGCTGACTTGGAGGAAATTCACGACTACATTGGGGAGGATAACCTAGCCAAAGCTAAAGAGTTTGTAGCTTTACTACGGGAAAGATGTACTCTGATTGCCAAGAATCCATCTATTGGTGTTTCTCGTCCTGAAATTCGGGAGGGAGTGCGAAGTTTTTCTGTGAAGAAATACATCATCTTCTATCGGATCCTCGATGATACAGTTGAGGTTCTAGCTGTTGTTCATGGTGCTAGAGATATTAGATCTATTTTTTAGAGGAATACATCACAGCGATCGCGGTTCTTAATCATTTGATCCAAATCAAACTTTATAGGGTGGGGGCGTTGCAGAGCGACGACCCCACCCTATAAAATAATGATTATCATTATCACTTCGGTGGATGTGACAGTTGGGGATGGAGTCAGGCAGACAACATATAAGTTTTTTCGAACTCTATTTTTTCTTTGATAAGGAGAGCTAAGTAGCGATCGCCCTTAACTTCATGGCATTCTACTATAGACAGATTAATATCTACTCCTATCTTTTGATTGCCAATAGTTCTATGAGGCTTCTGATAGGGCAAACCCTCATTAATCAGTTGCAAGAAATATCTAGTCTTGCCGTTCAGTATCCGCTTGAGAAAATATATTTTTTTCTGAAGCTGCAAAAGCTCTCGATGCTATTTTTTGGATTGTTAATGAATCGAGATGTTTGGAGATAAATACGGCTATCCACTTAAGCCGGGACAGTTTATATATGTTTTGATTTGCCACGACTCATTTAGGACTACTCTTATATTCCCCATTACCTATTCCCCATTACCTATTCCCTATTCCCTGATCCGAAGTTCCC
>JBFRWF010000031.1:0-11168 GCA_051439465.1 Xenococcaceae cyanobacterium | reverse complement strand
AACCTTTTTTGTAATTGTTTTTCTATTTCCCCTTCAGTTAACCCTTTTTGCCTATAGTTTAATCCTGTTCTTAATAAACATTGGTAATAATCCCCCCAGTCTTCTAGAAAAGGATTGTACGAGATTTGCGCTTCTATCCCTCAGAGCATGTGATAAACACGTTTGTCCGTCTGTTGTTTCGACCGACTGACCCTTGTTAGCTTCGCTCTGAGAGATTTCTTGCGTTTCATCCATTAACCTTATAAGCTTGTGAATATTTTAGCATATATCCCTAGGTTCAGAGCTTCGGTTAAATCCTCATCGGTATAATAACGATGTCCACGCTGTGAGTCGTTTGGCAGGGAGTTTCCCTGTTTTATCCCAAATTCTCAGGGTTGCTACTGTGGGATTGACTTTTTCGGCCAACTCCCCCTATATATCTGCGTTCCATTCCCCAAATACCTGCTAATCATATGATTATCTTAACAGGTTTTGACAGATATTTCTCATCTAGACGAAACAGTTGAGCAGATATTGGCAGCATGAAAGTGATACCAAATCCGGGTTAACTACCCCTTTTTTGAGGGCAGTAGGGAACTTCGATCAGGGAACAGGGAACAGGCAACAGGCAACAGGCAACAGGGAACAGGGAACAGGGAACAGGCAACAGGGAACAGGGAACAGGGAACAGGCAACAGACAACAGGGAACAGGCAACAGGCAACGACCCTGATTTTGTATGATTGGTGATCCGATGGGCAGTCCGAAGGACGAGCATCGTCGAGCATCGCAGTGATTGGGAAAAACTAATCACTAATCAACATTTTGCCGATACCAGTCAATGGTATTCTTCAACCCCTGCTTCAACTCCATCTGGGTAGTAAAGCCAAACACCTCTTTTGCCCTTTGAGTATCCAAGCAGCGACGGGGTTGACCATTCGGCTTATCCGTTTCCCAGACAATTTCCCCCTCAAATTCCATCAATTCACAAATAAGTTCCACCAAATCTCGGATGGAAATTTCATAATTGGTGCCCAGGTTAACAGGTTCAGAATCATCGTATTTCTGGGTTGCCATCACAATTCCCCGTGCTGCATCTGTGGAATACAGAAATTCACGGGTGGGGCTACCATCTCCCCAGACTGGCAACTTCTTCTCACCCCTTTGCTGTGCCTCATGCACCTTCCGAATTAACGCCGGGATAACATGAGAACTACGGGGGTCAAAGTTATCTTCCGGACCATACAAGTTCACTGGTAGCAGATATATGCCGTGAAACCCGTATTGTTGGCGATAAGACTGGAGTTGGACTAACAGAGCTTTCTTGGCAATGCCATAGGGCGCATTGGTTTCTTCCGGGTAGCCATTCCACAAGTCATCCTCCTTAAAAGGTACTGGCGTAAACTTAGGATAGGCGCAAATCGTGCCAACACAGACAAATTTCTCCACTCGAGCTTGATAAGCAGTATGAATTAGCTGAGCGCCCATCATCAGGTTGTCGTAGAATAGTTCAGCAGGCTTTTCCCGATTCAAACCAATGCCCCCGACGTGGGCAGCTAAGTGAATGACAATATCTTGATGTTCAACTGCCTTTTGACAATTTTCTAGGACGCGGAGATCGCAATTACGGGAGCGTGGCACGGTAATCTTCTCACTCTTTGCCCCAGCCTGACAAAGCTGAGCCACTACTTGGCGTCCCAGAAACCCAGCCCCACCAGTCACCAAAATTCGTTTTTCGCTCAAATTTACCATTGTTTCTCTTTCTTTGCTTAGTCCTTAGTCCAGCAAAAACCAATAACTAATTACTCATTACTAATTACTCAATCCACCATATTGCCCACATTTTGACGAATATAGGCGTTATCCTTAAACAGTCGCCCACTAGTAGTACCTTGAGGTAAGGGGATACCCAGAACAGCCAAGTCCGCTTCCACCATTAGTGCCACCAACTGCTCAAAAGTCACTGAAGGCTTCCAACCCAGCTTTTTCTTAGTTTTGGTCGGATCGCCAATCAGTAAATCCACCTCAGCAGGGCGCAGATAGCGCTTGTCAAATTCCACATAGTGTTGCCAATCCAGGTTGACATAATTAAAGGCAAGCTCCAGAAATTCTCGAACTGAGTGAGTTTCACCTGTGGCGACTACATAATCGTCCGGCTCATCTTGCTGTAGCATCAGCCACATCGCCTTAACATAGTCCTTGGCATAGCCCCAGTCCCGTTTGGCATCGAGATTCCCCAAATAGAGTTTTTTCTGTTTGCCAGCCACAATGCGGGCGATCGCTCTTGTAATTTTGCGGGTAACAAATGTCTCACCCCGACGAGGGGATTCGTGGTTAAACAGAATGCCATTGCAAGCAAACATCCCGTAGGATTCCCGATAGTTCAGGGTTTGCCAGTGAGCATAAACCTTGGCACAGGCATAGGGACTGCGGGGATAAAACGATGTTGTCTCTTTCTGGGGTATTTCCTGTACCTTGCCAAACATCTCAGAGGAACCAGCTTGATAGAATCGCACTTCAATGCCAGTGCGCTGTTGGTAATCTCGAATTGCTTCTAGCAACCGCAGCGTACCCATTCCCACCGTATCCACTGTGTATTCTGGTACGTCAAAACTTACCCGAACATGGGATTGAGCGCCCAAATTGTAAATTTCTACTGGCTGAACTTGCTCCAAAATTCGGCGCAGGGTGGTGCCATCGGTTAAGTCGCCATAGTGGAGAAATAAGCGTGCTTCCGGACTGTGAGGATCTACATACACGTGATCGATCCGGTCAGTATTAAATGTAGAAGTCCGGCGGACAATGCCGTGAACTTCGTAGCCTCCCTCCAGCAACAACTCGCTCAAATAGGAACCATCTTGACCAGTAATGCCAGTTATCAGCGCTCGCTTGGGTTGGGTCATACTCAATTTTCCTGTGCTTGATAGGTACTAATAGAATCTGTTTTTGGTGGACTAAGAACTAATGACTAATGACTAGGGACTAATAAGCACCATTTTTGCGAGGAAAAATAGTCATGCCAATCGTCTTAACAATCACCCACAGATCCATGAACCAATTCCGGTCGTTGACATAGTAAACATCCATTTTAACTCGCTGGGGGTAAGGGATATCATTGCGTCCAGAGACTTGCCACAAGCCAGTAATTCCTGGTCGAATCGTGAGCACTTTATCAATACGATGCCCGTATTTATACAATTCCTCTGGAACTAACGGTCGAGGACCGACAACGCTCATATCTCCCTTTAAAACATTCCAGAACTGAGGAAATTCGTCGAGATTAGTCAGACGCAAAAATTTCCCAATCCAAGTCACTCGAGGGTCGTGTTTCAGCTTGAAATTATCCTCAAACTCCTCGCGCATCTGGGGAGAGTTAGCCATCATCGACTGTAACATTTCGTCGGCATTGTTCACCATCGTTCTGAATTTGATACAGCCAAATCCCTTGTAATTTTTCCCCACCCGCTGCTGAACGTAAAAAATTGGTCCTGGTGAACTGATGGCAATTAAAGCAGCCAACAGCAGATAGAGGGGTGAAAACACAATCAGAACGAATAAAGAAAACACAACATCAAATATACGCTTGGCAACATTTCCATCTAGAGCTTGCAACGATAAACCCTGTTGTTTCCTTTGGGTGACTAGGGGTTGGAAGCCTCGCCTAATCAACCCTTGCAAGAACTTGACGGAGATAAATTCGCTATTGGCAGTCATCTTACTCCTTTACATCACACCACACTGTCCCAATCATAAAGCCAGAAGAGCCTTGTTATGGCGAATCTGGTGACAAAGATCGAAATTTTGTCTGGAAACTTTCCGATTTCCACTCCTGGCAACAGCCTTCTAGAAACTCTAAATAGCACTTTTCAAAGATTTTGGGGGTAAACTTGGCAGCTTGCAAGCGGCAGCTCTCTGGATTAAACTGATCCTCAAATTCGGAAAAAGTTTCGACCGCTTGGACTAAAGCCTCTGGTTTTTGGGGGAAAAAGAATAAACCTGTCCCCGTTTCTGGGAATTGGCGAATATCCCGAACTGTTTCTAGAGCACCACCTCCCCCGTAGGCAATCACTGGTGTTCCACAAGCTTGTGCTTCCACTAGAGCAATACCGAAATCTTCACAAGCAGCATAGACAAATGCTTTTGCCCCAGCCATATACTGCTCAACGAGGCGAGGGGACTGTGCTCCTAGCACTTGTATGTTAGACTGTGCCAGTTGGCGAATCCGCTTCAACTCTGGTCCATCCCCAATTATTACCAGTGGTTTTCCTAGCTGATTAAAAGCTTGAACGATTAAGGATACTTGTTTATAACTCACCAACCGGGACACAGTGAGATAAAAATCTTCTTTTTGCGGCTGGAAGGGAAACCGCTCAATATTCACCGGAGGATAAATTACTTTTGCCCGACGGCGATAGCAGCGCCAGATGCGGCGAGCAGTATGTTGGGAATTGGCGATAAAGTAATCAACTCGATTGGCTGAGAGGACATCCCACTGGCGTAGCTGGTGCAGGAAATACCGCGTTAGGATGCCCGCAGGACCGCGCCCCAGGCGACTACTATTGAGATAATCAAAGGTCAAGTCCCAGGCGTAGCGCATGGGGGTATGGCAATAGCAGATGTGAAGTTGTTGGGGACTGGTGAGGACTCCCTTGGCGACGGCGTGGGAGGAGGAGAGGATCGTGTCATACTCTCGTAAGTCTAGCTGTTCAATGGCTAAGGGCAGCAACGGCAGGTATTTCTGAATGCCGTTGCGAGCTAAGGGAAAGTGTTGTAGAAAGGTTGTGCCAATAGAGCGTCCAAAAAGATAACTCTGGGGATTGACGGATTCAAAGTCAATCAGAGCATAAAGGTCAGCATTAATATGCTGTAATATTTCTCGAACCACTAATTCTGAACCGCCCGTGGCTTTGGGCGTTAACCACTCATGAACCAGAGCATATCTCATCGAGTGACATCCTCTCCACCCTAAAAACTGACATGGTTCAAAACAGAGTAACACGCTTAGAGGGGGAGCAGGGACTCGCTAGACTAGACTTCGTCCCTGCTACGCAGCGCGTCGCTGCTCCGCAGAGCGCTCAAAGGCAAAAGGCTTGCATGCAAAAGGCAAAAGTAGGGAGCAGGGAGCAGGGAGCAGGGAGCAGGGGGAGACACCGGACTCCGGGACAAAGTTCTAAAAGTTCCCCAGACTAACACCCCTATGTGTTACCTTGCCACTCTACATATTGAACCATGCCTAAAAACTCATCCCTCTTTGAGAATACAGTTTAAAATTCGTTATCTTCGTAGCCCCTAACCGCACTGGGGTCATTGTCCCGCTTCGAGCCTAACAAATCCAGTCTATCCACCTTAATCACTGGCTTGGAACGGTTAGCACCCGTATTGCGATCGCTCCAAGTCTCAATCTTCAAAGCACCTTGAATCCCAATTAAGCTCCCCTTACGCACATAGTTCTCAGCCACTTGTGCTGTCTTGCCCCAAATTTCCAGGTTGAACCAGTCAGGCTTGTCAGTTTTGCTGGTTCGGCGATTCACTGCCAGTGAGAGTCTACACAACACACTCCCCGACTCAAAATATTTCACTTCTGGATCTGCGCCAGCGCGACCGACGAGATTAACCACATTAAGACTCATAGACTACCTTACTTGCTTTCATAGTACAAATGTACCTTAATCACAGTTCCTAGTTTAACGAATCTTGCTTTGAGATCAAACTTGAGTTTCCCAGAAAACTTAGAGATTAGGTATTTATTACAACAAATTGGTTAATTTCACTAGACGTAGAAAAAAAAACGTAATAAAATCCAGTCAAAACAAGTTCTTGTCTCTCTCCACTTTAAAATTCGGGGGCGACCAGACTAGAATATTTGCCAATCACCTTTTCGGTTACACAAAGCATAATTTTAGAGGTATAGAAACAAGTGGGTTTTTTTAGTCGCTTTTCCTTCTCACGGGACATGGGTATAGACCTAGGGACTGCCAATACCCTAGTATATGTATCTGGCAAAGGCATTGTTCTCCAGGAACCTTCTGTTGTCGCCATCGACCAAGACAAAAAGATTCCCTTGGCTGTTGGCGAGGAGGCAAAAAAAATGCTGGGTCGAACTCCTGGTAACGTAATCGCTCTGCGCCCCCTGCGCGATGGTGTGATTGCCGACTTCGAGCTAGCTGAGATCATGCTCCAGCAATTTATCCGGCGAGTCCACGAGGGAAATCCCCTTGTCCACCCCCGGATTGTCATTGGCATTCCCAGCGGCGTCACTGGGGTCGAACGCAGAGCCGTGATGGAAGCTGCATCTCGGGCAGGAGCGAGAGAGGTTTACTTGATTGAGGAACCTGTAGCAGCAGCCATTGGTGCAGGACTACCTGTAGCAGAGCCAACTGGCAACATGATTATTGATATCGGCGGTGGCACAACCGAAGTGGCGGTACTGAGCTTGCAGGGGACAGTGCTGAGTGAATCAGTGCGGATTGCCGGTGATGAGTTGAGTGAGTCGATTACCCAGTACATGAAAAAGGTGCATAACTTGGTAATCGGGGAGCGCACGGCAGAAGAAATTAAAATTCAGGTTGGCTCTGCTTATCCAACCCAAGAAGATGAGCTGATCATGGAGGTACGAGGCTTACACCTACTGTCTGGGTTGCCGCGAACCGTCACCATTAAAGGACCAGAGATTCGGGAAAGTATGTCAGAGCCTCTTTCTGTGATTGTGGATGCCGTTAAACGCACCCTAGAACGGACACCACCTGAGCTAGCAGCAGATATTATTGACCGGGGGATTATACTCGCAGGGGGTGGAGCCTTGCTCAAGGGATTAAATACCCTGATTAGTCATGAAACTGGCATTGTCACTCATGTAGCGGACGATCCCTTGAGCTGTGTAGTTTTAGGTACTGGTCGCGTTCTGGAGAATTTCAAGGAGTTAGATCGGGTATTCAGCGAAAGTTCCCGCGCAGCCTAGCTGCCAACTGAAGTCGCTCAGTAATGAAGTCTGTAATGCAAAGCAGCGACGAAGTAAGCGGATGAAATGACCCCATGGATTGTTAATGACAGATAACAAGATATGTTTATAATGCGTCGCTGGTGGGATCGACATGGATTACAAATGGTTTTGGTCGGACTAGTTCTAAGTACGGCTTGGTTTCTGCGCCAAACCCAAGGAGCAGCAATCTCAGAGCTTTACTATTTAGTTGCCCGTCCTTTTCAATCTGAGCCGACACCAGCACGCTTTGATCGATTGACTAATGCTCACGTCCTGGAACTAGAGCAGCGGCTGGCTGAACTAGAAAGTCAAAATCAGAAATTACAAAAGCTTTTAGGTTATTTTCAAGCCCAAAAGCAGCCTGTAATTACTGCGCCAATTGTGGGGCGCAGTGCAGATTCTTGGTGGAAACAAGTGACACTGGGTCGAGGTAGCCAAGATGGCATTGAGGTCGGCTTTGTGGTGACAGGAATCGGGGGTTTAGTTGGTCGGGTTGTTCATGTAACTCCCCACACCAGTCGCGTCTTGTTGATTAGTGACCCAACCAGTCGAGTTGGTGCTACTATCAGTCGCAACCGCTATATGGGCTTCATACAAGGACAAGGCTCTCAAATTGCAGTGATGCAGTTCTTTGAAAAAGTGCCTGATGTCCGTCCGGGTGACATTGTTACTACCTCATCGGTGAGTCGCTTATTTCCCTCTGGCTTGCCCATTGGCCGGGTTAAGTCGATTAATCTAGATAAGGGTCCTGCTCCTGAAGCAATCATTGAGTTAACAGCTCCCCTAGGTTATTTGGAATGGGTAATTGCACATCCGTTTGAGAGTAAATAATTGGTCATCGGTACAGTGATTAAGCTTTCTAAATTGCCCCGAAATCTGCGTAAAATCCTTAACTGGTCGGTGATTGTTGGTTCTGTTATCCTCTGCTTGATATTACTTCCAACTCGTCTGCCAGGAATGGAATTGCTGGGAATTGGACCGAATTGGTTGTTGATTTGGGTGGTTACTTGGAGTTTAAAGCGCACTGTTTTTCAAGGGGTGATTGCAGGGGTTGCTTTAGGATTGATTCAGGATGGGATGACTTCTTCTTATCCGTCTCACATCTTCAGCCTTGTTTTGGTAGGAATTTTAACGGCTCGGATTCAGAAGCAGCGGTATATCCAGGAAGACTTTATTTCGGTGGCTTTAATTGTGTTTGCCATGGCGGTGGTTGCAGAAACAGTTACCGCTATTCAGTATTGTATCCAAGGCATTCGCAACATCGGAGACATTTGGATTGACCATCAGCGCATTGCCCTTTCATCAGCAATTCTCAGCAGCCTTTGGGCTCCAGTGCTCTATTATCCCCTCAATCGCTGGTGGGAGCAAATTAAGGCTTTAGAGCAATCTTCTTAAGGGAGGAGTTGAAGTGTTAACGTTTATTTCAAAGCTCAGGAAGAGGTCGAGTAAGTGGTTTTGGCTGGGTTTGGTTGTCAGCATGGGAATTGGCAGTGGCGCGATCGCCCTTGGCTGGGGCTGGTACAAATTAGAAAGTAGTTTACCAGATTCGGTTGACGATGTCTTGACCTATGCCCGGGAAGGCACATTAACCATCCAAGCCGCCGATGGAACTGTGCTGACTGAAATCGGGCCGGTCACCCACGAGAAGCTGAAAGTTAGGCAAGTTCCAGAGCATTTAATTCAAGCCTTTGTCGCCAGTGAAGATGGTCGCTTTCAAGAGCATAAAGGTGTTGACTACCAAGGCATTGTTCGGGCAATCTACTCTAATCTCCAAGCCGGGGAAGTGGTAGAAGGCGGTAGCACTATTACCCAGCAGCTAGGGCGAATCGTTTTCCTGAACCAAGAGCGCAGCCTGTGGCGCAAACTCAAGGAAATGCGACTGGCACAGAAAATTGAGCAAAAGTTTGATAAAGAGCAAATCCTGGAGCGTTACCTCAACCTAGTCTATTTGGGATCGGGGGCTTATGGGGTTGCCGATGCTGCCTGGGTTTATTTTAGTAAGTCAGTGGGCGAACTCACCCTCCCAGAAGCGGCAACCCTTGCCGGAATTGGACCAGCGCCCAGTGTTTACTCCCCCTTTGAAAACGAGAAAGGGGCGAAGGAACGTCGCAATTTAGTAATAAAGCGGATGCAAGAGGAGGGTTTCATCACTGCATCCGAAGCAGCGGCGGCGATCGCCTCTCCCTTAGTCACAAAGCGCAGCCAACCCAAGCGCCTTCAACGGCAAGCTCCTTACTTCTCTGACTACATTAAAAAGGAACTGCCGAAATATATCTCGCCAGCAGTTCTGAAAACAGGAGGGGTGAGGGTTGAAACCACCCTAAATCCAAAGTGGCAAAAAGCAGCAGAAGAAACGGTTGAGAAATCCGTGGAACGCTATGGAAGATGGCAGCGCTTCTCTCAAGCTGCTCTGGTAGCAATTGACCCTCGCAGCGGTCAGATTAAAGCGATGGTGGGGGGAAAAGATTTTGACGACAACCAATACAATCGGGTGACTCAAGCCCAGCGTCAGCCCGGATCTACCTTTAAAACCTTCGTATATTCCACTGCGATCGCTGCTGGTTTTTCTCCCAACCAGAGTTTCCTCGATGCTGAGTATTTCATCGATGGCTATCAACCGAGAAACTATGGTAATACCTATCGCAGGGGCTATGTGTCAATGCGCAACGCTCTGATTTCTTCAATCAATGTGGTTGCTGTCAAGGCACTCATGGATGTGGGGTGGAACCCGACCATCAAAATAGCCAAAAAAATGGGGATAGAATCGGAACTCAAACCTACTTACTCCCTGGCGTTAGGAGCCTCTGAAGTCAATCTTCTCGAATTAACCAGTGCTTACGCTACCCTGGCAAATAAAGGGGTTCATCAAAAAGCCTATGGCATTAGCCGCATCCTTGACCGGGAGGGCAATGTTATTTACGAAGCAGATTTTCAACCTGAGCAAGCTCTCGATGAAGAAAGTGCTGCGATCGTGACCTGGATGCTGCGAGGTGTAGTTGCTTCTGGCACAGGTCAGGGGGCGCAAATTGGGCGACCGGTGGCGGGTAAGACAGGAACTTCGGATAAGTCTCGCGATCTTTGGTTCATTGGCTACATTCCCCAAGTCGTTGCTGGTGTTTGGCTGGGCAACGATGACAACGAACCTACCTGGGGGGCAAGTAGCACTGCTGCTGCTGTCTGGCGTCAGTTTATGATTGAGGTCGTCAAAGAAATGCCCGTTGAAGCTTTTCCAGCCCTCCCCAAGCAGTTATCAGGGCGTGAAGGTATTATCGAAGCCGAACCAGTTAAGCCCAAACGGAGTTACTACAAACAGGTAAAGAGACGGAGTTCTCCCAGCCGGTCTAGAAGTAGAGCTTCATCAAGAATAACTAGAAGGTCAAGACCGCGTCGAAGAAGTGTTACCAGCAACAGTAAACCTGTACAAAACCGAGCGCCCAGGCAGGTGGCTCCACCAGCCGCTCCTGCTCCCAAGGCTCCCTCAGCACCTGTTCCTGTAATTAATAAACCGTCGAAAACTGCTCCTGCTCCTGTAGCTGCCCCTGCACCTGCCCCTGCACCTGAATTTGTCCCTCCAGCTCCTCCAGCCTCCCGTAAAAAAGCTATCTCTTACCCATAAGTCTTGAAACCCTTATGGAGAGGGGGAGAGGGGGAGAGGGGGAGAGGGGGAGAGAGGGTGATGTAGAGTAAATTTACCCAAAGATAGGAGTTCGATCAAATAAATTCGGGGCGATCGCTAAAAAGAGAGGGCGATCGCCGAAAATAGACCTGAAGTACGGAGGCTAGAACACCGATTCAGTAATCAGAATATCTGGGCTCAATGTAGGGCCACGGCATCAACAAACTTTGTTTGCCCAACCAAAAGCCTCAAAACGCCGTGCCCTCCCCCCGTCGAAATTTTATTACTGAATCGACGCTCTAGAGCGCCGGTTCAGTAGAAGTATTTGACAAAAAAAGCAAAATGTGTATTCTGTCGGGGCGAAGCATTCGGGGATTAATTTATGGCGATCGCCCAAGATTTTTTATCCGAATGCTTCGCCCTAACAGAGTGCTTTATAGGTCTGCACAGGATGTCGTCTTTGTCAAGACCGATTAATGAACCGACGCTCTAGAAGCATTTTTAGGAAACCGTTTCAGTCGTTGTGGGTAAAGGATAGCGTAAAAAAGAGAGCATTGGCGAATGATAATGATACAGTTATCAGTTAAGTAGTCGG
>JBFRWF010000030.1:0-8120 GCA_051439465.1 Xenococcaceae cyanobacterium | reverse complement strand
AACGGAGAGGGGGGGACTCCGGAGACGGGGAGATAAATTTGCCACGAAAAAATCAGCTTTCTCCCTCTCACCCACTCTCCCACTCTCCCTCTCTACAAGCTGAATGTAAAAAACCTACACTTGTAAGCTCTCCCCCTCTCCCCCTCTCCACAAGGGTTTCAAGACTTATGGGTAAGGGATAGCTTTTTCAAGGGGGGCTGGGGGGGATCAAACACTTTTCATACATCCTCTAAAATTCACACTGTCAGACGCCTTTCGATGGCATAACGCCAGCGATCGCTCATGTCACTAATCTCAAGGTTAATCAAGGGATAGTTGTCAGCGGTAAAAACCCGTAAATTTGCCTGTTTATTAGTCACAACACCAATTTTATGCCAGTTGTGACCCAACTGTTCTTTTAACAAAAATTCCCAATTTTCTGCTTCTTCAGGCTTCACAGATACCAGAATTATACTAGCACCTTCACCAAAAAGCAGTTCATCTAACCGCTTCGCAGGGTCATTTGTTATTTGTTGTTTGCTGTTTACTACTGATGACTTACTACTGACTGTATAGAAGTGAATTTCTGCGCCTATTTGACCAATAATACAACATTCTGCCAGAGCAACGGCAATCCCTCCCTCAGCACAATCATGAGCCGAATTAAGCCAACCTTGACGAATTCCTTGACGACAAGCTTCCTGGACAGTACGCTCTAAATCAAAATCCACTACTGGCGGTTTACCTGCAACAGAGCCGTGAATTGTCGCCAGATATTCAGATCCCCCCAACTCGGATTTTTGGCATCCCAGTAAATAAATTAAATCTCCTTCATTGCTAAAACCTTGTCCACAAACCTTGGTAACATCAGGAATTAACCCCACCATACCAATTACCGGAGTAGGATAAATTGGCTGAGGTTTTCCTTCAGAATCCAGAGTTTCGTTATACAGAGACACATTACCCCCTGTCACTGGCGTTCCCATTTCCTGACAAGCTTCAGAAATGCCACGACAAGCTGATGCTAACTGCCAGTATCCCACTGGATTTTCTGGACTCCCGAAATTGAGGTTATCTGTAACCGCCAAAGGTTCAGCACCCACACAGCTAAGATTACGAGCGGCTTCCGCTACTGCTGCTTTTGCTCCCTCATAGGGGTCAAGATAAACATAGCGAGGATTACAATCTGTGGTAGCAGCAACCCCTATTTTTGAGTTAGCTGGTTTTGCTTCCAGAGGACGGACTCGGACAACTGCTGCATCAGCTCCACCGGGTAAAATTACAGTATTATTTTGTACCTGATGGTCATACTGGCGATAAACCCAGCGTTTAGAAGCAATGGTTGGACTGTCCAGCAGTTGCAGGAGAATATCATTCCAGGTTTTTTGCTTGCCTTTGATTTCAATGCCTTCTACACTACAGGGAGGCAGAGAATCAGCCCTCCATTCCCACGCTTTCATAGCATACTCTGGCGGTTCTGTCAACATTTCCCGACGATAAATTGGCGTATTATCTGCCAAAGCTGTTGCTGGTATTTCAGCCGCCACTTTCCCTTGGAAGAGAATCCGCACAATTGGCTTCTCAATTACAGTTCCAGCAACAACTGCATGAAGTCCCCAGCGGTGGAAGATATCAATTAATTCCTCCTCCCGACCTTTATGAGCAACAAATAACATTCGCTCCTGGGATTCTGAGAGCAGGTATTCATCTGGAACCATACCCGTTTCTCGCACCGGGATTTTATCTAAATCCAGTTCAACACCCACACCGCCTTTGGCAGCCATTTCTGAAGTAGAACAGGTAATGCCAGCCGCACCCATATCCTGTGCAGCGACAACTGCTCCAGTTTTAAAGGCTTCTAGGCAAGCTTCAATTAAGGATTTTTCCAGGAAAGGGTCGCCTACTTGTACAGCAGGACGGTCATCCATAGACTGATCGGTGAGTTCTGCACTGGCAAAACTGGCTCCACCCATGCCATCCCTACCTGTAGTAGAACCGACGTATAACACGGGATTACCGATGCCAGATGCCCCAGAGGTGACGATTTCCGGGGTTTCCATTAATCCTAGTGCCATTACGTTGACGAGGGGGTTGCCAGTGTAAGCTGGGTCAAAGTAAACTTCACCGCCAACTGTTGCAACCCCCACGCAGTTGCCATAATGTGCGATCCCTTCAACTACACCAGCAAACAGCCTTCGAGTACGGGGATCTTCTAGGGAACCGAAACGCAGGGAGTTCAAGACGGCAATGGGACGCGCACCCATTGTAAAGATATCTCTGAGAATACCTCCAACTCCGGTGGCTGCACCTTGGAAGGGTTCAACGGCTGAGGGATGGTTGTGGGATTCGATTTTAAATGCCAGTCGCAAGCCGTTGCCTAAGTCTACTACTCCGGCGTTTTCTCCCGGACCGACTAAAATGCGATCGCCTGTTGTGGGAAATTGTTTGAGTAGGGGTCTGGAATTCTTATAGCAACAGTGTTCCGACCACATCACGCCGAACATTCCCAACTCAGCCTTATTGGGATGGCGACCTAGCCTTTGGACAATTTCTTCGTACTCTTCAGGCTTAAGACCTTCAGCAGCAATTTCGGCTGCCGAGAAGGGACAATGCCTTCTGGAGTCTTTATTTTGCGAGCTTTCCATGGGTTTACTCGTTCTTGCTCTACTTATAACTTTCTTTATCTTAATTTTTATTAACTGTTACTTTGGCAGGATTTCAGGGAATTCTATAAATGTATTCCTTGAGAAAAGTCAATCAACCAGGGGCAACATCAATTCCTAAAATTACGATTTTGAATGCAAGTAGATATTGCAATCGATTAATGTACTAGGGAGGTTTTGTGATGAACACCACGATGACCGACACTAAGGTTCCAAAAGAAATAGTTTGGGCAGTAATTGCAATCTGCGTACTACCGTTTCTCTTGAATCTATTTGGAGTAGATTTTGGCACATTAGGGAAACCCTTCGACTTGTCTGAAGCTTCTGGATGGGAAAAAGGTCAACTTATTGATGCGATGCATCATACCTTAGCAGGAAGCTTTGTGCATACAATCCTTGAGTGGAGTGCCTTTTGTACGGCGATTTTGATAGTCCTCTTGAGCTTCATGCATTACAGCGTTACGGCCAATCCCGTTATACCCATCCTTGGTGCTGCTTTATTCTTTGCCGGCGTCATGGATGCCTTTCACACCCTGGCAGCGGATCGCTTGATAAACGCTGTTGCTGATAACCAGAATCTGATCCCATTCACTTGGGCGATTTGTCGGTTGTTCCACGCGCTGATTATGATTGTGGGGATTAGCATTCTCCTGACACAAAACCGAGTCTTCAGCGAGAAAAAGCACAAAAAAAGATTGGGGTTTGTCCTAATTATCAGCGCTTTCTTCGGCTTCCTTGCCTATGGGATTATTCATTTTTGTGCTACCACTGAGCGTCTCCCCAACACCATGTTTCCCAATTCCCTTATAACTCGGCCTTGGGATGTTGCCCCACTTATACTGTTCATTTTTGCTGGCCTTGTTTTATACCCCCGCTTTTACCGGAAGGATCCGAATCTGTTTTCTCATGCGGTTATAATCAGTGCCATTCCTAACGTAGCGACTCAAATGTACATGGCCTTTGGGTCTACAGCGCTATTCGACAACAATTTCAACATTGCTCACTTCCTCAAAATCATTGCCTACCTCGTCCCGTTAATTGGGCTGTCTTTGGCATACGTCCAGACCTATCAAAGACAGGCGCGTTCTTTATCGCAAGATTTGAAACAGAGTTTAAGCTTCCTTAATTCCTTGGTCAAGCAGGTGCTGGAGTCAACTACCTTGACTACAAAAATTGCTACATCCGGCAAGCAATTAGAGACCATGATGGCAGAACAGGTAACCTCTACCAACGATGTGGTGGCGACGGCTAAGGAAATTTCAGGGATTTCTGGGAAACTCGTGAGTACCATGAATGAGATGGAAACAGCTTTTGAGCAGTTGCACCAGGCGAGCGGTTCACTTTCAAACAAGCTGGGGGCGATCGCTGAAAAAGCAAGCAACATCAATAGCATTGTCACAACCATCACCGACATAGCGAATCAGACTAAGCTCCTCTCGCTGAATGCGTCGATTGAGGCTGCTAACGCTGGAGATGAAGGGAAGGGTTTTGCTGTCATTGCCCGGGAAATCGGTCAGCTAGCAAACGAAACCGCCATGACCACCCAGAAAATCCAGCCCATTGTCCAAGAGATGCAATCAGCAGTTTCGACGGGGGTAATGGAAATGAATAAATTTACAAGCGAACACGTACAAACCCTAACACCCCGTATAGAAGTGGTCAATCAGGGCATAAAGGCTCAAGTGGAGGGGGCTCAAAATATCAGCTCGGCTATAGTTCAGTTAAGTACCTCATCGGAGCAAACAGCTAATTACCTGAGGCATACCCTAAGTGATACCAACAGTGCTCTTGAGCAATTGAATGAGGCGGTACAAAGCTTGCAACGAGAAGTAACTAGCGTCCAGATGAATTAATAGGAGCTAGAGAATCAGTTATCAGTTATCACTTAACAGTTAACAGTGATAACTGATATAGAGGCCCTAAATGAGTTTACTGCTCTTGTGCTGCCTGTCTTACCACCTCAATATCCAACCCTAACGCTTTGGCTATCTGTTCCACACTCAACCCAATCGCCAATAACCCAGGCACAGATTCGAGCTTGCCTTCGAGCTTGCCTTCGAGCTTGCCTTTGAGCTTGCCTTTTTGCTCGGCTTCTTCTGCAACTTCTCGAAAGTACCTTGTCTGCTTTAACTCATCTAATCCAAACATGGCTTCTAACTCCTGGCGACTTAAATCGGTAAACTTATAAACCAATATCGTCTCAATCAATTCTAGAACTTTTCGTCTGAAGGCAACATCCTCAATTTCCTGTCGTGCTTGCTGCATCAGTTGTGAGGTTTGCTCAACCGCTGCTGAGGAGGTCCCAACTACTAGCTGCACTATACCCAACCCAAGGGACGGATCTGTTGTTTCCTCTAATTCATCTAAATAAACTAACTTCACTTGCTTAGTGTTCAGCAATCCCCGATACTGTATTGGCACTCCTGGATCTAGATTCCGACTGCTAAACACCGCCACTGCACGCCAATCTTGATTGGGTTGGTATTGTCCCAGATAGACGAAGATTTCAGTGAAAAAGCGCCAGTAAAAGTCATCTTTTTTCTGAAATTGCACCTCAACAAAGTAGATAGGTCGAGCAATTGCATCTTCAGGGGGCAAAAACACACCATCAAAGCGGCGAGCCAGTTCTTTGATTTCTTTTGAGGAAAACTTATATCCCTTTGCCAGTGCTGGCGACTGAGCGATGAGTTCAAATAGAAGGCTGGGAAAGGTTTGAAAGAGTTGATAGACAATTGTATCAGTTCTCACAGGGTTCGGGATAGTGTAGAAGGTGGTTAAAGTTGAGGGTGCGATCGCCTTTGGATAATATCACTCAAATGAAACAATGGTAGCGATAACCAGAAGCTCACCAGGAGCTAGAAAATGCAAGTAGGTCAAATTCGACTCAACAAAGCAACCAGAGAATGGGTAATTTATGCACCGACTCGGCGTAAACGCCCCCAAGATTTTCAGCAAAAGAGTCAGGAAAGGCAACCCCTAGTGAGCCGAGCCCAGGACTGTCCTTTTTGTCCTGCCAATGAACACAAGCTGGAGCCGATTATCCTGGAGATGCCCAACAAACAGCAAAATGGTTGGCAGACTCGGGTTGTCCCTAACAAGTTCCCAGCCTTAACACCTTATGAAAATACCCACCGCTCGACTAAAGGGATTTATTTGACCATGCCTGGTTATGGTAAACATGAGGTGGTTATTGAAAGTCCCGATCACGATCAAAACATCGCCAAAATGTCAATAGAAGCAGTGGAAATTTTGATTGAGACTTATCACCAGCGCTACATCGCTCTGATGCAAGAGCTTAAGAATATGATGGTGATTATTTTTCGCAATCATGGTAAGCGAGCTGGTGCTTCTTTAAGCCATCCTCATTCTCAAATTATTGCCACTGGCATAGTTCCCCAGCAACGCCGCTGGCAAGAGGATGAAGCCCAGCGGTACTTTGATTATTGGGGGCGGTGCGTCTACTGCGATATCTTAGAGTTTGAAACCCAGGATGGCAGGCGAGTCATTGAAGAAAATTCATCTTTTTTAGCCTTTGTCCCTTTTGCTGCGGAAGTTCCTTTTGAAATTTGGATCTTGCCCAAACAGCATCAGGCAGACTTTGGCAGTATCTCCGAGCAAGAAAAGTCCGATTTTGCCGTGATTTTGAAGAATGTCCTGGCCAAATTATCCGAAAAATTGAATGATCCTGATTACAATTATGTAATCAATACTGCTGCCCGCTACAAAGCAGAAGAACCCCAGGTGCACTGGTACTGCCAAATTCAGCCTAGACTAACGACGCCAGCTGGTTTTGAGATTGGTTCAGGAATTAGTATCAACCCGTCTATTCCCGAACTGGATGCTGAATTTTTAAGGGCTTAAGGGGGAGCCCAATCAACCTCCCAAATGCGTAACTTTTGACTTGATCCTTTTGACTTTGAGTGCTCTGCGAAGCAGCGACGTAGTAAGCGCGAGTGGGGAGACGGGGAGATAATGGGGACAATCAACAATCAACAATCAACTTTCTTGCTTGTTTAACCATGTCAATTAGGGTATAATGAGCATCTTCGGCATCTTTGAGAACGGGGTCAAACTGAATGCGCACGGGCAAAGTTGTCCCATTGACTTGGACGGACAAATCCATGCCTTGAGGATCAATAGAGAGCATTTCCGCTGTTTCTGCTTCAGGAGAACCACCGAAGACTTGAGCGTAAAGAACCAAAGCGTCGGCGTGATCTTCATTCATGTGCTTGCAGATGCGATCGCTGATGGCTGGCGATATTGGTTCAGACATTATTATGTTAATCTTCTTGTTTGTCTCCTCATACTATCATTCAAGGTGACTGGTGACTGGGGAAAATTCCCTCTTCAACATCATGTTTCCCTAGATTTACTCAACCGTGAGGCTTGTCCAACAATAGTTTTGGCAGCTTGCTTCAAGCCATCTCATATCATGTCCGGTTACATCGATCCTGTAAACGTAGGGTGGGCAGGAGCAAAGACTTTACTGTTTAGCTTAAGTATTCCTACCGAACCTGCCCACCTTACAAGATTTTAGAATTAATTTGACCGACCTACTTAATTGGAGTGTAACACTGTGACTGAAGAGAGATTGAGTCGTCTTGAACGACGATTGACCGAACTTGAGCAAAAATTTAAGACTTTAGAACTCGACATCCAACCAGAAGGCCGAATTTCTGAGGGATTTGAGTATTTATCTAATGACCTTGATTCCTTTCGCCATGAAACTCGTAAGCGATTAGATCGACTTGAACATAGGCAAAATCGGATTCAAGCTAGTCTTGATGTCATTTTGCCTGTTTTGTTGTCTGAAAACAAAACTGAAGTCTTGTCGTCTTCATCACGGTTTACCATGAAGAATGAATGGCAGAGCCGCCACCGATGAACATCATCACCAATCACTAAACAGCGCGGCGCAACTACGAAAAGCTGCGATCGGGCTTGGTGCAGCGGCTGCGAGGTGAATCAGAAAAAATGAAATTGAGGGAAAAGTAATCCCTGGAAAGGGCGAAGCATTTGGATATCAAGCTGGATGGTAAGTTTCACAATTTATCTCCCAAATGCTTCGCCCCTACAATAATGAAACCGATAATGAAAACAATAAAGACAATAACAAAAGAAATCTATAAGGATTCTTTAATCGGTTTGAAATTTAGCAAATTTTCTTCGTCATCATCCCAAGCTAAAGGATTGTTCATAATATATCGCCTAATATTCTCATAAGCCCTTTCATCTCGAATAATCTCTTCGTAATAATTCCGCTGCCAGATAGAACCTTTAGTCCGATATAAGCGGTTAACCTTACGGCTTGCTAGTGATTTAAAGTTTTGCAAAATTGCCCCAAAAGAACCGGTTCTTCCGTAGTTACTGTGCTAAAAATGAACAGAAAATCTTGAAAGCCCTACTGGGCAAGGGATTCACTTCAAGCATAGAGTTAAAAACTATATTCCTTGCCCAGTAGGGCTTTTGGCTGATTTA
>JBFRWF010000029.1:0-10673 GCA_051439465.1 Xenococcaceae cyanobacterium | reverse complement strand
TACTACAGAATCAGGAATAGATAGTTGCATAAGTTATCCCCTGTATCCCTTAAATATACTAATTAGGAATTGCACAAGCGCAATCATGTTATCTACTAATTACCTCGGATATAATCATCAATAATTTGATTTTAGTAACTCATAATACTCGTAAATTTGTAAGATATTCTCGCACCTGGCAACTGACACCTGACACCAGACCTCACCTCACCTAATCCTAGGGTCTGTCTGCAAACCCTGGGGAGGGCGAAGCATTTGGACATAAAAACCTGGAATTGAGGCATAATTTGTCCCCCAAATGCTTCGCCCCTACATAAGATTTTGGACTTTGCAGACACGCACTAATGGGACTTAGACATTTTATAGCTGGATCGAGGGCTGAAAGCCTTGCTGGGTAAGCAAAATACATCAAAGGGGATAAAAAGAACCTTAAACCTAGAGCTATCAAGGGGAATAGTCTTTTTGAGGTTAAACCTTTATCAGACAACGCTTTTAGGCATTTTTGACAATGTTTTTTGTCTAAGTCCCACTAATATACTCACTACTGCCTTCATCGGGATTGATGCCGAGATACACTTCCGTGGTTGTCTTGGGAATCTTCATCCACGAGGAGTCTTTGGCTCAAGGCGGACTCCTTTTACTTCTAAGAGGGTGTTTGAAAAGTTGTAGGGGCGAAGCATTTGGGGGATAACTGATGGCCAAAACCCAGGATTTTCTGTCCAAATGCTTCGCCCTACCCAGGAGTCGGGGGACTTTTCAAACAGCCTCTAAGCGGCGGCGTTCCTCTTCTGCTTCTCGTTTGAGCAATTCTCGTTCTTTAGAGCAGTATTCAATGACTTCGTGAATGGCAACCAGGGGAAGTTCCCAGTTATCGGCGGCTTGGGATGGAGTCATTTCGTTGACGTTCATGTTGACCCAAAGAGTAAAAGCCCTCAGCTTCCTACCCTTGATATAAAGCTGCTGCCGCCAGGGGTGGGAGCGTTTTTCTAGATATTGCCATTGAGTGGTGGTCATGTGGTTCACACAGTTGCTTGAATATCAGCGATCGCCGGCTTATAGTAGAATGCTAGCAAATTAACATCTTGGAGGTTGGTCAAGCCAGGATTGAACAAAAACTGGAAGCCGAAATCAAACGGATTGATTATCGCCTAAATTAGGTTTGGAGTATCTGTGGGAAAAATCCCAGAAGGCATTGGAATTCTACAACCAAGCATTGCCTATTCTTCGGGAAGTAGGCGATCGCCCAGGTGAAGCTATTACCCTGAGTAATATTGGTTTTGTCTACCGAAATACCAATCAACCCACTCAAGCCATTACTACTTGGAAGCAATCGGTCGAAATTACCCTTGAAGTACGGTAGGGTTTACTCAGAGAAAATCGAGAGGCGTTTTTAGCGGCTAAAAAGTGAATTTCGCTTATTTTCAGTACCATTTATCCTAATGGCGATCGCTGATTTCCCAAACTAGCCGCTACAAGCCCTAAGGTAGAGTAATTCATCTCAGACACAAAGGAGCACAGTCAAGATGAGAACAAAAATTTTAACAACGGCTGCACTCTTAACCACTATCAGCCTCATGATTTCTGCGCCTCTGAAGGCACAGAATCCACCCGCAAGTACTTATCAGCCAGGGTTCTGGCAACCCGTAGCGCGGGTTGATCTCAACCGCCCCTTAGAAATAAAATTGATCAACCAGACACCACTCGTTCTGGAATACGATTTGACAACCAATCGTCAAGTCTCGCCGCAACAGCTATTGCCTGAGAAAACTGCTGTGCTAAAGGAATTGCCCCTTCCGGCTTACCTTTTGATTAATGCTGAGAGTTCAAATTCTCAAAGTCCATTAGTTAACTTGAAGTATGAAGTCGCTGTTACGGATGATAATGTGGTAACGGTGAAAATTAAGGAAATTAGTGACGATATCCCTGGTGATACCACACTCAACTTACATGAAACTGGGGCTATCTACATATACTGACGCAATGTTGAAAAAACCTCTAAGTACTTGGTGGCGATCGCTCCTTTCCTTCCCCCTGAGTTTAATCTTGTGGGAATCATTCTCTCCCTCTATCCTCGCCGCACCTCCCAGGAATCCTGACCAAACTGTGGAGTGTCAAATCCTGGTGATTGGCGGTGGACTGGCGGGAGCTGCTACTGCTTACGAAGGCTTACTGGCAGGGAAAACCGTTTGTCTGACAGAGATTACCGACTGGATAGGGGGACAGATATCCTCTCAGGGAACCTCTGCACTGGACGAACGACCAACCCAGCGATCGCGCCTATTCTATCCCCGTGGCTATCTAGAACTAAGAGAACGCATCCAACACCATTATGGTAAACTCAATCCCGGAGATTGTTGGGTGAGCGAATCCTGTTTTCTCCCCGATGATGGTCATCAACTCCTGTTAGAACAGTTGCAGGAGGCTGCGGAACGGGGTAATGGCACCCTGGAATGGTTTCCATCTACAGTGATTAAAGAACTGGAGATTGGCACTGTGCCTGCTGGGGGGACAGGAGAACAGATTTTAAGTGCTATAGCTATTCAACATCGCCCAGCTCCTGGTGCTCCTCCCTTAAATACTGAAACCCTCTCTCAAACCATTGAAGATTCGTATCAATACGAAGATTCACCCCGCTTCGATAAAACCATCATTCGCTTCATCCCCCAGCCTTCCGATAAACTCGAACCAGCGGACTGGTACGTTATTGATGCCACTGAAACAGGTGAAATCATTGCCCTCGCTGATGTACCCTACCGCCTTGGCATTGATCCCCGTTCCTACTTAGAACCCTCCTCCTCAAGTATCACTGGCGACCCCTATTGCACTCAGGGATTTACTTACACCTTTGCCATGGAGGCAACTGAGGAACCCCAAACCCACAAAATGCCTGAATTTTATCCTCAGTATGAACCCTACTACAGTTATGAATTAGAGCGCTTAGCCAGCTTTGATTTAGTATTTACCTACCGACGCATCTGGAGTCCACAGAGGGGTGAAGAGGAGAAATTCGGGGGCATTTCTTTTACTTCCCCTACCCCAGGAGACATCTCTATGCAAAATTGGACTTGGGGCAATGACTATCGTCCGGGAACTGCTCAAGACAATCTGGTTTATACCCGCGAACAACTACTAGCCACAGGTCAACTATCCCCCGGTGGCTGGATGGGAGGATTGCGTACCGAAAGCTTGCGCAAAGCGGAGGAAAATGCCCTAGGCTTCTTTTACTGGCTAGTCGCTGGAACTACAGACTCTCAGCTAGGAGATGGGGTGAAAAAGCCCCATCCAAATTATCGCTTTCTCTCTGGACTGGATTTTCCCATGGGGACGGTGCATGGATTATCCAAATATCCCTATATGCGAGAAGGACGGCGGATTATTGGAAGATCCTCCTCGGGCTATAAAAACGGCTTTACCATTACAGAACTTGATATTTCTCGCCGGGACTACCGGGATGAATATTATCGCAAAAGCTTGTCACCAGAGACCTATCGCCGCTTACGGGCATCTTTGGCTGGATTGGAAGGAATCTCCGTGCTCAATGGCACTATCGGGCCGGAAGAAGTAAAGCTGCGCACTCGCTCGACGATTTATCCTGATTCTGTCGGTATTGGCCACTATGCGATTGATTTCCATCCTTGCATGACTGCTTACCCCCACGAACTTCCAGGGAATAAGGAGCGTGAAGGAGAACGCCGGGGTGCAGGTCAAGCTTATCCGTTTCAGATTCCTCTGCGGGCAATGATTCCGCAAAAAATAGATAATCTGCTGGTTGTGGGGAAAAGTATTGCTACCAGTCATATTGCAGCGGCTGCTTATCGGGTGCATTCTTTTGAGTGGTCCTCTGGTGCTGCGGTGGGGATGACTGCGGCTTTTGCTCTTGATGAGGGGATATTGCCTTATCAATTGGTGGATGGCTTTTTGTTACGAGAGGAGAAATTACGAGTGCTACAGCGCAGATTAAACGAAAGTGATAACCCGACTGCTTTTCCGGATACTTCAATTTTTAATGAATCTTGGGATGGTTGGCGTTAGAAGGTATTTACAATAACCGTAGGGTGGGCATTGCCGACCAAAAACTTGTAACTCATGCACACAGAGAATTCTGGGCAATGCCCACCGTACAATAATTTCCCATTGTTGAATGGCACGCTCCTTAAGCTGAAACCCCTATGATGGAAGCATCATCTGGGTCGTTGCGCGATCAGCGCTTCCGCACCGCCCCCTGTTTGGTCAATGGTGCGTTACGGCGCAGATAGCCAAAACTGGTAGGTTCCGAAGCAGAGAGGACGCGCAAGGACGCACCCTACAGAAATCGCCGAAAACTATGAAAATTATAGACTTACGCTGGCTGATTGCCTCTTATTGAGCGTGCTATTCAGCGATCGCCGAATGTAATTCTCTGTAGCGCAATTGCCATCACCAGAATTTGGCATTGGACATCGTCAGAGAGTATCTATAAAGAAAATATTAAACCTTTGCGTAGGGTGGGTTAGGCGGCGATAAATTATCAAACGCTTCCTACTAACTAACTATCCGCCGTAACCCACCAAAACCAAGCACTATAGCTATGTTAAGATTTATTTAATAAATACCCTCTAATTCTCCCCATCGTGAGCATTTTAGGAGGACATGTTATTCATGGATGCAAAATTTAAATTTATACCACTTCAATTTAATTGGGTTGCTATCCATCCAAAACCTATTGGTGTTGTCCAGTTTATTGGAGGAGCTTTTTTTGGTACCTTTCCCACTATTTTCTACCGATATATCCTCAGGAGATTGTTTGAGCAAGGCTATACAATCATTGCTTTGCCCTATCGATTTACGTTCCGTCATTGGTCAGTTGCAATCGGCTTAGTCAAAGAACTAAGAGAACTGCGAAAGGCAATCCTCGAAGAAGCAAAGCGATTGGGTTATGACTACAATATCTATGAAGAGGATCCAACATCGGAGAAGGGAAATTATTTTTGGCTCGCTCATAGTCTAGGGAACAAATACATTGCACTCCTGGAACTTTTAAGTGATTTAGAGAAAAAGAAGATTCAAGAAGTTCTGGGAGAGTGCGTTGGCGAAGACCAATATCAGGAGATTGAGGATTGTCTTAGGGGGGTGGATCTCAAAGAGATATCCCTCAGAAATCAACCCTCGATCTTAATGGCTCCTGCTATTACTGGTATTGAAAGTGCCATACCTATCTCCGCACTGGCAGATTTCATAAAAGGACTTGGTTTTGATGTGAAGCCTACAGTTGAACAAACCTATTGTTTGATCAAATGCAGCCGTTTATTCAACCTCATTGGCTTGATTGCTTTTCAGAATGATGATATTGCCAGAGAGACCGTATCTTGGCTGCTGGACAAGAAAAATCTGCCTAAGGGTCCCGCTGAATTTGCGGAACTTCCAGGGGGACATCTCGCTCCTCTTGATTTCAGCAAGGTAAAGAGTAAGGTTGCTAACGAGGTGATTGAATTTCTGACGAAACTGCAGAAAAAGTTATAAAGCACATCGGAAAGGTAATGTTGTTTGTTGTTTGTTGAAATTATCAGTGTATGGGGAACAACCCAACAAATAGCAAGCAACAAATAACCAATAACAAATTAATCGATCAGCATATCTTCTTGAGTCTCCTCTAATTCATGCTGCCATTCTATATTAGGCATCGCTTCAAACGCCTCACGCACGTATTCCTCCCACAACTTACGAATCTTTGCCAAATAGGGAGCTCCTAAGCGCAGTTGCAACTTATGACGAATCACAAAACTATTTGCCTCATACATTGCCAAGTTAATCGGTGGTCCCACTGAAATGTTGGATTTCATCGTCGAGTCGATGGATAAAAGGGCGCACTTGGCGACTGCTTCCAAGGGAGTTTCATAAGTGATGGTGCGATCCAGAATCGGTTTGCCATACTTAGTTTCCCCAATTTGCAAAAAAGGGGTTTCCCTAGTTGCCTGGATATAGTTCCCTTGGGTATAAATCAGATAAAGTTGTGGCTCCTCTCCTTTGATTTGTCCTCCGAGCAAAAAGTTACACTGAAAATCAATCTTATCCCGCTCTAGCCAGGCACGATCTTGATCTTGAATCTGACGGATTTTGCTGCCAATGTAGCGAGCAATATCATGCAAACTGGGGAGAGTGTGGAGATTGACTTCCTGCTGATTTTGGATATCTCGGTGCAACTGCGTCAAAACTCCCTGGGTAATTGAGAGATTCCCCGAAGTGCATACTAAAATCACTCGCTCTCCTGAAAAGGAAAAGTCGAACAGTTTTTGGTAAGCAGAAATGTAGTCAACCCCGGCATTGGTGCGAGAGTCAGCCGCCATGACTATGCCGAAGCGGTTGATGATACCCAAACAATAAGTCATATTTAATCTTCTCCCTTGTCAACAAAGCAACAGGCGATCGCCGAATGGCACGCTCCTTAAGCTGAAAGCCCTATCGTGGAAGCATTATTCGGGTCGTTGCGCGATCAGCGCTTGGGCACCACCCCCGTTTGGTCAATGGTGCGTTACGGCGCAGATAGCCAAAACTGGTAGGTTCCAAAGCAGAGAAAACGCGCCTAACGCACCCTACAGAAATCGCCGAAAACTATGAAAATTATAGACTTACGCTGGCTGATTGCCTCTTATTGAGCGTGCCATTCGGCGATCGCCCTGAAACACTTAATAAAAGTTAACACAGTGTCGTTTACTTTTGTGCGATTACTATATAAAGGTCAAATCCAGTATTTCTCACAACTCTGAGGAATAGGACAGAGAATTACCTAAAGTAGAGGCAAATCCCATGAACTTGCAAAAATTCAATAATACCCAAGATAGCTTTCACATTGATTTAATCGAAGAAACAGGATTGAAAGTTCAGATATCTATTCACGAGCCTACTGAATATATTAAGGAAAACCGACAGAAAATAATACCTAATTGGGAATCAGATCCTGTAGTAGTAATTGTTGTGTTGCAGCAATCCAAACATTCACTGACAAATACAGGACCTCACATTGAGAAGGAAAAAGACCGCTTGCGGAAGAAATTTATATACTTCGGCTGTGCTTTAACATCGGCTCTAAATAATGACGAATTTTTGGCAGATCTTATCGATCCTCGCAATGGCTATCCTCTATTCACACGCCCAGGCAAAAGTATCCATGATGATGTAGCTACAGCTAGCACTTTGTTGGGCTATACTAAAGTCCCTAAAGGTGAATGCTCTATGCTCAATCACCCCGAATGGGGAACTGCGGTTTACCCCAGTACTTTAATATCTTCAGCTTCTCCAGAAAAAATACAACCTTTTATAAAGGAAATAGCCGTAAAGCAGGGTTGGAAAGAGTTCAGTGATACAAGAGCAGGGACGATGGGGAGGATGTCAATACATTCCTCTCAAAAATAAACTCGCTGTAGTCAGCCATATCATCAATTCCTAGAAAGTTGAGTAAAATCTCAGCTGCTAACCACACAGTTGTTCTCGCTAAAGATTTTTTCCAATCCACATTCATTGTTTTCAAATTCTACAGATAGAGGGAATCGATTTTACGGCTAGTGATTTGCCACTTGGGTGGGCTTAGTCAGAAACTTGCAAAATTTCCTCAGGGAAGATTACGCTCTGAAGCTGAAGCATATTCCCTTAATGAAAATAGCTAGAGTCAGGATTCTTTTGAATATCTTCTTTAATCGCATTGAGGTCAATGTAAGTATCAGCAAAATTGATCAGGCTATCGCTAGTCATAGAACGCAAACTGACTACTTCAACCCGAACTCCTTGATAGCTAACTGCATTCACGGCATAAGCAAGATCTCCATCACCGCTGACTAAGATAGCAGTATCGTAGTGACCGACCAAAGTCATCATGTCCACAGCAATTTCTACATCCAGATCTGCTTTTTTAGAGCCGTCTGGAAACTGAGTTATATCTTTGGCGATTACGCGATAGCCATTGCGACGCATCCAGAGCAGAAAACTTTGTTGCCTTTCATTGGTTGGATCGACTCCAGTGTAAAAGAAAGCACGCAACAGCCTAGCACCAGCAGTTAAACGGCAAAGCAATTTGGCGTAGTTAATTTCAATGCCTAGTTGCACAGCTGCATGAAATAGGTTTGAGCCGTCAATGAAAATAGCCACTCGACCGCGATTTAAGCCATTGAAATAAGGAATGTTTCTAGCGGTATCCGGCATCTCTACATCTTCTTTATTTTGGCTTCCTCCAATGCCATGCCTAGTTTCTGTGTCGACGAGTTCCAAGTGTTTAGGGGGGTGAAGTTTAGAAGTATACATTAGTTCATCTCCTCTTTAGTGTGTGAGTCATTTGCTATTTACCTCATTTAAGCAAGCTCTTAGCATACAAGAGTTAATTGCTAAATTGCTTCAGCGTCATAATTAGCTACTTTTTCGTTACTCCGTCAAGTAAAATCTTTTGACTAAGCAGCAAAGAAATAAGCAAGAACAATCAAGCCGACACCAAGACCAGCACAGGAGATGAGGGGAGTCCATTGAAGTTGTGTAATCATCATGGTTCAGATCTTCCTACGATAACGAGCGATAACGAGCGCCCTACAGCAACAACAGCACTAGGATAAGAATTTTTTCCATAAATCCAATTCAATCCTGATTTGCCTCATCTTGAAGTTAAAGGTAAAAAATGAAGAACCTATGAAGAGTGAGAAGATTTTCTCAACTGGACGCAGATACAGTCGGCGGAGCCTCTCCTCTCGTTCCCTGGCTCTGCCAGGGAATGATACCAAATCCAGGTTAACTACCCCCTTTTTGAAGGAAGCTTCGGATCAGGGAACTTCGGATCAGGGAACGGGGGAGAAGCATAAGTTTTGTAGTTTTGTAGGGTGGGCATTGCGGTGCCAATTGAAAGATTTACCCAAAGAGTCACAATCGGCAATGCCCACCAGACTCAACCCTTCACCTGGGATGATGGGCGTAGTATTATCAGATAGATCGCGTAAAAGTAAGGCAAGAGGTGGTCAAACAGACAGGGAAGCGTCCACGACAGCGCGATGGCGTGACAATGTAAACTAGCTGAAGCGATACCGCCAGAAGCATCGAGTTGCTGACGTAGTCATAGATCTCGTACTGCTTTGCCAGAAAAGAAAGAATAATAACACTTGATACGCTCCTGCGTATAGATTGTTATGAGGTGGGTTACGGCGCGAATCAAAACTTATGGGTTGATCGTATCCGAATTCCCGTAAGCTTATTGCCCAAGAAGAGTCGCTCCCCTTCCCAGTCCCTGATACATCGCCCAAGTGAGGAAGAAGTTAGAAACAAAAATTGCTAGCAAAGCGGTCACAACAGCAGCAGTGGTGGATTGTCCAACTCCTTTAGCTCCTCCACTGGTAGTTAAACCCCAGCTACAACCAATAATGGCAATTAGAGCACCGAAGACGATGCCTTTGATGGGACAACTGGCAACATCCCAGATATTCATAAAATTTCTCACCGAATCCAGAAAGACACTATAGGCGATGCCATACATATTCTGGGCAAGGATTGCCCCTCCCACTAGCCCCGTCAAGAGTGCCATAATGCTGAGAGCGGGAACCATCACGCAGCAAGCTACCAGGCGGGGGATGACCAGGTATTCTACCGGATCGGTTTCCAGCATATAGAGGGCATCAATCTGCTCAGTTACCCGCATTGTGCCGATTTCAGCGGCAAATGCCGAGCCAACTCGCCCCGCAACGATCACCGCCATCATCACGGGAGCGAGTTCCCGGCTGAGGGCGATGGCCAAAATTCCCCCTACAGCACTGCCAGCCCCCAGTTGCAGGAACTCCCGGGCCACCTGAATGGTAAAAATCATGCCAATTACTACTGCGGTAATCAGGGCGATGACGAGGGACGCCGGACCGACTTCCATCATTTGCTCTAGAGTATTACGGCGATCTAGCTTCCGGGTAAGGAGATAAAAGGTCACTCGTCCAAGTAACAAAACCGCTGCCCAAGAGCGCTGCATCCATGACCATAGCCCAGAATTTACCAGAATTCTATTCATCTTTGAGTGTTCATTGTTGAGTGTTAACGGTCAATTTTCAAAGATAAACGATTATTATCCATTAAGCACGATCCTAGGTGGAAGCAGTGAATATAGATAATCAGTTCAGCCAATCGGCGTATTTTTTTCAGTTATTTGGCTGAGGCATCTTCCTTGAGGTGAAAGAGATAATTGATACTTAAGAGCGTTAAAACATTCCTCCATCCATAACGTGGCGATCGCTGCGTTAGCAGCTTAAAGCGGGACAGACTGGTTAAGAAAAGGTTTCAGGTTTCAGGGAAAGGTGGTTTCAGTGGAAGATGCTCATGTGACTAACAAGTTACTCAACCTAACACACCAACTCACCTAACACCTGACACCCTACACTGACCCTGATACCTGGCACCTGACACCTAAGCTGACCTAAAATGTACCGGTTTAAATCAGTAGCACGTGATCTTACTAAATTTGTTAACCTTTATATCGGTTCATTGTGCTCCTCCAGACAGTTCACCTCTAGCAAATTGCTAGGGGATTCTTTTTGAATTCCGGGCGGGTATATCTTGCTTAGGGACTTCCAAGAAATAAATGATCCAGAGAGTCGCCAGTTGGCAATTCCGTAGGGCTCGGCGTAGCGGTGCGCCACTGACAACAAGCGATCGCCACTGACAACGAGCGATCGCCACTGACAACG
>JBFRWF010000028.1:0-3418 GCA_051439465.1 Xenococcaceae cyanobacterium | reverse complement strand
CAAGATTTTTATCTATAACATTAAGATTATATTTGCTTAAGCTCGCCTTTAGCCTCTAATACCGTTGAATCTTATGGATATCCAGTTAATTAATATCGGTTTTGGTAATATTGTTTCTGCTAACCGCATTATTGCTATAGTTAGCCCCGAATCTGCCCCTATTAAGAGGCTGATTACTGAAGCGAGAGAAAGAGGACAATTAGTAGATGCTACTTATGGTCGTCGGACTCGCGGAGTCATTATTACCGATTCTTCCCACATAGTGCTATCAGCCATTCAACCAGAAACTGTAGCCCATCGTTTTGTGGGAGTTAAAGAAAGTTCCAATAACTAAATTTAAACTAATTCTTGAATCCCATGCCACAGGGTAAATTAATTGTCATTACAGGTCCATCGGGAGTAGGAAAAGGTACGATTGTAAGATCCCTATTACAAAATCACCCTCAACTGATTCTCTCGATTTCTGCTACTACAAGAAAACCCCGCCCTGGAGAAGCAGACGGTCAAGACTATTATTTCATAAGTAAGGAAGAATTTTTAGAAGCGATCGCGAATTCTGGTTTTTTAGAATGGGCAGAATATGCTGGCAACTATTACGGTACACCCAAAGCCAAAATTCAAGAGTTACTGGATGCTGGTAAATGGGTATTGCTGGAAATAGAATTAATTGGAGCTAGAGCGATCGCTGATATTTTTCCTGATGCTCTCCGCATCTTTATTTTGCCCCCTTCCTTGGCAGAATTAGAAGCAAGAATTAGGAAACGAGGCAAAGACCCCGAATCTGCCATCGAGCAACGCTTAATCAGAGCCAAAGCTGAAATTGCTGCTCAAAATGAGTTTGATATATGTATTATCAATCAAGATTTAACCACTGCTATTAAAGAAGTAGAAAAAGCCATCTTTGACAGTGAACAGTGAACAGTGAGCAGTTATCCAAATTATTGTTGTGACTTCCTCCCAACGCTAATTGCTCCTTACGTCGCAATATAGCGTGGGCTTCCACTGTCGCCAATGGAATCTTGCTCTCCTGCTCTAGCTAATGCTAGGTTGCGCCACTTATCTACAACAAAGTTGCCCGACAGTACGACTTGAGAGCCAATTTCTTGCTTTTCGCGAGTCCCGCGATACGTTTCTTCGCCTCTGTTACAGATTTCCTGACCAGAGGCTATATCTCTATCCACAACATAACCGCATTCATTACATTCGCTCAGTCGAACACTCAGATCTTTTCTGACTTCGGCACGACAATTTGGACATACTTGACTCGTTCCGCGATGGTCAATTCGCCCAACAAAGACATCTCTCTTTTGAGCTACATACTCTAGTATGTCTCTTTGTTTGCCAAAAGCAGCATCAATTGTATGCTTGCCAAGCATTCCTTTGGCCATAATGCGGAAATCACAATCTTCGACATATATTGTATCTGCCATGTCACAAAGCTTATGGGCAAGTTTGAATTGATAGTCAGTACGTTTGAACGCTATGTAATTATGTTGCTTGGCTACTTTGATTCTCGCTTTCTCATAGTTTTTACCTCGCTTCATTTTTCTAGACAGACGCTTTTGTAGCACTTTCAGCCGACTGTAGGCTGTCTTGAAAAACTTGGGTCGCTTTTCTGTATATCCATCTGATGTAGCTACATAAGAAAGCAGCCCTACATCAACACCAATGGCATGACCATGAGGTAAGGAATTGGGAATAGCTAAATCCGATTCTATTGCCACCGCCGCAAACCAACCCACAGCTTTTTTTACTACCCTTGCTTGTTTGATAACAAAACCTTCGGGTATTGGTCTATGCAAATTGATTGGCACTTTTCCCAATTTTGGTAATTGAATTTGCCAGTCGGATAAGGGATTGGTTTTGAACTGAGGAAACAGCATAGACTTCATTTGCCCATACTTCTTATATCTTGGGAAGCCGTACCCCCTAGCTCTGAATGAATCCCAACTATCATGCAGTCGTCTTATATTTGTTTGCAATACTTGAGACGGCACTGCTTTTAGTCGAGGAAATTTCTTTTTTGCTTTGGGTAGGTTGTTCTGCTGTTGATGGTAGCTGGGAAACGAATAATCCGCAGCCATAATATATTCTGATTCCAAACTACACCTGTCAATTGGACACTTGCGTGAAGCAATCCAATCTTTTAGTTCTCGCAGCGCATAGTTATAGCTAACACGACAAGTTTCCAACCACTCATTGAGTAGTTCGATTTGCCGTAAGTCTGGATATATGCGATAGCGGTAGTTATAGTCGATGTTAAAGTCACCTTTAATCACCTCTACTTCAAAACGGTACGTGAGAGTTTCCAACCTCATACCGCTCCTCGTTCATAGCCAATGGTGTGGTATCCCTTAAAGATTACTCTTATGTAAGAGACTCGGATTGTTTCACGCCTTTTAATCCTTTTCATCCCACACTATCTCATCCTTGGTGTTTGGCAACCGTTCGATGTATTGTATTCACCTTTCGCCGTCGGACAATTGCGAGGCTCAGTTGTTAATTCACTGTAATCAAGATGTGTTTTAGGCATAGTACTGAATTTCTCGGAATTTGAACATCGAAGTTATCAGCCTTTTAAGATTTACTTGGTCGCACATCCTCTATGAGTACGTAACCTACGTGGGCATATCCCTCAGATTATCAGGGTTTTAACACCTGGTTTTCTTGCTCTTTCAAGCAGGGCATTGGCTTTTTAGGTTATCCTTCTCCCTATTTCCTTGCGCTTGGGTTTTTACTTATGGATTATGGTTTTAAGGATTCATCTTGTCTTAATATTTTTCCCAACTATGTAACAGTTGATGTCGATTGACAATTTGTGTTACCTTGGGTCAGACCGCTATTTGCAGATAGTTGGTGTATGATACTAAACTACCTTATCCAGATAATTTCACCACTATCTAGGTTCATAGTCTTATTAATTAAGATATCCTCCATAGGAAAATAGAGGTTTCCTCGTTCCTCAGTATCATTTCGCGAATAATTTAGGTTCACACCTTACACCTGGGTCTATATACACCACGACAACAGTGCCAAAACAGTCACTGTCAGACCAGACTACCTTTTTCTCTTGTGGGTGTAACGCTTGTAATAGCTCAGTTAATCAGTTATCTAATCTGTTGACCACTATCCTCGCGTTTCCTATTGTTTTTATAGGAATTCACAATCACTTTCCCCTGCAAGCATGATAGAGATGCTGAGTGCGTTCACTTTACGTTAACCATATTATTCTCCAGTAGGGGGGATTCCCTAGTGATTTCAAGTTACCCCCATTTAGCCCATGCACCGCAAGTTATAGTTACCAACCTATAAAATGTGGGCTATCTATTCACTCCTGTGGTTTGGAGGGTAGGAATTTAACCTACATGACACAGAGTTTTATATTTACCTTTCAAGGTTCATATAGTACCTACCTTCT
>JBFRWF010000027.1:0-10281 GCA_051439465.1 Xenococcaceae cyanobacterium | reverse complement strand
AGACGTTTCCTTGGGACTCTGTTGCAACACTCATATCTCTGTTAGACCAGATTTTGGTACCGATGGCAACCCCTGCACGACCTTGATTTTTCTTCGGTACAGCTTCCAGCGGTTATTGAGAGGTTACGCAACTCTTCCAAGTCACAATTATCTAGTTTCAATTCTGGAAGTATTTTGTCATCATCGGCAACAATAACTCCCACCAATTCCCCTTGGGGTCAATTTGTCCAAGAAACCTTCGCTTTGACTCGTCGCCTGTTCATTCAGCTAAAGCGGCGTCCTTCAACCCTTATTGCAGGGATAATCCAACCTTTGATGTGGTTAATCCTCTTTGGGGCACTATTTCAGAATGCACCAGAAGGATTGTTTGGTGAAAGCCAGAATTCCGTGCAATTCCTAAGTGCAGGGGTGATTGTATTTACAGCCTTTAGTGGGGCTCTCCATGGCGGTTTGGCAGTCATGTTTGACAGGGAATTTGGCTTCCTCAACCGACTGCTAGTCGCTCCTTTAGTCTCCCGATTTTCCATTGTTTTGGCTTCCGCCATCTATATCGTCACCGGGAGCTTACTCCAAACAGCAGTCATTGTCGTCACTAGCGCTTTCTTGGGAGCTGGTTTACCGCAAATTGCTGGTTTGGGGACGATCGCTTTAGTCGTCTTCCTCCTAGTTTTGGGTGTCACAAGCCTCAGTTTGGGTTTAGCCTTTGCCCTCCCTGGTCACATCCAAATGATTGCGGTTATATTTGTCATCAACCTGCCCATCCTGTTTGCTAGCACTGCCCTCGCACCCCTATCCTACATGGCAAAATGGCTCTCATATATCGCCAGCATCAATCCCCTCAGCTACACCATTGAGATGATTCGCTATCTATATCTCCACAGCGATTGGGGGTTGAGCAGTGCGATCATGGAAGCGCCTTGGGGTGATGTTACTTTTGCCGGTGCTCTGCTTGTACTCCTCGGCTTCGACGTTGTAGCAGTTTTGAGTATTCAACCCTTACTCCGCCGCAGAATTCGCCTAATTTAAGAGGAGCTTTCAAGCAATGAAGATTGTTAAATATTTCAGGATAGCTGGTAAAATGCTGCTGGCGAACAAACTTCACAGCAGCCTGACGATATTGGGTCTGATTATTGGCAACGCCTCTGTCATTGCTATGGTAGGGGTGGGACAAGGAGCCCAGAGGTTAGCCACTGAAGAACTCGAGTCCTTTGGGCCGAATATGCTCTATGTGATTCCCGATAATCGGAACGTTAAACGTGCAATTTCTGGGAACCCGAGGACGCTGGTACTCTCAGACGCAGAGGCGATCGCTACCCAAGTCCCTTCAGTGGAGGCAGTTGCTCCCCAGATCCGCAGAAAAGAATTAATTACATACACTAACAAAAACATCAATGCCCAAATTGTTGGTACAACGCCAGAATTCCCATTGGTGCGTAATTTTCAGGTAGCTGCAGAAGGGAAGTTTTTCACAAACAGCAACCTCAAGCGGAGTGATCAAGTGGTGGTGCTGGGGCCAGAATTGGCAAAGAGATTGTTTAGCAATGAAAACCCCATTGGCAAGAAAGTGCGCATCAAAAGTGTCAGCTTTCAGATTATCGGGGTGATGGAGCCTAAAGGCTCACTGATGGAAAGCAATCAAGATGAAGCTGCTTTCATCCCCCTCACCACTATGGCAAATCGACTCGTTGGACAGACATCTCCTTATGGAATAGAGGTATCGGTGATCGCCTTTTCGGCAAAAGACAAAGCCAGCGTCCGAGCTGCACAATTTCAAGTCACTAATCTACTGCGGCTGCGACACAAAATTACCGATGCGGATGACTTTATTATCCATAGCCAGAAGAAGTTTCTTCAGACTTCCAACCTTGTCGCAGCTGCTCTGACTATTAGCTTGGTAGCCATCGCTGGCATTTCCCTGATGGTTGCAGGGATTGGCATCATGAATATCATGCTGATGTCGGTGAAGGCACGCACCTCAGAAATTGGTCTGCGCAAGGCAGTTGGAGCTTGCCAACAAGATATCTTAATTCAGTTCCTGATCGAGGCTGTGATTCTGTCCGTAGCTGGAGGCTTAATTGGAACTATAATCGGGGCTAGTGGAGTGCTGATCATAGGTGTGGCAACTCCTTTGAACGCCACTGTTTCCCCCCTTGCTGTTACCCTCGCCGTTGGTGTGTCTGGAAGCATTGGTCTATTTTTTGGCGTAGTCCCAGCACGACAAGCGGCAAAACTTGACCCCATTGTTGCCTTAAGGAGCGCCTAGAACGATAAACAACTAACGATGATGAACAATGAGTTTGCAGACATGCCTTCAAGTGCTATCTCTTCCTACAGAGTAGGTTCTATAGTTCCTAATTCTGGGAATAAGACCGCGATTATCCAGCTGGAAAACGTTTCCAAGATCTACGGCAGTGGCAATACAGAGGTGCAAGCCTTGATTGATGTTAGCCTGACGGTGGAAGAGGGTGACTATTGTGCCATTATGGGAGCTTCTGGTTCGGGAAAGTCTACAGTGATGAATATTATCGGTTGTTTAGACAGAGCCACATCCGGACGCTATTATCTAGATGGCCAAGATGTTGCCCAACTGGGTGAGAAGGAATTAGCAAGAATTCGCAATTTAAAGATTGGGTTTGTGTTCCAACAGTTTCACCTGTTGCCCCAGCTAAGTGCCTTAGAAAACGTCATGCTGCCGATGATCTATGCAGATATCCCCGACAGAGAGCAACGTCAACGAGCGATGGAAGCTCTGAAGCTGGTGGGGTTAGGGAATCGGCTGCACAGCAATCCGAATCAACTATCCGGGGGACAGCAGCAACGAGTGGCGATCGCCCGCGCCATTGTCAATCAGCCTGTCTTACTGCTAGCGGACGAGCCTACGGGAGCTCTGGATTCTCAAACTACCCAAGAAGTGATGAACATCTTCAGCGAGCTAAATGCCAGTGGCATCACTATCGTCACCGTGACTCACGATCTGGAGGTAGCTCGTCTTACACGTCGGATCATCCGGTTTCACGATGGTCAAGTCCTGGGCTCGGATTTGAGTTCAGACGAGCTTGAAACCAAAAGCGCGGCTTTGGATATCAGACAGTGATCAATGAATTTGAACTGTGAACTCAGGTTGTTTTCTTGATCGTCCTCTTGGCTCGACTTTATCTAATGAGGGGGTTTGGGGGAGCTATAAAACTCCTGACTCAAAACGAGTGTTCGTTTAGAACACGATGTTTTAGGAGGGGATACATGGACTCCCCCTTACTAATTATCGGGGGTCGATGCCCCTTTGCGCTCGGGCAGGGATGATATTTGTTGAAGACATAAACTTTGTCACATGTCAAACATTTTAAGAATGGAACACGGATAACGCGGATGACGCGTATTTTCACGGATAGGGAATTCTTAAGAAACAGATTTTACTACAGAAAAATTCGTAAATATCAGTGCTATACCAAATCTGGGTTAACTACCCCTTTTTTGAGGAAACAGGGAACAGGAAACTTCGGATCAGGGAACGGGGAACGGGGAACGGAGAGGGGGGAGCAGGGGAAGAAAAAGACAACAAATTGATAAAGGGGGTTTTAGACTCGGATTCCGTATTATCTGTGTCAGGAGTGTTCTATCAATGCAAAACACATCCAAAATTCAAAATTGATGATGTGCAGTGGCATATTGGGGAGCAAAAGGTATTGTAAAACTTTATTAAATTGATGGACAGCGTAGCCAACATTGAGTTAAGATAATATTTATCATAATATAGTAGTACTAAATAAGTGGTGACAAATCAAAACATATATAAACCCTTCCTCCCCTGTTCCCTATCCCCTGTTCTCTGTTCCCTTTTGGGTAGGGTTTTGATTCACAACCCTTTATAAGACTGCTATATTATCAAGCCCACTAATAGATTCTGGAAAGAAGCAGATGAAAAATGTTTTCGCTCCAAAAATCTTTACAATCTGGTGAACTACAACATCTAAGATTTGAACAGGTAATTAAAAATGTCTATCAGGCTCAAGTTTATTTTAGCGGTCTTTGGTTGTCTGACCATTGTCATGGCGGTAGGAGCGTTTCATCTGAATAACTTGCAAAGCAAAGTTTTGGAGCAGGAAGCACGAAACCGCAGCGAGATGGTTGTGAATTTTAGCCATGCAAGCCGACAGTATGTCAAGAAAAAATTGCGACCTACAGTGCGTAAATATACCGATGATATGATCTTTGAAGCCATGTCATCTACCTTTGCTACTCGCAACATCATTGAATTGTTTAATGAACAGATGCCTGAATATATTTATAAGCAGGCAACTACAAATCCTTTAAATCCTATTAATCAAGCCAATCCATTTGAGCAGCAACTAATTGAGAAATTTCAAAGCGATTCCAAAACTGAAGAACTGACTGGCTATACAACCGTTAGTAACGAAGAACGCTTCTACCTAGCGCGACCAATTAAAGTCGAAGAAAGCTGCTTGAAATGTCATGGCAATCCTGAGACTGCTCCTAAAGCTATTGTTGAGCGCTACGGCAAAACCAACGGCTACTGGTGGCGTGTGGGAGACATCATCAGTGCGCTGATGATTTATGTTCCTACTCAAGACCTAAGAGCTAACTTTGCTTCCATGTTACAAACTCTTTGGGGGACGTTTGCGGCTTTGACTGTTACAGTGATCGCTCTGATATATCTTTTGTTCGGGAAGCTGGTGGGTCGTCGCCTCCAACGAGTTGCCAAGGTTATGAGTCGGACATCTGCCAATCCCACCTCAAAAGCAGAAATTATCGATCACTCCACCGATGAAATCGGGATTGTGGCGCGGGCATTTAACCGAATGTCCAAGTCCTTGCACGAACTGCTACAGAAGCAAGCAGCTGAAACTAGGTGGACAGAGCTATTGGCAGAAATTGCTCGCGCTCGTTCTTCTGGTGAGCTAGAGTCGGCTTTAAACAATCTCTTGAGTGAAGTTCTCTCCACAATGTCGACTTCGCGGGTGGTTATTTATAGATTGTACCCAGACGGGAGAGGCTACATCGCCGCAGAAGCAGTGCTGACTGGATGGCCTAGTGCCCTGGGGGACAAAATCGAAGACCCTTGCATTGGGTCCAAATTACTGTCAGCCTACAAAAAGGGTCGGGTAGTGGCAACCCGTAACGTCTCCGAAGCTGACTTCCACCCTGAGCATCTGCAGTTAATGGAAAGATTGCAAATCAAGTCCAATCTGGTCGCGCCAATTGTACAAGGGGAAGAGTTATATGGTTTGCTGATTGCTCACCACTGCGATCAGACTCATGACTGGCAGAAGTTTGAGATAGATTACCTGGTGCAAATTGCTAATCAACTGGGACTGGCTTTAAGCGGTTTCAGTCTATTAGAGAAAAAACAAGCCGAAGCTGAACGACAACGGGAACAAAAGGAAGCGCTTCAGGGTGAGTTGTCCCAACTGCTAACTGATGTGGAAGGGGTATCCAGTGGGAACCTGACGGTGCGAGCCGAAATTAACGCTGGTGAAATCGGCATTGTGGCTGACTTTTTCAATTCCATTATTGAAAGTCTGCGAGAGATTGTCAGCCAGGTGAAACAAGCTGCTTCTCAGGTCAACATTTCAGTGGGAGAAAATGAAGGTGAGATTCGCCTACTAGCAGATGAGGCCATCAAACAAGCAACTCAGATTAGCCAGACCCTTAATTCAGTCGAGGAAATGACCCGATCAATTCAAGAGGTGGCCGATAACGCTCGAGCTGCCGCAGAAGTGGCCCGTACTGCTTCTTCTAGGGCCCAGACGGGAGGGGCAGCTATGGAGCGCACCGTAGAAAGTATCTTGCAGTTGCGAGAAACTGTGGCAGAAACAGCCAAGAAGGTAAAGCGATTAGGTGAATCTTCCCAACAGATTTCCCAGGTTATTTCACTGATTAACCAAATTGCCTTGAAAACCAACTTGTTAGCAGTAAACGCCTCTATTGAAGCGGCGCGTGCGGGGAAAGAAGGTCGAGGCTTTGCCGTGGTGGCAGAGGAAGTGAGTGAACTGGCAGAACAGTCAGCGGCAGCGACAAAAGAAATTCAACAGATTGTGGCCTCCATTCAACTGGGAACCAGTGAAGTGGTCCAAGCGATGGAAGTCGGGACTGCTCAGGTAGTGGAAGGAACAAGTTTGGTGGAAGAGACAAAGCAGAGTCTGGAGCAGATCGTCGAGGTGTCTCGCCAGATTGACCAGTTGCTCCAGTCCATTTCCAGTGCCACGGTATCTCAGGTCGAGACATCTCAAATGGTCAGGAAGTTGATGGAAGAGATTGCTCAGGTATCTGAACGCACGTCGGATTCCTCTGGCAAGGTTTCTAGTTCTCTGAAACAAACGGTAGCGATCGCCCAGCAATTGCAAGCATCTGTGGGTATGTTCAAAGTAGACCCTAAGCTAGAGAAGCTCTCAGAAAGTGCAAACTAATATCAAATCCGTCAGTAGCGGAGCAATCGGATTTGATTTGTGGGCATGGTTCAAAAACAGGCGATTTTGGGTAACACAAGCAAGAGAGAACTGGAGTGTTACCTTGATTTGAACCATGCCATAATCGGGCATGGTTCAATATGTAGAGTGGCAAGGTAACACATAGGGGTGTTAGTCTGGGGAACTTTTAGAACTTTGTCCTGGAGTCCGGTGTCTCCTCCTGCTCCCCCTGCTCCCTGCTCCCTGCTCCCTGCTCCCTGCTCCCTGCTCCCCCTCTAAGCGTGTTACCCTATTTTGAACCATGCCCATAATCGTAGGGTGGGCATTGCCGACCAAAAACTTGTAACTCACGCACAGAAAGAATTCTGGGCAATGCCCACCTACAATTTAGTGTTTAGGAAAAATCCTGATGGGATTACCTCTAGTAAAGATTGGATTTTCTCTGCCAAAAACACTAACAAGAGGCGTAACTATGACCGAGAAATATACGAATTATTGCCCACTCTCCAAACTCTCCGGGTTCCCCCGTCGACCGAGTCTCCCCGTCAGTCTTAACCGAAAATATTTTGAAAGATTTGCTTGGAGGATAGATGGATTAAACTGCTTAGACATTAGAATTTATTAGAATGTTGACCGAGTTCAGATTGTCTCAAGAAAGATTATTGTTTCAACTTAGCGATCGCTCTTTATGTTTCCTAAAATATACAATTGGAAAGACTAAGTACTTTTACTTTTTGGGGAAATTGAATCACAAACGCTCAAAATAATCTAAAAATGACTTATGACTCAAGCCCAAGCCGAACCAAAACTATATAGCTTTGATGAATTTATAAGCTGGTATCCCGAAAGCTCGGAAGTCCGGTACGAACTCCATGATGGAGTAATTATCCAAATGCCCAAGCCAAAGGGAAAACATTCAAATCTAGCAGGTTCTCTTATCGAGCAACTATTGATAATTATCAGACAGATGGGCAAAGGCGGCATTTGGACTATTCCTAGGGAATCGATTGTCAAACCCAAAGGCGAAAAATCAGGTTATGAGCCGGACATCATCGTTTTGAACAAAGAAGTTCTTGGGGCGGAACCCCGGTGGGAAAGCGAATCGATTATCCAAAATCCTGATTCGGTCAAATTAATTGTCGAGGTTGTTTCAACTAATTGGCGTGACGATTACTACAATAAACTTCGAGATTATGAAGAAATGGGCATCGAGGAATATTGGATTCTCGATTACGCAGCATTGGGGGCGAGAAAGTTTATCGGCAACCCCAAGCAACCCACAATTTTTGTTTGTAATTTGGTTGACGAAGAATACCAGATGAATCCATTTACGGAAAACACTCCAATTGTTTCCCCGACCTTTCCCCAGTTCAACTTATCCGCACAGCAGATTTTCGCTCTGGCTTTGTAGGAAAGCTTTAACCAAACGTCAGGGCTGCGCACAGCTAAAAAATATAATGAACCAAGATATCTACTATGAGCGAATGGGAATAAAACCAGCTTCCTTGATGAGCTGTTGTCCCTCATCAGTTAACAGTAACGTTTTGTAAGTTTCTCCCACTTGCTCATCAGCTTGACTATTTTGAACAATAATCACAAATAGCCTACGAGTGAGTGGATATTCCCCATTTTGCAAAGCTTCAAAATTGAGCTGATTCCTTTGCTGAGGACAATTTTCTGGGGAACTCCATTTACCTTTGTATGGAGCAATAAACGCACTTCCAGAACGACGACTGATTGGCAGCGGTTTCACTTCACACTGATCTACCACTTCAGCAGCAGATGCAAAGTAAATACCTCCTGGATTTTTCCCGTCACTAACCTTTTTCAAAGCCAGAGGAGTTTCTTCAATAAAAATAACGTTATCGCCAAAACTACTATTGCCTAAAATGTTTTCGCGCAAGAATTCTGTCGTGCCACTCTGACTCGGACGAGAGTAGGGAGTAATTTCTAAATTAGGTCCTCCAAGTTGACTCCAATTCTTAATCTGACCTGTATAGATATTTTTGAGCTGCTCTACAGTCAAACCTTTGATATTTAGGTTAGGATTAACCGCAATAGCAATCCCATCAATGGAGACAGGAACTTGCTTGAGCATTACCCCTCTTTGGACTGCTATGTCGTACTCACTATCTGTGAGCGGTCGTGAAGACTGAGCAAAAGAAATTTCATCCTCTAGCAACATCTTAATCCCAGTTCCCGAACCCATTGGTAAGGTAGGATGTAGGGTATAAATCAGTTTAAATTCAGGATGTTCCTGTTTAATTTTTTTATCTACTCGCTCTCGAATCGGTTCCCATGTTGTACTACCACCGTATTGCCATGTTCCTTGAGGACGGGCATCTACAGCACTTATTTTAGAATAGTTTGGTATCCCTTGGTAGATGGAGGGAACGATGATGTGTATCCCAAACCCAAGAGCAAAACTAAGCAAACTTGCAATTAATATAAACCCAATATTTCTAGCAGTTTTAGGAGGGATATTCGAGGTGGTTTTAGAGATGATTTCAGAGGAAACAATGTTTTGTAAATCAGAACGATTCCCACAAATTTCCTGCCAAGTAAATGGCTTCCCTGAAGGGTTAAGACAAAGAGTTGGCAACCAGACTGCACCGGGATAGCGAGACTTAAAAGGTTCGAGACGCTTTCTGGCTTTTTGCACTGAAGCAAACAAAGACTTGTTACAAGTAAACTCATTGAAGAAATACTGCAAAAATTCCACTGCTACTTCATCAGGAACAGGTTCTCGCATGACAATACTCTGAGGTAAATTCAGTTCAGCGAGTTGGTTGGCTAACCCTAAACCATCGCAGGAATTAAAAATTGCTAACTGCAAGCCTTTGTTAATCGCTTCCCCCAGAGCATCTCTAAACTCTTCAATACTTAAACTCTCGCGTTCGTTAGCTTCAATCCAGCCAATTTTTCCATCCTCTCGACTGCCACTGTGTCCTGTAAAAATAAAGATGTGATAGCCAATATCGTCCCAAAGTGCTTCACATAAATCTTTAAGTTTAGGCTGCATTAAACAAACTACTTCTGCACCGGTTTTTTCTAACTGTTGAATCACCTCAAGATCAGATTGAGTATTAAGGCCATTGCTTCTCCCTACTACTACTAGAATTCTGGCTTTTATACTATCCAGACGAGGAATGATTTTCGGGATTTTGTAGTTCTTATTTTTAGGCGTACTTAGAGCTACTTCCGAACTGGGATAGTATTTTTCTAATAAATCCCACTCTTGCCAAGGAAGACGGCGCAAATCAATGTCTTTAGTATCGACAATAAACTGAATTTCTTGGTCAACTTCTTGATGTAATTGGTTGGCCAGGTAAATTAAACCATCTCGAATTGTTTGCCAATCACTATTTCCCGAGTTGAGCCATTGATTGAGGTGAGTTTTAACTGCACTAGTGTATTCAGAATTAGAAGCAATTTTGACTGACTTAGGGGTGAGGCGTAACCCAGGTTTAGGCGCAATATATAAGCGCACATCCTCTAACTGACGGTAAGCGGATTGCCATTGTTTAAAGGAACATCGCAGCCTTTGAGGAAAAAGCGGCAGAAAGCCTTCGATTTCTAATTGCTGCTTATCATGAGTTAGCGTTACCAGAAATCCCTGTTCAGAGGTTTGTCTGAGTTTGATTCTAACGATGTGCATGACTAATTCAGTCATCAGTTATTAGTTATCAATGATCAGTGATCAGTTATCAGTTGGTGGTTGTCGCTGTTTAAGTAGTCGGACATAAATTTTGTCACCTGAGTTAAGAAATGTAAAAAGCCTCAATGCCTTACTGTTGCCTGTTGCCTGTTACCAGTGACCAGTTACCAGTTACCAGTTACCAATTATCAGTACTTA
>JBFRWF010000026.1:0-2543 GCA_051439465.1 Xenococcaceae cyanobacterium | reverse complement strand
GCCTAGTACGGTGCTAGAGAAGATACAAAGTCAGATGAAATACTATATGGGTGCCAAGCTAATTGAGATTGGAGTTGACCCCCAATCAGCTATTTATCGCTGGTCAGTGTCAAACAAGGACGATGAGAAGCTCTGGACGCTTACAGCCTACTGGGACGAGTCCAAAGAAAAGCTGCTCTCTGGAGAAATGCGGGTCACTGTTATTGATTTAATCGCCTGTGCTAGAGCTAATGCTCCCTCTGGACTGGAAACTACCGCTATGCTATGCGGCTATGGCTCTTCGCTCAGCGGTTTTCAAGAAGCCTTAAAGCAAGCTAGTTCACAAATAGGGCTTAACATTAAATCCCTGAATGACTTAATCAACTTACAGAATGACAAAGGCATTGATGTCGCTCCCGATACCAACTCTTCTCTTTAAATTTCAGCACAACAATCACCTCAATGGTTGGGAAACCCAGGCTCACTAATCAAACTGAACCGCGCTGGAACTCCTCCCCGACTGGGCTTCCCAACCATTGAGTTTTAGTCGATGGTCTTCCTGGAACGATAGTAGCGCCCCACAATATTTGGGTCTGGCCTCAGGCTGATACCTGCCCTCTCTTTCCCCTCAAAATCGAGAGCCGATAGGACATAACCCATGCTTTCCAGTCTGGCTTTTTTCTTATCGTTAGCCTTCACGATGATCCAAGGTATCGGCTCAATATTTCGGGGTAGACCATTATTCAGGTTGATAGTCTGACTCTGATAATCAATACCTTCGCCAAATCACTAAAGAGTTTCAGCGGTTTGTCTAGGGTGTACAGCGCCTAGATTAGCAACTTTGGCAAAGATCTGCGCCAAAGAAATTGGGTTCGGCTTTTGCGGAAGTAATTTCAAGACTGCCTCAACATACTTGTAGCCCCGAAAGCAAGCCTTCAAGTCAAGAAGGCTGAAATCTGAGTTATCCTGGCGGCAGTCTCGTAACAGACGGTAGGATAGGTTAACCATAAAAAATGATAGATTCACTGCGTTGGTCACTGCTGTTTCCGTGGTATTCATAAAATCTTCCAATCCCCAGAACTGTTTGGCATCTCTGAAATTAAATTCGATCTGGAACCGGAGGGAGTAATAGTCAATTATCTTTTGGTAAGATAGCTGCAAGTCACTGGTAAACAAAATCACATGGGCGCTTTGCTTGCGTCTTGAGATTGGTTTTGACGATGATGACCACATTGAGCCGACAGGGAAATTCCTTGTGGCAGACTTGAGTTTGGTAAATCTCTGTCTGGATACCTTTGTCGCTGTAGCACTCACACAGAAATTGCTTGGGCATCTGGCGGGGGTTCAGTTTCTCGCCATATTTGCGTCGGCGATTAGCACCTTGATAGGGTAGATACAACGCCGAGTCATAGCGTAACTTGGACACCAAATGCAGTCCCATTTGTCTGGCCATTTGCAAGGCATAGTTGTTGCCAAAGTGACCATCCAGAGCCAGATGGGTCGGCGCAATCGCCCCAGCAATTAGGTCAAACAAGGCAGCGATCATACCTTTGATGTGCAATAGTTCACGGTTGAGGGTCACAGCGGTTTTGTCTTGGTTCTTTGAGCCTTTGGGCCGACCGCGACCTCGTTTCTTGCTGGCGGGGGGCGTTACCTGGACTGGGCTGGCGCTCCCTAGTGGCTGCGAGGGTCGCACCACCTGTTCAATTCGCACTGGAAACGAGTGCCGTTGCTCGATGCTCACCAAGGATAAGCTAAAGAAGGCTAGCCCTGGAACTGGGCGTTTGTACAAACTAGAAAAGAACCGTCCGAGACCGTGGGTCTGCTTGCCTGCTTTAGTTACTACCACTTCGTCTCCCACCAAAAGATAGGTGTCATCACGATGCCAACAGTGCTGACGAAAAAACAGCCACAGTAAGTTGGGCCAGCAGATGCTCGTATAGAAGAAGCGCTGGATCGTCCGATAGCTGCCTCCTTTGCCTGCCCAGCGGGAGATACCCAACATGGTGACACGTCCACTCATGGTCAACAGGGCACTAATGATGACAACCAATTGACCTAAGGTTGTCTGGCTGATGTAAGGAAGCAGGCAGTGCAGCAGTGGTAAAATTTCAAACATGGGCTTTGAGGATACTGGATTAGGAGTAATACCAATTGTCCTCCCATAGCCCTCTTGACCAGCAATTCTCCTGCTTGAAACCTTAACGGAAGAAAATAGAGGGTAAAAGATAAGAATTCGGAACTTGTTCGCGATTGGCTTGACTTTGTTGGCGAAAGCAATCAGTTAATAAGCAAATATAATACAAACTAGGAAAGGATAAGTTTTTACTCAGATCTTGCCCCAAAAAAAGTTGATATGAGAACTAAAGGCTGAAGATATTGTGTAGAGGGAATTGCAGGTAGTTCTCTTGCAAACAAAGAGAACTAAAGTCAAATAGTAATAAAAAACCAAGACGCTCAATAATTTAGTCAACCCGATGACCAACTTTTTGCTCATCAGAATATAAATCTAACCAACCTGACTGCCTGACACAAGTCCCTCAAAGCTTTACTCTGTATAGATT
>JBFRWF010000025.1:0-5687 GCA_051439465.1 Xenococcaceae cyanobacterium | reverse complement strand
CTCGAAGAGCGGCGCTCGCGAAGCGCGTCGAAGACTAGCCTAACCCAACACCCATATCACTTATGTTGGGTTTCACTCTCGTTCAACCCAACCTACTTTTTTATAACTAATTTATCGAACATGATATAACGCACCATTGCCCAAGGGAGGGGCGGTGCGTTACAGCGCTCAAGCACCAAAACTGGTAGGTCCCGAAGCAGACAAGACGCGCCTAACGCACCCTACAGAAATCTACAGAAATCGCCTCAGACCTTGAAAATTCTAGGCTTACGCTGCCTGATTGCCTCTTATTGAGCATGCCATTCTGACTTAATTCTGACTTAAGGAGCAGTATGATATTGGTACAGTGACTGCTAAGATTATCCAGCCAAAACTTTTGGCATTAGGCAACTTCTTACAGAATTTGGGAAACGACCAGTAAACATTTATGAATTCTTTATCATCTGACAAAAATACTAATCAGCCTAAGATTGGTGTAGCGGTAGTAGGCACTGGCTTTGGGCAGAAAATTCATATTCCTGGCTTTGAGCATCACCCTCGCACTGAAGTAGTGGCGGTATATAATCGTGACTTGGGGAAGGCAAAGGCGATCGCAGATGCCAATAATATCCCCTATGCCTTCAATCAGCTAGACAAGATTGCCTCACTGCCAGAGGTTGACGGGGTAAGTATTTCAACGCCACCGTTTTTGCACTATGAAATGGCCAAGACAATTTTAGAAGCGGGGAAGCATCTTTTATTAGAAAAGCCAATGAATATGGCTGCGAGTGAGACTAGGGAACTGTATCATTTAGCAGCAGAGAAAGGAGTGGTGGCTACAACAGATTTTGAGTTTCGCTTTGTCCCCCCATGGCAGCTATTGGCAGAATATCTCCAACAGGGATATGTAGGTAAAACGCGTTTAATTAAAATAGACTGGTTGGTAGTTAGTCGTGCCAATCCTGAGCGTCCTTGGAATTGGTATTCCCGCAAAGATATGGGAGGGGGTGCTTTGGGTGCTATTGGTTCCCATGCCTTTGATTACATTAGCTGGCTATTTGGTCCTGTGAAGCGGTTGTGTGCTCAGTTGAGTTGTGCAATTACAGAACGACCTGATCCCGCAGCGGGGGGAGAATTAAAGCCTGTGGATGCGGATGATACTTGTTTGCTGATGTTGGAATTGGCGGATGGAACACCTTGTCAGCTTTCCATTAGTTCGGTGACGTATCAGGGAAGGGGACATTGGGTTGAGATTTATGGCGATCGCGGCACGTTAGTCTTAGGTAGCGATAATCTCAAGGATTATGTGCATGGATTCCGTTTGCTGGCAGCACCAGCAGGGAAAACTCTGGCTGAGGTAGAGATTCCTAAAGGTCTGGCATTCCCTCAAGCCTTTACCGATGGGCGTTTAGCACCGTTTATCCGGGTGGTTGACCGCTGGGTGCAATCTATTGATGCAGGGGAGTCTATGGTACCTTCTCTGCGGGAAGGGGTATATTCTCAAATGTTGATGGATTTAACTCATCAATCGAGTGAGGGTAAGTGTTGGGTGGATGTGCCAGATTTGGAGGAGTTTCTGATGGAAAAATAGTCTAGAGGGTATTGATAAAATCTTACTTTTCACGGCATCTTAAGTTGAGGCTTTGAGGCAGGAGGATGTGTTTAAAATAAATGGCACGAGATGCTTAGGTGTTTAACTATATAGCAATCAGATTTAATTTGTGAAAACAAGGGTTTGGGGGAGCGTAGCGCCTACGCAGTAGGTTCGCTGGTGGTTATTTGCGATCGCCTTTGGTTATTTGCGATCGCCTTTGGACTATCTTAAAACTGAGCTTGGGGAATAAAATTAGAACATCCCCACCGACTACCAATGAAGAGGGGATGTCCAATTAGTTAAAAACTTAATCAAATTATATCAATGGAAGAACAGGAACGAGAACAAAACAAGAGGATTAATCAGCACCAACGGTTAATTAATAACCTCAGAGAACGGCTAAAAACTGTAGAGGTAGATGTCGAGCCTGACGGCAGGATAAGCGAAGCGTTCGAGCAAATAGAACAACATCTAGAACGTCACGATAAAAGATTCGATCGCTTGGAGCATAAGGTTAATCAACTGGGCAGCAAGTTAGACATCATCATCGAGCATTTAACGAGCATCAACGATTTACCCGAAGAGTAATCGGGCGCGGCGGTAGAAGAATCGCTCCGCGCGCGATCGCCTAGATCCCAAATGGGTTCTATAGGACTGCTATAGATACCCTCTATGCTTGGGCTTTGCTCTGCCCATAGCCATCGCTCTAAATTAACTTACAGGGCGTAATTCTCGCCCAAAGGGGAAAAGAGCAATCGGGATCAGTTTAAGATGTTGCATCGCGAAAGGGATACCAATGATTGTAATCCCCAAAATCAGCGCATGAAGTAAATGCGCCACAGCAATTTCCCAGCCTACAAATATCACCCAGATGATATTAAAAATCGTGCTCAGGACACTGCCTGCATCCTCTGTTACCACATTTTCTTTACCGAAAGGTGCCATTGTCGCAACTCCTAGCTTGATTGCTTGCAATCCGAAAGGGATCCCAATAATCGTCAGACAAATAAGCAACCCTCCGATAATGTAACCCAGACCGGTTAAAAATCCACCGAATATTAACCAAATAATATTTCCTAAAAGGCTCATAATTCTCCAGAAAAAATCGTTGGGTGGACATTGCCCACCCAAACTCTATTAACTCTTTTTCTCAAAAGTGAGAGCAGCGGAATTCATGCAATAGCGCTTACCTGTAGGTCGGGGTCCATCATTGAAAACATGGCCCAAATGGGCATCACAAGCGGCACACAGCACCTCTGTCCGACGCATGAACAAGCTGTTATCTTCTTCATTTCTGACATTTTCTTCAGCAATTGGCATCCAGAAACTCGGCCAACCTGTGCCAGAATCATACTTTGTCTCTGAACTAAATAGTTCATTCCCGCAACAGACGCATTTATAAATTCCTTCCTCTTTGTTGTCGTGGTATTTCCCGGTAAATGCTCTTTCTGTTCCCTTTTTTCTTGTTACTTTAAACTGTTCAGGTGTGAGTTGTTGTTTCCACTCCTCTTCAGTCTTATATACCTTCGCGACCATTTGCTGTTATCCTTTTTGTCTCCTTGTCAGCAAGGGATTGTCCTACCCTGAGGCCAATCCCTATTCCAATTCTAACGCCAGTGAATAATTTTTAATTTGCCCAACTCCTTTTTATTCGAATTCATCAAATAGCAATTTTTCCAGGATTGGCTGCATTTGCTCATCTTCAGGGGAAACCAGTTCCAATTGACCTGCTAGATTATATTTAGCAAAAAACAGCAGAGGCGCTAAAGGAGTATAAATTGAGTACTTTTGTTCCCGGTGATAGAAGCTAGCCAAAAACTGCAATTCTTCGGGTTCTAGTCGGTTGTCTTCTTCCTCAAGTTCCAGACTGAGAATGTCCTCCTCTTGCGGAGGCATCAATTCTCCACTGACAGTGAGGGTAAAGCCAGTATGCTTGAGGGTGAGCTCCAATTCTGCCAGTACTGCTTTGGCATCGGCAAAGATTTGCTCAATCTCAGCGTTATCTTCCAGCAGGACAGCTTCTGAGATATCTTCATCTTCATTTTCTTCCTCCCAGGCAATAATCACTACTGGCGAATCTATCGGCTGCAGTAGTATATAGGTAGAGCCTTCTACTTCTAGGGAATGCTCAATATAACACTCAAGCGATCGCCCATCTTCATCAGTCAGGATCACGCTTTCTGGATCGTATTGCTCATTCTCTCGGTCAAATTGAGACGAGGACATAGCACATAGAAATGCTGCGATTGAGCAGCAATGATTAGTGAACAACAGATTTGGTGATGAGGTAAACTTCAGAATATCACGGTTAATAGTCCCTAGTAAGCGTTTTAGGGCTCAAACCAGATTTGGGAGGACTTTGCACTAATCTATGCCTCATACCAAATCCGGGTTAACTACCCTCTTTTTTCCGGAAGCAGGGAACAGGGACTCGCTTCGCTCAAAGGCAAAAGGCAAAAGGCAAAAGGCAAAAGTAGGGAACAGGGAACAGGGAACAGGGAACGGGAAACGGTGAATCGGGAGTAGGGAAGAAAAAGACAGAAAATTGATAAAGGGGGTTTTAGACTCGGATTTAGTATCATTCCTGGAAAGGAGACTGGTTTTGGTTTTCCAGCCAGCCACTCTTATGCAAGTGTTCCACACTCCGAACATGAGTGAGATCGTACTGTAGGGGCGTGATGGTAATATAGTTGTCACGAATCGCCTGAACATCTGTAGGAATATGGGTCGGTAGATGTATGTGTTCTGGTTGTTCCATATCCTCAATCATCTCACCTGCTAACCAATAGTAGCTTTTGCCACGGGGGTCAACCCGCTTTTGAAAAGTCTCGATATAGCGACGCAATCCTTGACGAGCGATCGCCACCCCGGCAATTTCTTCGGGTTTCACAGGGGGCACATTAACATTAAACAAGGTTGCCTCAGGTAGGGGCTGCTTTGCCAGTTGGGTGATTAAGATACGAGCAAAATTAGCAGTGGTTTGGAACTCCTTAGAGGTGACACTAGCCAAACTGATAGCTATGCTGGTAATTCCATCAATCATCCCTTCCATCGCCGCCGAAACCGTACCAGAGTAGAGAATATCCGTGCCGAGATTAGAACCCTGGTTGATACCAGAGAGGACAAAATCCGGGGGAGTATCCAGAACCGCACTGAGGGCGAATTTGATACAATCGGAGGGGGTTCCCGAACAAGACCAAGCTGTTACCTTTGGGTGGAAGATGGAGTCAACCACCTCAGCACGAATCGGTCGGTGCAGGGTCAGTCCGTGACCTGTAGCAGAGCGTTCTCGATCAGGACAGACTACAGTAATATCATGACCAGCTTGTGCCAAGGTGTTGGCCAGGGTTCGCACACCTAGAGCAAATATGCCATCGTCGTTACTGATTAGTAATTTCAAAGATTTGTCATTAGTCATTAGTCAGTAGTCAGTTGTTAATTACACCTTCTAAAAATCTGATAAAACCTGCTAAAAAGTTAACAGATTAACAGTTTTGGGACATCGGTGACTTCCCATTCTTCGTAACTCTGTTTGAGGGAACTACTGGCATGGAAGCAGTTTGTTTTACTTTCCGCGCTTGATGTCGCATGATACAACGCCTCGAGGGTTTTCGTCGGCTCAAACAGTTGGTGTCGTGAGATATGATGCTCACTTAAAAGCTTACATACGGCTGCCCACAGACCCCAATTCCTGCGCTTGTCGATCCTCTGGTCTTCCTAGCAAGACTAAATATTGACGAGGTATTCTTTCGGGAAATCCCAATGCTCTCCTGGCAATTACCATTGCCGCAGCAGAAGCGGAATTTAGCCCGTATTTTGCCATCAAAGATACCGCAAGGGTACTGGGACCATAGCGGTAGCTTGGTCGTAGAGGAATTGCGGGCAACCAATAATTACTTCGACGGAGTTTCTTGATGTTAGATATACTTTTTAATTGGATCAAGATTTGGATAGATAGGTCATAAACTGTACCGACTGAAAGACTTTTCATTTTCGGGAGTTTGTGCTATGCTGGATTTAGTCCCAGTTTAACAGCGACTCGTTTTTTCAGGCAATGCAGCTTGCTTATCGGTTTAAGCTACACCCCAATCAGGAACAGCAACAGCTCATCAAA
>JBFRWF010000024.1:0-30502 GCA_051439465.1 Xenococcaceae cyanobacterium | reverse complement strand
AGGGGGAGACGGGGAGATTGGGAGAGGGGGAGAGGGGGAGACACCGGACTCCGGGACAAAGTTCTAAAAGTTCCCCAGACTAACACCCCTATGTGTTACCTTGCCACTCTACATATTGAACCATGCCAGCTTTTGGGGCGCTTTTCCAACAGCAGCAATGGTCGGGGCTAAAAAGTTTTTCTTTTCAAAATGAGAATTGCTGATTAATCGTCCTCCAATCGATAAGGTGTACTAATTGTGTGCTAATTGTGTGAGGAGAACTTACGAATCCAATGTATTGTGACAGCTTTGATAGCTCTTTTCAATCAACATCAGATCTTGTTGCGCCAGATCCAAGTTCATCTGGGCTTCTTCCCCCTCACCCAGGGCGCAGATGAAGTCGCGGAACATGGCTTTGTAGCCCGCGATGTCAGTAAAATCAGGAATAATCAGGCGCGTCTGAGTCCCTGTGACCAAGATAAACAGTCCATTGGATTCAAAGCGAATTCTTCCCTCTCGACCGAAAATTGTGGAGATTCGCAGCCCCTGGAAAAGAGAGGGAATCTCCCAAGAGTGATACAGGGTTCCCACTGCCCCTTCGGCATACTTTACAGCAATCAGCATACTCTTTTCCATCCCATCTTTTTTCCCCGGACAGAAGCCTTGAATTGATTTAACCTTGAGTCCTAAATTGGCAATCAAGTTAATCCAGTGGATTCCTCCTTCAAATAGCGCCCCGCCGCCGGACAGCGTTTCGTCAGAACGCCAATCCTCTTTGACGTAGTTTTTCAGGGCATTGACGTAGAGGAAAAGCACTTCCCCAATGGCACTGGACTTGATAATTTCGCGCAATTTGCATGCGAGGGGTTTGTAGTAGTAATTCTCAGCAACCAGTACCCGGCTACCTGTCTCCCGCTGGACTTGTCGCACCGCATCAAAATCAGCAGCATGGAAAAACGGCGGCTTCTCCACAATGACGTGCTTTCCCGCCCGCATTGCTTGCAGCGTCAGTTCAAGATGATTAACAGGTGGCGTGGCGATCAGAATTACGTCAATGTCATCCGAGTTAATTGCCGCTTCGTAGGAGTCAAAATAGCCATTTCCCCGATACTTCTGGTTGTAGGCCATGGCTTTAGCGCGATCGCGGCTGGCGTAATAGCACCGAACATCTTCCTTAAAGTGGGAGAGAGTCTTGCTGTGCAGGCGGCTGGCATAGCCACAACCCAAGAATGCCAGATTTAAGGGTTTTGATAAACCAGGATTGCTCATATTCAGTGATCAGTTACCAGTTCTGCTTTCACAATCTGTTCGCCGACGCGCAAAGCATTGGCGGCAATAGTTAGACTGGGATTCAGTCCAGCGGAGGTAGGCATGAAGCTACCGTCTACCACATACAGGTTATCAATGCCGCGGAATCGACAATAGGGGTCGAGGGCTGACGTTTTCGGATCGCCTCCCATGCGCACCGTTCCAACTGCGTGAGAGAAGGTCTCGATCTTGTGAACGTAAAAGAACCACGCCCCTGCCTTGCGGAGAATCTGCTTTGCTTTTTTAATTAGGGCTAACCGCGCCGCTTCATCCCGTTCTGTGTAATGGTGGGTAATGGTCATTTGTGGCAGTCCAAATCGATCCGTCTGAGTGCGATCGATGGCAACACGGTTGCTGGATTGGGGTTGATCTTCTGCCATCACTAGCAGTCCTGTGAGACGTTCCACAAGCGGACTGAGGAGTTTGCCCAGTGGCTTGGGCAGGTAAGCTTCCACCAAACCCACAGGAGGCGTTTGCAGTTGCTGTAGATTGCCCAGTTTGCCAGGTGGATCTTGGATAGTTGGATGTCCAAAATAAAAATCTTGGATGCCGAGTTGCTTGTGAAATTGCTTGACTGGGTTGGGATGGCGCGGAAACAGACCAAAGACAATACCATTGCAGTGGCGCATCAAATAGCGACCGATGACGTGACCGCCAGGGTTGAGATGCTGTAAATCTGAAGCAAGTAGTAGATGGGGAGAACCCAGCGCACCGGCGGAAAGAATAAACAGCTTGGCACGGTAAGAAAATTTTTTATTGGTCTTTCTATCAACGCATTCTAGGGCAACCACCCGTTTCCCATCAGTCACTAGCCGCGTGACAACAGTATTCGCTTTCAGTTCTAGACCTTTTTTAATTAAATCGGGTAAAACGCAGGTTGCCAGATCATTTTTCGCTTGTATGGCGCAGGCAAAGCTATCGCAGGTGGTACAAGCCACGCAAGGATTGCGTTCCTGATCGGATGAATAGTTAATCGCTAATGGCAGGCGAAACGGCTTCAGTCCCAATTGCTGTGAAGCGTTTCTAATCTTCCGCGAGGTATGGGAGAGATCGTTAAGCTTCTGCGGGTAGGGCGAACTGCGATAGGGTTCCGTTGGATCTGTTCCTGCTTCGCCCGCAATATTGAGGATATGTTCAGCGCGGGTGTAATATGGTTCCAAGTCTGGATAAGTGTAAGACCAGTAGGCACTTGAGTCGCTAGTAATAACTGGATTTGCTTCAAAATCTGCCTCGCGGAATCGCATGGAAACCGTGCCGTAGAACAAGGATGGTCCGCCGACGCAGCTATAGGGACCCATCACATCGCAGTTGCCACCAGCCAGCACCCGATAGGGCGTTTCGGTAGTGTAATAAGGTGTCAGATCGATAGTGCCGTCTGGTTCCCAGTTGTGCAAACCGCGCTTGACCCAATCCCCCCGTTCCAACATCAGCACCTTGAACCCTGCATGAACAAGCTGATAAGCTATCATCGAACCGCCAAAGCCACTGCCGATCACAATGGCATCATAGATTGTGGACTGATTATCTCTTTCTGGGGTTTTTTGCACGGTAGTATTAAATATGTAGTGATAATGGTATTAGTTGGCTAGATTAGCATTATAATGATGAATAAAATTCCAGATAGCACCGATATGATCCTCTAGTTTTCTTGAAAAGGATAATGCTAGCCATTATAGGTTTTAAGTAGTCGGACAAAAGTAAACGAAGCTATATTAACTTTTGTAAAGAAACTAGCGATCGCTCCTTGACATATTTATCTTGCAATTTTTAGCTAATGAGGAATTGTCATAACAATTCAAAAACGGTCAGTTAAAGCTTGTTTCTGCAAGGCTCGACGGTCGATTTTGCCAGTGGTTGTTCTGGGCAATACATCGGCGATCGCTACTTTAACTGGAACGGCATACCAGGGTAAGCGTGCCGCCACATGCCGGGTTAGATCGGCGGGTGTAACTACCCTTCCAGCTTTTATAGTAACGACAGCTTCAATACGCTGGCTTCCTTCCTTGTCAGACACCGGGAAAACCCCTGCTTCTTCCACATGAACATGGGATACGAGTGCTCCTTCGATTTCATCCAACTCGACGCGGTACCCCCGGGTTTTGATTTGCCGATCTTTGCGCCCCAGGAACCGATAATTACCATCCGGTTGAAGTTGCACCAGATCCCCTGTTCGGTAAAAAACATCTTCCTGATGTCCAAAAACGGGGCGGCGGAAAAAAGCCCGTTTGTCGAGATCGGGTCGTTTCCAGTAACCGCGCATCATAGTCGGCGTCCGCACGAGCAATTCTCCCACCTCCCCAGAGATTACCGGTCGATCTTGGTCATCGACCACCAGTTCTTCTGCATTCGCCCAGATCTTGCCAATGGGAACAGCCTCATCGGGGACAGCATTGTCATCGGTATCTAAGGTCGGTACGTGGTAGTAGGCACACTGGTTGACTTCCGCTGGTCCATACACATTGCTAAAGCGAGCATTGGGAAGCTGTTTCATCAAGGCATACAAGTATTTTGGTGGAAAGGGTTCACCCCCGAATAACACCCAGCGCAGGGAACTAAGGTTACGGTTGTGGAGTATCCCACGGCGTAGCAACTGGATTGGGGCGAAGGGTACTGAGTACCAGATGGTCAACTTCTCATCTTCGATCAGTTTAGAGAGACTAGCTGGTAACTTTGTATAGGCTTCTGGAATAATTATGGTGGTGGCTCCTGCCAGTGGTCCGGAAAAATAGTCGAGGGTGGACATATCGAAGTGGAGGGGCGAATGGTTGCTCAGGCGATCTTCACAATCAAGGCCATAGGTATGGGCAGCCATCTTAGCGTAGCTCAGACCGCTATAGTGTGTATGCATTATGCCCTTCGGATCGCCCGTAGACCCGGACGTATACATGATGTAAGCCAGGTTTTGCTCCATCGTCCGCACATTGGGAGGGGACTCGCCGGGCATCTCCCACACTGCTTCCCAGGAAATCGTAGGCACTGGCAGATCCGTCTCGGACGAAAGTCCAATGATGCATTCCAACGGCGTTTTTTCTGCTATAAGTTCGGGCAACAGCGATCGCTTGGCTGCGTGGGTAATAAGATGTCGAATGCCGCAATTTTGCAAGATAAATGCAAGGCGAGCAGCAGGCGCTACAGGGTCTAGAGGTACATAAGCGGCCCCAGCTTTCATAATTCCATAGATGGCGATCGCCGATTCTAGGCTCTTATTCAAATAAATGCCCACCCGGTCCCCCTGCTGCACGCCCCGATCCCTTAACATATGGGCCAAGCTGTTAGCCTGACGTACTAGGGCAGCATAGGTGAGGCTTTGGCTCTCAAATCGGAAGGCCTCCCGTTCGGGAAATCGTTCGGCTGACTGATCTATGACGTGGGGTATTAAATAAATCATATTATCTTCTTTTGGCTGCTGGCGATCGCTTGTCAAAATGGTAAAACAGGCTATCCGCTTAAGCCGGGACAGTAATCAAAAGGGAACTTCGGATCAGGGAACAGGGAACGGGGAACAGAGAACGGGAAACGTGACTACTATAGCAGTCCTATAAAGGGTTGTGAATCAAAACGCTACTCAATAGGTAACATGGAACAGGAGACAGGGGGTAAGGGTTCTGGTCGTTTTATATATGTTTTGATTGGCCACGACTCATCATGGACTGCTATATTCCCTATTTCTCATTCCCCATTACCTATTCCCCATTACCTATTCCCCATTACCTATTCCCTATTCCCTATTCCCTATTCCCTATTCCCTAGTCCCTATTCTCTATTCCCTATTCCCTATTCCCTATTCCCTATTCCCTGTTCCCTGTTCCCTATTCCCTGTTCCCTGTTCCCTGTTCCCTATTCCCTACTTTTGCCTTTTGCATGCAAGCCTTTTGCCTTTGAGCGATCTGCGAAGCAGCGACGTAGTCTAGCGAGTCCCTGTTCCCTGTTCCCTGTTCCCTGTTCCCTACTTTAAGTGTCCCGGCTTAAGTTGGTAGCCGTAAAACACGAGATATTATTCCCCTTACAATCCCAACAATCGAGCGATAATGTTGCGCTGGATATCGGAGGTTCCGGCATAGAGGATGCCGCCAATGGCATCGCGTAAATCCCGTTCAATCCCAAAATCGGTCATGTAGCCGTTGCCCCCGTGAATGCGAATCGCATCTAGACCCGATGCAACAAAACACTCACTCAGATACAACTTTAACAATGCAGCTTCCATCATAGCCGGCTTGCCCACTTTTTTTAGCCAGGCAATTTTATACAATAGTAACCGAGCCGTTTCCAGGCGTAGCTTCATATCGGCGATGCGGTTGGAAACGGACTGAAACTTGCCAATTGGCTGACCGAACTGATGGCGCGATTGCGCATAGGCAATGGCGGTTTCCAATTGGTGTTCCATCGCGCCCAATTGACTGCCTAAAATACAACAGCGCTCATATTCCAGCGAGTTGTTAGAAATACTAAATCCAGCACCTTCCGGTCCAATCCGGTTTTCGGCAGGTACAAAGCAGTTGTCCAGGATCAGTTCTCCAATGGGTGCGGTGCGCAGCCCCATCTTATCCCGCACCTCACTGGCCGTAAACCCTGGCGTACCTTTTTCTACGATAAACGCCGTAACTCCCCACTTGCCAAGTGCTGGATCGATGGTGGCGAAGACGAGTGCCAGATCCGCAATCGGCGCACAAGTCACAAACTTTTTTTTGCCGTTGAGTACGTATCCATTACTGCGTTTTTCGGCAACCGTACCCATGCTGAAGACATCAGAGCCGGATTCCGGTTCGGTTATGGCGTGTACACCGATCCATTTGCCACTACACAGCGGGGGTAAGAACCGCTGTTTTTGCTTCTCTGTGCCAAAATGCAGGATGGGCAATTGCACTGTCCACATCTGGGCATTTAGAGCGAAGGTCAATCCATTGTCCCGGCATCCATAGCCCATCCCCTCCATTGCCAGCATGGCCGTCATAATCTCGATCTCGCGACTACCGCTGTATTCTTCCGGTATGCAAAGCCCTTGAATGCCAAAATCTGCACACTTTTGCCAGTTTTCTCGGAGAAATACCCCTTCCTTATCCCGTTTGACTACATCCTCATTCAATGCCTGCTGCGCAAACTGGATGACGCGATCTTTGAAGGCAAGCTGCTCGTCTGACCAGGCAAAGTTCATAGAAAAAAACCAGGTGGTTGGAAATGGTTTTAATATACAGCGAGGCTGTTTATTTGAGCAACATTGCCAGCAGCCTCAACACCTTGCTAAACGGTAGACCTGTAGCAGTTTGAACACAATAGTTAAGAAATGAACAAAAAGATTTCGAGTTATCTGGGGGAAGCATTCCGTGGCGAAAACGGAACCGATGCCCAGTCAATATCTTTCCTTCGCCTTTCGATCCGTATCGGTGTCCTGCTTATCCTCTATGGGGCACTCGAACGCTTGGTGATGATTACTGGTCACCTGCCACAAGCTAGCTACGAGCAACCGGTCATCTTCATCGAACTCGGCAAGCGGATCGTTCGACTCTTCGGTATGCTTTTGCATGGGTATAGCCTGTTCTTTCTCGTGACCGCCCTACTTCTAGTCGGGTTCATTTTGACTCGCTACCCATCGCTTCGGTGTCATTACCACTTCCTCTGGCATAGTTGGTCTGTATTTGATTGCAGTACAGAACTTCGGCTATTCATCACCCTTGTCGCAGGCATCATGGCCTGGTCGTTTTCTACCTACGACTACAACCTGTTTTTCAACCAGGGGCATTATCTTGACCGAGTCTTGCTGATCGTGTTGGTTCTGCTCATCTATTGGAGACCTGTTTTTGTCTTTCCTTTTCTGTTCTTGCTGGTCTCGATCGTGTGGCAATTTACCTATCCAATAGGGGGATACTCATGGGCGGAAAAACAGCTACTTGTCAGGATCTTGATTCTTTTCATGGCGACGTTCCTTTTGTATGGAGCCACGGGCAGTCGCAAGATCGCTGACTTCCTGTTCTTTGTATGCTGCTTGTTCGCGTCTCACTACTTGGCACCTGGACTTGGCAAAATACAACTCAATTGGCTAGCTCAGGATCGGATCTATTTCCTGATGCCTAACACCTACGCCAACGGATGGCTGGCCTTTCTCGAACCTGGGACAATTGCCACCCTGACGAAAACCCTCTCATTGTTCAATTGGCCAATGAAAGTCAGCACGCTATTGCTAGAATGTGGGGCGCTCTTTTGCCTCTGGCGGCGTACTGCGTTACGATTTTTTCTTATGGGCTGGATCGCGTTTCACCTGGGTATTTTTTTCGTATCTGGTATCTGCTTCTGGCAATGGATGGTACTCGAAGCATGTCTCTTATTGCTCTTTTTCAGAAAGGGGCAGGTGCCCTCTATGCCGATTTTCACACGCCGACACTTTGTCCTCTCCATAGCCCTTATTATCACCGTTACAGTCTTGTCCAAACCAGTAGCGCTTTCATGGTTAGATGCCCGGGTTACCTACACCTACAGGTTTGAAGCCCTTGGAGAAAGCGGTAAGCGATATGCCTTGCCCCCTCGCTTTTTTATGCCATATGATTTTCAGTTTACCCTGAGCGGTTTTCATTATCTCGCGCAGCCGCCGCACCTCAGCATCCTATGGGGGGCAACGGGCGATCGCGCCCTAGCCGATGCCCTGGTGCGATCGAAATCCTCCGAAGAGATCGAGGCACTCGAATTGGAGAGGGGTACGTCTTATTTTAATTCTTATCAGACTGCCCAATTTGATAACTTTATCAAGCAGTTTATCGGAAACTTGAACCTCCGGCGTTCCAAAGACACCTGGTTGAGTGCCTTACAGGCTCCTCCTCAATTATGGACGTTCTCAAAAGACGATCCGTTCAAGGGGCAGGAACGAATCGTGAGGGTAATTGTCTATCAGATCTTATCACTCTACGATGATGAGCAGTATTTGGAAATCAGGAAAAATTTAGTTTGCGAGATCGAGATTCCCTAATAGATGTGGGTATGCGATCATGAGTGTCAGTTGCGAAATGATAAGGGTTCCTGACATCTGCTGAAATACTTTCGATTTGCATGAATGTCCCTACACCTAATTCTGTCGCATAGTCCAGGAGCATATTCATGGCCACCTGGTCCTCAAGCGCCCATCCTGTTGAATCAAAAACGGTCATTTCTTGCCATATGAACCGATACTGCTCCTGCTGCTGCACCAATTCAAAAAGATCGGGTCCAATGTCTTCAGGAGCAAGCTGTTGACATTCTCCTTCTTTGACCGCCTGTGCTCGAAAATCGGGGCAAACGAAGCTTCTTTTCAGGAGTAAACGGGGGACTTCGATCTTTCCTGGAAAATCGGAGCCGATAGCGTTGATGTGTACCCAGGGTTTTAGCTCAATATCCTCGAATACAGGCCCCTGACCTATCTCGACTGAGGTAGCCGTACAGATGATATCCGCCGATCCTACAAGCCGATCCAGGGAAGCAACAATTATCTCTATGTTCTTTAGGTTTAAGCAAGCGACACGTCTAAGAAAAGAAAGACTAACCGCCGGGTCAATATCATAAACCAGAACCTTCTCTAGGTCAAAGGTTCGGGAGAGAGCGTGTAACTGAGTAACAGCTTGCGCCCCACAACCGATGAGCCCGAGGATTTTGCTTTGGGGCGAGGCCATCAGCTTGCTTGCTACGGCAGATGCTGCTCCCGTTCTAAGGGCGGTGAGGAAGGTTCCGTCCATCAACCCGATCAGGTGGCCTGAAGCCGTGTCGTAGGCCGACACCGTTGAAAGGATGGTAGGCAGATGAAGCAATGCTGGGTTGGTGGGATGGTATCCGACAACCTTAATGACGACCCGGTCTTTCTGACGCAGAAGCGGCATCCACTCAATTAACCCCATGTTTGGAAAGCTGTAGCTCAAACCAGCTCGTGGAGGAATGACGGTGTTTTTATCGTCAAACATTTTGAAGGCCCCGAACAGACGAGCGATCATCTCGTCCATAAGGGCATCCAAGCCAACATGTTGAACAATACATCCCGTATCTTTTACCGACAGTATAATAGTTTTCAATCTTTCCTCTCTGCTTCTAGCCTTCTGGGGACATTGTAGGTAATATAGAATATCACTTTCAGCAGAGTTAGGAAATGTTCAGAATATTTTTTAGGAAATTACTTCAATCATGTAGGCTCGAACAGATAGTTGGACGACACACCCCAGTCTTGAGTCAAGATAAGCATAAGAAAGATAGGACTTTCCCTATTTGGAGCCCCATGGCTAAAAATAGAAAATTTCGTTATTTATGGTCAAATATATGCATTGCTCTTTTATTTTTCTTGCTTTTGGTATCTAACGCTGCGTCTCATTCTCCAGGGCAGAGTTACCTTTTTTTGAAGATTTACGATCGCTCTATTGAGGTTCGCGTGGAAATGACGGTTGGGGATCTTAATAAAGCCTTAGATTTAGAATTACCTACAGATGGCAGTGTAGAGCTTGAAGACATCAATACCCATCTGGATGAGATTAGAGCCTATGTTGCTTCAAGGTTAGAAATAGGGGCTAATCAGCAAGCCTATCCTCTCCAATACAAAGAATATGGCTTATTCTCCACTAGCTTTGCTCAATATCTAACGATTAATTATCTGAGCGACGAGCTGGAGGAGATACCTCAAAAGCTAGATATCTACTATGGTGCGCTATTTGATGTCAAGCCTGAACATAGAGGTCTGTTAGTTGTTGAGCACAATTGGAAAACCGGTACCTTCGCAAATGAGTCCATTGTCTCATTAATCTTTAGTCCCGTGCGCCAACAACAAAGCTTGGATTTATCTTCTTCAACCCTGCTACGTGGATTTCTAGGGATTGTGAACCTGGGTATCTGGCATATCTGGGAAGGTATCGATCATATTCTGTTTTTGATAGCCTTAATACTACCGTCCGTTCTTCGTCGAGAAGGCTTTAATTGGAGACCTGTTCAAAAATTTCGTCCAGCCTTTATCTATGTTGTTAAAGTTGCTACTTCTTTTACTATTGCCCATAGCATAACCCTTAGCCTTGCTGCGCTGCATATCGTCGAAATGCCTTCGCGTTTGGTTGAGTCCATCATTGCAGCATCCATAGGTTTTGCCGCAGCAGATATTATTTATCCGCTCTTCAGAGGGAAGATTTGGTTGATTATCTTTGGATTTGGACTCTTTCACGGATTTGGCTTTGCTAGCGTATTAGCTGAGCTTGGCATCATCCAGGAACATTTGGTTCTCTCTTTATTCGGATTTAACCTAGGTGTCGAAATTGGTCAGGTTGCCATTATATGTCTTGTCTTTCCAATACTTTATGCTCTCCGGAATAGCAGATTTTACTCAAAAATCATCCTCAGATTTGGTGTCGCACTCCTGTTTACCGCAGCCCTTTATTGGTTTATAGAACGGGCTTTTGATGTTGATATTCCTGTTTTTGCATTGGTTCGGCGATTGTTTGATTATATTTAGCCGGGATAACAAAAGAGGGATCAGCTTGCTCAGTTCGGCCTACAAAAAAAGCGATCGCCTGCTTATGACTGTGTTCGCTCAATGCAAGTCCTTAACTTTTCAGCCACCACCCCTACCTGAGGCTCTTCTAACATACTAAGGTGGCCGCCAGGAATATCATGAATTTCCAATTCTCCAGTAGCCAACTCGCCCCAGCCCAATTTAGGATCGAATTTATGGAGTAAACCGACCGAACCAATATTAGCATGAGTATAGTCAATAGACCGGAAGAGAATAAGTCGGAACGGATAGACTTGCGATACATATTTACCATACCTATGAAGGTCGGTAATTTCGGGCTTGGTGAGCCATATCTTGACCTTATTCTTAATGCTCTTCAGAACGTAGGCGAATCCGAGCCGTAAAATTCGACTCAATATAGTAGCAATCCACTCGCGAATTGGCAAAGGTTTGTATGTACCCGGACCCCAGCTATCAAACAAAGCCAGCAAAGCTACCTTCTGACCTTGCACGACTAGCTGATGAGCCATTTCAAAGGCTACTCTGCCTCCAAAAGAGATCCCTCCCAGAAAATAAGGACCCTGGGGCTGTAGATTTCGCATTTCTTTGATGTAGTGAGCCGCCAGATCCTCAATACGGCTGGGGGGAGTCTGTTTGCTCGACCTAGTCTTTGCTGCTATCCCATAATTCAGTCCATAAATTGGTTGCTCCGAACCCAGATGTCTTGCCAAAGTTCGGTACCAGCTAAGACCTGGGCCAAGATGGTGGATAGCAAACAGAGTAGGTTTGGAACCGCCTGGTTGAATCGGCACTAGGGAGTACCAAGGGGATGACCATCCTTCTGGGCGGAGAATGTTGGCTAGCTGCTCAACGGTTGGAGCCTGGAAGAGGGCAGCCAAGGGGAGATTTTTGTTGAAGGCTTTCTCGATTTCAGTGAACAGTTGCACGGCTAGCAGGGAGTGGCCCCCCAAGTCAAAGAAGTTGTCCCTTACGCCTATGGGCTGAACTCCTAAAACTTGCTCCCAAATTTGAATTAGCTGACTTTCCAATTTATCGCAGGGAGCCATAAAGGTTGTGCCTGGTTCTTGCCGAGTCGAGTTAGGTGCAGGGAAAGCACAACGGTCGATCTTGCCATTGGGAGTCAAGGGTTGATACTGCTCTGCCTTGATTAAGCGCAGCATATGGTCGAGGGAACCCTCGGAATTTTTGGCGAAGCTCTCCAGTAAGGACTGGAACTGTCGCAATATCCGCGCAATCAAATCAGAGTCAAAGCACTGGAGATCATAGCTGATATATAGACCCAGTGCCGGGCCAGGCTTGACTACAAGAGTGAGCGGGTAGGTTGTTACGATCCCCGACTGAAGATCGCGAACCTCCAGGCTCCTATTCTGCTTCTGTGAGGAGCCTAGCCACGGAAAATTCCCAACGACCAGGAGACTCTTGAACAAACGTAGATGTCCAGGCACTTCACTCCAGTCCTGAATTTGCATCAGTGGGATGTGCTCGTACTGGCTCAACGAAAACTGCTGCTTCTGGAGCTTCTGCAACCAGGGCAGCACTGGTTGTGCAGGAGACAAGCGTACCCGTATCGGTAGGTTATTGATAAAGAGCCCAACTATGGTATCAACACCAGCCAGGGCAGCCGGACGTCCGGAAACGGTAGCCCCAAAGAGCACATCTTCTTCACCGCTGTAACTGCTCAAGAGCAACGCCCAGGCACCCTGCACCAGGGTATTCAGCGTCAGCCGATGCTCGTTTATAAAAGACTGTAATGTTGCTGTCATCGCTACTGTCAGCTCACTGTGTTGCTCGTCTGTGCCTTTCTGTTGCCGAGACCCGTTATCAGATACGCGCTCTATCGGCAGTGGCGTTGGCATGACAAAACCTCTGAGCGCCTGCCGCCAGAAAACCTCTGCCTTAGTTACGTCCTGCTGTTTCAGCCAGTTGATGTAGTCCTGGTAGGAACGAGCTTGGCCTAGATCTAAATCCTGCCCCTGGCAAAACACCTCATAAAAATTAAACACTTCTTTGAGGACAATTGTCCCAGACCATCCATCGAGCAATAAATAATGGCAACTCCAGATAAATTGGTAGGTGTTCTCAGCCGTCCGAATCAGAGTCAGGCGCATCACTGGAGCTTGTGTAAAATCAAACCCTCGACTGCGATCAGCTCGAAGGAAAGCTGTCAGACGAGCTTGCTGTTCAGTCAGTGCTGCTGTTTGCCAGTCTTGATACTCCCAGGGCAAACTGACCTGTCGATACACCACCTGGAGTGGCTTATCGAGATCCTCCCAATGAACAGACTTGCGTAAAGTGGTATGTCTACTAACCACACGCTCCCATGACCGCTTAAACATTGCAATATTGAGATTCCCATGAAGGGTACAACGCACATGCAAAAACCCTAATCTAGACTTTTCTTGCTTAAGGCTGTGCAACAGCAAAGCCTGCTGCATGGGCACAAGAGGATATATCGCTTCTATGTTTTTCCTATTCATCGATACTCTAGAACGTCGATTCAGTATTCATAAATTCCTGGTTAGGAGAGAGGGTGGAGAGGAGGAAGCAATTATTACTTTTTCTGAGTATACCCGCACTTCCCAAACTCTCCACACTCACCCCTCTCTCTTGTGTTATAAGTCATGAGATTACTAAATCAGTGTTCTAGGATATCATTCCGTAATTGGGCAACCCCAAATGTTAATTCAGCAACGCTGAATTTTTTACTGACGTTACTATTCCTTCCCGTGGAGTTAGTTGTCATGACCCGATGGGGTTATTTTGTGGAGTTAATTTTGGTTTGTATTGACTAGGAACCTTGGGTCAAACTACCAATGAAAAGATCAAGCTCATCCTGACTTAAATCTGCTTCAGGAAAGTCGGAGGGTGTAAAGCCCCCAGTTTCGGGAGACATGCAGTGCGCAATAAGCCCCCGCAAGGCCTCCATGAAATCTTGCACCAACTTCTCAATAGTGGCAGGTTGATGGACATGCCAACTGTAAGTCCAATCGAGTTGCAACTGCCCATCAACTACCTGTGCATCGATCTCCAGCCGGTGGCTCCTCCTGTTCTGAGGACTACGGCTAGCTCCATCCACTTCACGTGTCAATCTAAACAAGGACGATTGGGGCACGATCCGATCCATTGGTTCAAGGTATTTGAAAAGAATCTCCGCTTGCGGCAGCTTCTCCAGTTTTGCTTTAAGGTTTACATCCCCGCTTAGATAACGAAGCAAACCATATCCGAGACCTCGGTTCGGTATCTGGCGAAGCTGCTCCTTTATGGATTTTATTGCTGTTCCTGGATGGGATAGGTTGCCCAAACTCAGGGGAACCGGAAAGAATGAGGTAAACCAACCGACCGTGCGTGATAAGTCGATTCCCTTTACGATCTCTTCCCGTCCATGACCTTCCAAGTCTACCATCAGTGTTCCGGCACCAGCCCATCTCGAGACAGCCTGCACAAGCGCTGTCAACAACACATCATTGATCTGGGTGTTGTAAACGGCAGGCACTTCCTTCAGCAGTGCCCGCGTTTCTTCTATGCTAAGGTATGCTGATATTGTCTGGGCTGATGCCTCGGTATTAGTTTGGTTATCAACATTGTCCACCGGTATCTTGACAATCTCTGCTTCAAGTAGGTTTAGCCAATCATGTGATTCTTGTCGAAGGACATCAGATGCCGCATATTCAACTAGTTTCTCAGCCCAGTATTTGAAAGCACTGGTCTTGGGCGGGAGCTGTATCGCGTCGCCACGGCGAAGTTGGTTGTATAGGGTCTCAAGATCCTCGAGCAAGATCCGCCACGATATGCTATCAACAGCCAAATGATGGATAATGATTAAGAGGCGACCCAACCGATGTTCGCCGAGGTTGAAGAAGGCTAACCGCATTAGTCCTCCCTCAGCAAGATTAAGGCTAGCTTGCAATGCTGCCCCGTGCTTCTCAATGGCAAGTCTTTGCTCCTCCTCCGACAGCGTTGACAAGTCTAAACGAGCGATGGAAATCGTAGCATCTTCTCCGGCATTGAGCTGCTCCCACCCAATCTGGTTCTGAATAAAACTCAGCCGAAGCGCATCATGGTGAAGCCACAACTGTTCCACAGCCTGCTCCAGCAATGCAAAGTCCAAATTGAGGGGGACTTCCAACAAAACTGACTGATTCCAATGGTGTGGATCGAGGAAATGCTGCTCGAAGAACCAGTGCTGAATGGGCGTCAAAGGTACAGAGCCTGTGACCAGTTCCTGCTCGGCCTGAACTACCGGAACTGGAACGATAACCGCCGCCAACTCAGCAATGGTCTGGTGCTCAAAAAGCTGATTTGGCATCAGTGATAGCCCGGCTTCATGGGTTCTGGAGACGATCTGAATGCTGAGTATGGAATCTCCTCCCACCTCAAAAAAGTTGTCGTGAATACTAATCTCCTCCAGCCCAAGTACCTCAGCCCAGATACCAGCCAGAATCTCCTCGATGGGAGTGCGGGGAGCTACCAAAGGGGTCTCTAAAGCTGACACAGCTGTATCAGGTGCAGGCAGGGCTTGAGGATCTACCTTCCCATTGGGCGTCCGTGGCAAGGCATCTAGTTGGAGGAAGATAGAAGGTATCATGTAGTCAGGTAGCCTAGCCTTCAAATAGCTTCGCAGGTCTGATTTGTCCAGTTCGGGCAGATCCATAATGGACTGCTCCCCTTCAATCCATCCCATCTTCGTCGCTTCTGGGACAATATAGGCAATCAGGCGCTTGCCTTGGTGGTGCAGAGCTGAAGGATTGTCCAGCTTCTCCTCCCTGGCCATAGGCGAGGTGAGTTGCCTGCGGAGCCGAAGCGAAAGCAAGGTCTGCTTTTTCGGAGAAAGGGTATTAATACGTCTGCGGAATGTCTTCATCTGCATCTGCCGGCACACATTTCTTCTTATTTAACCGCTTTAATGACCACCATTGAATCTGCCCATAGGGCATCTCTACTATCGGATGGGATGGCCAAAGGTTCTATGATACTCAGGGTGAAAGAAGTAAAATACCGAAATACTAGCCTTTGATGAGCTCGACTCAGTGAATCAGTTTCGTTGGTGAGATATGTAAAAATACCGCCTTCCCTTAAAAGACCTGCAGTGGTTGGAAAAAAATGTTCTGCAAAGGTCATACTCTGAACAACATAAGCTAGGTATTCTTCCTGATTGAGGGGGTAGGTGTGAAAAAAAATGCCGTCATATTGGTCTAACTGATCGACGACATCTTGCCATTTACCATGAACCAGTCGTATATCCCGATCGGGATACTGTTGCCGCCAAGGGTGAAATCGCTCTACAACGGAGTCATTACATTCCACAATGGTATGGGATTGAACACCTAAATCCTGGATATAAGTTGAGGCCACCCCCCGGCCAAATCCGATCTCTAAAACCTCTCCGTGGGTTTCTGTGACAATATCGGCCATCGCTTTCATCACGGGAATCTGCCAATCTTCCATGATGTCGTGGTCTTCCAAAACCTTTTGTGTACGGTCCTCGAACCCCATCTGATCTGTTCCGCGAATAAAGCGTTTTGAGCTACTATCCAAATGCATCAAATCGTCGGCAAATTCCTTAAGTGCCCGGTTGAGCAACCAGTTTCTTTGCGCTTCACGGGGCGGACGAATAAAGTTGTCGTGCTTTATTTGAAGCGAAATCTCAAAGTCTTTCTGTCTTTTGATTCTCCGGGTCATAACTATCGTATACACTACAAACTGGACATTAGCAAAAATGGGCGATCGCTAACAAAAGGAGTCACACCTGATAAATTGGGGCAGAACTACCAACTCTTGCTCAGTGATATTAACCCAATCCCACAAAATTTGTTCATCCTTTGAAATAGCGTTCACTGACTGTTACCGTAAAGAAGGCGATCGCTATTCCAAGGAAGCGGTTGCTGGTGAGCTTTATTATTGGGAGATGGGGGAATTAGTTCTCGTTACTTCTACGGGAACTAGTTACCAACTTGCTTTAATACTTAAAAAAAGATAAAATTATACTTTGCACGGTCTCTGACCGTGCTTTTTCACCTCCCCTATTTGGTTGACTGACAAAACTCCTGTGAATGCGATCGCTTGCAATTTTCTTCGTGCGGTCAGCTAGGCTACGCCGCTCTTCGAGTACGAGTACGAGTACGAGTAAGCTGTGACGACGGCAGCACTACGAGTTGAGGGAACCCAATTTTAAACCGGTGCCATTGGACTAAACTGATGGCGATCGCCCGATGAGATCCACCAACGGGTTTTGAGCGCACCCGCAAGTAAATGCACAGAGCTGATTACACCCGGTTCAACGCCTGCTGCAAGCGGATTTTATCTAACCCTTTCTGATTGAGTAGGAGCCAGGATTGGATCAGATCGGGACCGCGCATTTCTCCCATTAAGCCTGCTCGCAGCGATCGCATCACTAAACCCTTTTTCACCTTCTGGGTTTTCGTTACCTGTTTCACTATCTCCTTAACATCGGCTTCGGTTAGCTGTGGTTTACTTTCGATGGCCCCATGAATGGCTTTGATAATCTGGGCTACTCCCTCTTGTTTTAGCTGGGATATTGCCTCTTCGCTATATTCAACCGACTCCCCAAACAGTAAGCGACTTTCTTTGGCTGCATCTGACAGGCGAGTTAAACTCGGACCAATCATCGTCCCTAGAGCTTCTAACCAAGGGCGATCGCTTTCCAAATCAACTTCATATCCTGCTCCTTGCCAGTAAGGAATCAGTAAGTCTACTAGCTGCTCCGCTGGCATTTTATGGATATATTGACTATTAATCCAATCTAGTTTTGCCCAGTCGAACTTTGCCCCTGCTTTGTTCACCCGATCCAAGCTAAATTGTTTAGCCGCTTGGGAGAGGGTAAAGATTTCCTCTGTCGCATCCGGTGGTGTCCATCCCAGCAAGGTCATGTAATTAGCCATTGCTTCGGGGACAAAGCCCATTTTCTTAAAGTCGTCGATGGAAGTCACCCCATCCCGCTTAGAAAGTTTGCGCCCTTCCATGTTCAGAATCAGAGGGGTATGGGCAAATTCTGGCACTTTTGCCCCCATTGCTTCGTAAAGCAAAATCTGTTTGGCAGTATTGGCAATGTGATCTTCTCCCCTGATGACATGGGTAATTTGCATATCAATGTCATCCACAACCACTGCTAGGTTATAGAGAGGCTGACCAAATTCTTCGTCTTTATTCTCTGAAGCGCGGGCAACCACCATATCGCCACCGAGATCACTGGCTTTCCAGATGACTTTACCTCGCACCAGATCTTTCCAGACAATCTTCCAGTGGTCATCAATTTTGAAGCGAATCACAGGTGTGCGCCCTTCTGCTTCAAAGGCTGCCCTTTGTTCTGCTGTCAGGTTGCGGTGGCGATTATCATAGCGGGGGGCTTCTTTTCTGGCTTTTTGCTCCTCCCGCATTTGATCCAATTCTTCAGGTGTACAATAGCAGCGATAAGCTAATCCTTTATCTAGTAGATTTTGAATTGCTTGTCGATAAAGGTCAAGCCGCTGGGATTGGAAGAATGGCCCTTCATCCCAGTCGATTCCCAGCCAAGTGAGTCCCGACTGGATATTCTCCGTGTATTCTGGGCGCGATCGCTCTACATCTGTATCTTCAATTCGCAGAATGAACTTGCCGCCGTGATGGCGGGCAAACAGCCAGTTAAACACTGCTGTTCTTGCTGTCCCAATGTGTAATTTTCCTGTTGGACTGGGAGCAATACGAACTCTAAGAGTCACAGAAGACCTCTTACAAAAGATTAGTCGGAAGGGGGTTTTAGATCCGGATTCAGTATAACCTACTCTACTCTTCAATAAGGACTTGTCCATTATTAAATTCGGTATTTCTCCTCTCCCCCTGCTTCCTCTGCTTCCTCTGCTTCCCCTGCTTTGGATGGGAAATAGCCGAAGTTATTTTTGGACAACTCCTAAGGGCTTCGCCCTACGGGAAGGTTAAGCCTACAGTATAGTGAGAGGCTCCTGGGCGCGACCAGTTGATAGAAATGTTTAACTGAACGGGACTGACGGGGCTCGAACCCGCAACTTCCGCCGTGACAGGGCGGTGCTCTAACCAATTGAACTACAGTCCCAATTTTCGAGCCATTTACTATACTAGCGAGTATAAGGGAAATTTGTCAAATTTTTTTTTGCTCGGTTATTCTACTAAGCAGACAACAAGGAGGGCAGGGGAAAGGTCAACAACCTACCGCTAAAGCCTACGGGGGTATGTGGTGCCTTGAGCGAGCTCAAGCTCTAGTTTACCAGTTCACTGTATTATTGGTTTTTCAGGTAGCCGATATTCGGTCAATTGTGGGGACTGGGGACTGGGAAATACTCTAACCACCAATCACGAGTGAGGTATTCAAAATTCAAAATTCTTAATTCAAAAATGTTTTAAGAGTAAGGCTCTCGTAGCAAACTTTTTCAGAATCCCATCGCCTTTAGGCGTGGGAGTGTCAAAGACAAACTCTCAGTAAATTACTACCATGCCCAAAATTATTTCTATTCACTCCTATCGGGGTGGAACTGGCAAATCAAACTCGACAGCCAATCTTGCTGCAATCGTTGCCCGCCAAGGCAATCGGGTTGGCATAGTTGATACCGATCTCCCATCCCCTGGCATTCATGTGCTGTTCGGTATTGAACCAAAGCGCATGAAACATACCCTTAATAACTTCCTCTGGGGTCGCTGTAAGATCGCCAATGCTGCCTATGACGTCACCTCTGTACTCCAAAACCAGGCAACTGCCCGTAGCAGTATCTACCTGGTTCCTTCGAGTGTCAAATTGAACGATATTTCCCGCGTGTTGCGCGAGGGGTTCGACGCTGATCTGCTGTGTGAAGGCTTCCAAGACCTCATCAAAAACCTTAAGCTTGACTACCTGTTTATTGATACCCACCCCGGTATCAACGAAGAGACTCTGCTATCGCTGACCGTCTCTGATATTGTCTTGTTAGTACTTAGACCCGACCAACAAGATTTTCAGGGCACTGCTGTAACTGTAGATGTAGCACGCAAGCTCCGAGTGCCCAGGTTACTACTAATGGTCAACAAAGCTCTGAAGGAGTACAACTTCGAGCAGCTTCGTCAAGAAGTTGAAAAAACTTACAACACCAAGGTAGCAGGGATACTCCCCGAGTCGGACGATATGATCCGGCTTGCTAGTGGCGGCCTCTTCTGCCTCAAATACCCAAAGCACTCCATAAGTCAGGTACTAGGGAAAATTGCTCAACAAATCATGATCTAAGAAAATCGGCGTTGCCCAATAAAGGGCTGATTAGGTATTGGGAGTTTAAAGATCAGCTCTTCTCAATCAACCTCTTCTACTGCGCCTAAAACTTTCAGCGTAGCCAGTTGAGCTTCGGTTAAGCCTTTAACGTCGGTGATGCACATACCCTCATACGGTCTTTTACTTCTTAAAGTTCCCAGACACTCACTGGAGTTGACATTCCAAAGCTTAATCGTTTCATCTTGGCTGCTACTAGCCAAGGTTTTGCCATCTGGACTAAAGGCAACTGACCATACCCAGCTATCGTGTGCCTCTAAGGTTTGCCAGCATTTACCTGTGTTGACATCCCAAAGCTTCACCGTCTGGTCACAACTGCCACTGGCTATTGTCTTGCCATCTGGACTAAAAGCCACAGACTGAACCCAGCTGCTGTGTCCCCAAAAAGTTCTCAGGCATTCACCAGTACTAACATCCCATAACCTCACGTTGCAGTCACAACTGCCACTGGCTATTGTCTTGCCATCCGGACTAAAAGCCACAGACTGAACCCAGCTACTGTGTCCCTCAAAAGTTCTCAGGCATTTGCCAGTAGTGATATCCCACAACTTCACTGTTTTGTCTTCACTGCCGCTGATTACAGTAACACCATCCGGACTGAAGGCTACTGACCAGATCCAACCTGTGTGCCCCTGCAAAGTTTTGATGCATGACCCTATACGAATATCCCATAACTTCACGCTATAATCACCACTGCCGCTGACCAACTTCGTTCCATCCGGACTGAAGGTGAGTGAGCGAATCCAACGAGTATGTCCCAGCAAAGTTTTGAGACACATTCCGGTACGAACATCCCATAACTTCAGGCTATAGTCACTACTCGCACTGGCTAAGATTGTCCCATCCGGACTGAAAGCGACTGAGCAAACCCAGCCAGTATGCTTCTGTAAGATGGCCGCGCTTTGCTTGCTTTTGAGAGATTGATCGGTGCGCACATCCCAGAGCCTTACTGTCCGGTCTTCACTCCCACTGGCTAGGGTTGTCCCATCCGGACTGAAAGCAACCGACTGTACCCAACTGGCATAGCCTTGCCAAGTTTTGAGGCATTGACCTGTGCTAACCTCCCATATCCTCACCGCCCGGTCTTCTCCACCACTGGCTAGAATTGTTCCATCCGGACTGAAAGCCACCGATGTTAACCGACTACTATGTCCGTGGAGAGTTTTCAAGCATCGACCCGTGCGACAATCCCATAATTTCACAGTGTGGTCGCCAGCGCCACTAGCCAGCATACTACCATCTGGACTGAAGGTCACAGAACGCAACCGTTGCGTGTGTCCCTTCAGGGCGATCGCCTCACTACCATCATGGACATTCCAGAGTTTCACCGTCCGATCCCCGCTCCCACTAGCTAGGATTTGACCATTGGGACTGAAGGCAACAGTGCGCACCCAACGGCTATGTCCCAACAAAGTTTGCAAGCATTCACCAGTGCGAACATCCCAGATTTTCACCGTCCGGTCTTCACTCCCGCTGGCAAGGGTTTGACCATCGGGAGCGAAGGTAACTGACCAAATCCAACTCCCATGTCCGGAAAAAATTTTGAGGCATTGACCGCTATTAACATCCCAAAGCCTCACTGTGCAGTCACCACTGCCACTGGCCAAGGTCGTTCCATCTGGGCTGAAAGCCACGGAGCGCACCCGCTGATTGTGTCCCAACAAAGTTTTCAGGCACTTACCGTCTGAGACATTCCACAACTTAACAGTTTGGTCACTACTCCCACTGCACAGCATGCGACCATCTGGGCTAAAGATAACAGAGTGTACCCAACCTGCGTGTCCTTTACAGATCAGCAGAAGTTTGCTATCTGCTACTTGCCACAGCTGGATTTCACCATTAGTATCCCCTGTTGCTAAAAGTTTGCCATCTGGACTAAATGCTACCGACAAAATACTCGTTAGCTGTTTAGCGAAAACTGATTTTGCCAGATCGGCATGAGCAAAATTTACATTGTGTAAGTTTACATTCTGTAGATAGGCTTGCCAAACTGTTAGATGAGAAAAATCATAGCCAGTTAAATCGGTCTGAAGTTGACAAAGGAGATTGAGGATATTTCCAGCAGCATATCCAGATTCTAGGGGAGATGGTTCTTTCAGTTTTGAGATAATTTGCCTCAGCCTATTTTCCAGATTTCTTCTATTTTTAAAGACGGCGATTAGTCTTTCTATAATTGGTTTGACTATCAACTCAACTTGAGCTTTTCTAATGTATTCTTTAGCCTGAGCTTTGAGCAAGGCATGGCTGTTAAACAAAACTAGATCGCCTTCCTCAATTTCTAGACAAATATGCTCAATAAATCGTCTGAGCAAGTATTCCATCACAACTGGCTGTAATGAGAACTGGGTTTTCCTTTTTTCAATAAATGACCGCTGGGCTAGAGATTTGAGAGTTTCTATTAACTTTTGTTGGGAAATGGGAGGAAAAATCTCTGATTTCAATTCAGTGGCGGAAATTGGCTCTTGATTAATCGCCAACCAGTACAAAAATGTCTGTCCTAAATTTGACAAGCGATTAAACTGTTGTTCTAAAAGCTCATAAATCTCATCAAAAACTAATGCAGGGTGTTGGATAAATTCAGATGTGTTTCCTTCAAATAATTCTTGAATCGCTGCACCTACTATCTTTAAAGCAAGGGGATTACCTGCATATTTTTCAATGATTACCAGACATTCTTCCTCGGACTGCAAGCCGCAACCCTTAAGTTGAAGTAGCTGCAGTCCGGCTGAGGTACTCAAACCACCTAATTTAAGAGAACGAACCGGTAGGGTTTCCCCTTGCATTAAGGCAATTTCTTTGGGTTTTTCCCGACTGGTGAGCAACAAACAGCTATTATGGCGGCATTCTCCCAGGCGTTTGAGCAAGTCACCATAATCTTTATAGTTCTCTTTGTAGTAACCAGCATTGGCACCACTGCGCAGAATCGTCTCTGCATTGTCCAGTACTAGTAAACATCGGTGCTTTCGTAAATAATAAATCAGGTGTGAGATTTTCTCATCTACGGTTGCCAGTAAATCTGTTTCCTGATCTTTGGCGAGGAATTGGAGTAAGCCAGTCAGAATCTGTTGCAGTGATGGGGCATGGCGCAGCGATCGCCAAATGACATACTCAAACTTCTCCTGAATATTTTCGGCTAACTTTACAGACAGATGGGTTTTGCCAATCCCCCCCATACCCACCAGCACTACTATACGGCAGCGATCGGTGACAATCCATTTTTCTAGCTTACTTAGTTCTTTAGCGCGATCGTAGAAGATGGAGACATCCGGAGCTTCCCCCCAATCTTGGCGTTGATTGCTCGGAGATACAGCTTGTGAAGAGTCTCTATTTCTTAGTAGCGTTTCGCCTTCTTCCGACTCTACTTGTATGTCCGCAGAAGCCGATATCGTGGCATCTTGTATTTGCGCTCGCCGCTCCAGAGCTGCCCGAAAATTTGTTTTCTTGACCTTTTCCCCACAGACATCTGAAAGTAGCCGCCACAACTTGGGGCCAGCATCCTGCTTGAGGTAATTAATCGAATAGCCATAAGCTTGAGCAATCTCATCATAGCGCTGACGCGGCTCAGACCAAGAGGCACGCAATAAGAGCCTTTGCAGATCACTTAGATGTTGGCCTTTTTTCGCAAAAACCAAAGCATCGGCAAATTCTAAGGCTTGTTCAGTGTCCATAATTTTTTATGTAGTAGTCTTACCTACGCCCCCTTTGTTATTGTATATGGCAAATATCAGTGTTAATATTTGTTGAGAAAAGTCTATTTAAGATTTGTTGAATTTCTTGAAATTTAATTAACTGAAGATGCACGGATGACATTTAACAACTCAAGCAACAAACTTAAATCATCATTTGAGTTGTTCAATCTATCCATGTATCCGTGTTCAAAATCCCTGTGGTGCTATAAGTAGTCGGACATAAGTAAACTCAACTGTGTTAAGTTTTGTTAACTGAGTCCAGGCGATTGCTGTCCCCCATCTCTTACAGTACTAATGTACTGTAGAGGCCGCGATCGCCAAAGGCTTTCCAGATTTCTGAATTGTACTCTCTGGTTCCGCCCAGACTTTGGTAAATATGCATCGACTACCTCTTGAAGTACAAAGAATTCCTAATCCTGGAAACCAGTCGGCTTAGAGCGTGGCGATCGCAACCCGTTGTTGGTTCTGAGGATGAATCCCATAAACTGCGTCGGAGCGGACAGCACAGAGATCTTAGCGCTGAGTTCTGGGCTATCTGCTCTCGCTCAACTTTGCCGTTAGATGCGCCATCGCATTCTCATTTGCCGCAACCCTTCATCGATGCTGACAGCATTGCGGTAGCCCAGTTCAGTCCTAGCCTTCGTATCATTGAGAGAAAATTCGGTGCCCATAAGATAAATCATGACAGGCACCATTGGAGGTCGTGTTTTAAGCCGTAAAAGCTTCCAGAAAAATTCCAAGATGTGAGCAATCACAAGTGCTAAACCTCGTGGCAGACTGCGATTGCCTGGTTCAATTCCTTCTGCTCTCAGAATTTCTGTAAAAAAGGCTTTGAGGGGACGCTGTTCACCATCACTCACGTAGTAGATCTGCCCACCCCTACCCTTCTGAATGGCAGCTTTAACCGCTGCTGATAGATTATCTACGTGAATGGTAGATAGGATATGACTACCATCACCGATCCACATCCACCTACCTTCTTTAGCCGTTTTTAGAATGTCATCGTAGTGAGGATTATTTGGTCCCCAAATGGCAGGAGGTCTGAGTGCGATCGCTTCAAAGCCAGGTTCATTAGTCTCCAAGACCAGCTTTTCTGCTAGGGCTTTGGTTTTTGAGTAATAATCTTGTGGAAGTCGTCTTGGTGTATATAGTTCATCTACATTTTTGACAGGTTTTCCATTGATGACGGAAGCGGCACTGATGTAGATAAATTTCTTGAGCCCGGCTCTTTTAGCAGCAGCCACTAAGTTCTTAGTTCCCTGAACATTAACGTTGTAGAACTTTTCATATTCGTAGGTGAAATTCATGTAGGCTGCACAGTGGATCACAATCTGGCAGTTTTCTAAAGCTTTTTGAGCGTTCTTCAAATCAGAAAGGCTACCTAAAACACCTTTGGCTCCCACAGCCTCTACTTTTTTTAGAGCATCTTCTGATCGCGCAAGCCCATAGACCATATAGCCACTATCTAGGAGTTGGGGAATTATGTTCATCCCCACAAAACCAGAACCACCCGTAAGAAATACATTGTTTGTCATAAGATGTAAGGTGCCTCGAGAGTTTATTTGACACAGCAATATATGACGTGTCAAGTATTTTCTTCTGGTACTCTAGCTAAAGTTATATGCTGTGTCAAGTACTGCTCCTTGGAACCTTTTGAAGAAATTTCGCTCCTCATCAAAGCGGCTTACCGCGAGTCCGAACGCCGACTCACTGAGGCATTTCAATCTCTTGGTATTACTCCGGCTCAGGCTGAGGTTCTGCTTATTCTTCAGCAAACTGAGCCGCTGTCCCTAGGGGAGCTGGGTGATTTTCTAATTGCAGAAGGAGGGCATCCTTCACGGTTGGTAGATCGCCTGTTTCAAGCTGGCTATGTGCAGCGTCAGTCAGCTTTAGATGATCGTAGACGGCTGGAAATCTCTCTGACAGAGCAAGGGAAAGCCATGGCGCAGCAAGTTAGTGAAGTTAAGCAAAGGATGTTGACTGCTGCGAGACCTCTAATGGAGCAATACGACATCGAGCCGATGAAGAATCTGTTGGAAACTTATTTGCAAGGAAGTCAGTGGGCGAAAACTGTTGAGATGAGGCGTCAGTTAGCACAGAAATCATCTGAGCAACCTGAGTAATCTGTATGTCAATTACGAAATTGAAATTGTTTGGTGGCGAGCGCGGATTTGGGGATGTCAAGAATTCCTGACCTTACGCTTCTCTATCTAGTAGAAATCAGGTATATAGATGACCTTAAGAGCGCGGGCACATTGGCTGCCGCTGAAATTGTCAGTAGATCGAAAAGTTTTTTCCAAAAGGCGATGAAGGCTGTGTGCTTTGACTTTGAGTCCGTCGTTCAGAAAACTAAACAGCTTAGCGTATATTATTGTTCCGTTACTCCCTAAACCCCTATGATTGGAGAAATAACAATGAACTACGACATTAAAGATAAAATCGTCCTAATTACAGGAGCAAATCGCGGAATCGGCAAGGCATTTGTTGATTCGTTTATCTCACACGGAGCGGCAAAAGTTTATGCTGCCGTTCGCACAGTGGGTAGTGCATCTCCACTGGTTGAAAAACACGGAGACAAGGTAGTCCCTATTCATATTGATCTGGCGGATCCGCAGTCCATTTCTGCTGCAGCTCAGACGGCGAAGGACGTGCAGGTCGTTGTGAACAATGCGGGTGTTCTCAAAACATCTACCCCACTCGACGATGATGCGATCAGCTCACTCGAATTTGAGATGAGCATTAACGTTTATGGTCTGATTCGCATGGCTCAGGCCTTTGCTCCGGTTCTCAAAGCTAACGGAGGTGGTGTCTTCGTTCAGCTAAACTCTGTTGTCTCGATGAAATGTTTCTCCAACTTTGCTACTTACTCTGCCTCAAAAGCAGCTTCATATTCTATAACACAAGCTTTACATGAGCTGCTTGGTGAACAGGGAACGACTGTATTGAGTGTTCATCCAGGACCTATTGCGACTTCTATGGGTGATGCGGCAGGGCTCACTGAAATTGCGGAGCCGCCTTCACTTGTTGCGAAAGGTGTCATAGAAGCCTTGAAAGTTGGGGATTTCCATGTCTTCCCTGACTCAATGGCTAAGCAGATCGGCGGTGTATACAAAAGCTTTGCCGAGAACATCGTTGAAGCCAATATTTCCGAAGGCTAATTATCTTTCTGGGAAGCCTTAACAAAAACAACTCAACCAATACAGTCAGAATCTGACGGGTAGTGAGTCAAACCCCTTAAACACCAGGCTGGTATGTCTGGGAATAGCCGGTTGATCGCCATCAAAGCAGAGATTAGGCATCCGGGATAGCAGGGTATTTAAGCAAATGGTTAACTCCATACGGGCCAGCACTGCCCCTAGACAAAAATGCACACCGGGGCCAAAACTCAAATGCTTGTTGGGAGAGCGCAAAATGTCGAACTGCTCGGGGTGGGTAAATTTCTCCGGGTCGTGGTTGGCGGCTCCCAGACCTAAGGCAAGGACACTGCCTGCTGGAATGTCTTGTCCACCAATAGTCAGATCTTGTTTGGCAATGCGAAAGACAAATGGGGCGGGGGTATCAAACCGGAGCATTTCTTCTACCGCAGGGCACATCAGGTCTGGGCTGTTTTTGAGCAGTTGCAGTTGATAGGGGTGCCGCAGCAGCGCATTCACGGCGTTGGGAATTAAGTCGGTGGTGGTTAAATGACCGGCATTCAAAATCAGGATGCAGAGAGAGGGCAGTTGATCCAGGTCAAACCCCTGTTCTGAGTAAGCCACGGTCAACAGGCTAATCATGTCGGTGCCCGGTTGCCGCCGTCGGGCTTCGATCAGTTGACTCATCAAGGCGGTGAATTGCTCAGCCCCGACATCAGCTTTGCGGGCCAGGGTTTCGATGTCCTGTCCGCCCGGTGCCCCCCAAAAGGTGCCAATGTCCAATGCCCATTGAATCAGGTCATCTCGATTTTCTTCTGGAACTCCAAAAATCTCGGCAATGATCAGGGCAGGTAGCGGTACAGATAAGTCAGCCACGATATCCATGGCCCCGCTATCGCACACAAGGTCCAGCAGCGCATCCGTTGTATCTTGAATGATCGACCGCCAACTTTCTAAGGCCTGAGTAGTAAATCCCTGATTAGCAAGTTTGCGGAAACGGGTATGCTTCGGTGGGTCTTGTTCAATCATCATGTTGCCGATCAGGCGCAGAAAGTTTTGAATCAGCTCCACATCCAAATCCCCCAATTGCTGCACAAATAACGAGCGGCGATCAGCACTCAGACGCTCATCTCCCAGCGCTGCTTCAACATCGTCATAGCGGGTTAAAAACCAGTAGCCGAGAGACTCACAGTAGTAAACCGGGTCTTCTGTTCGCATCTGTTGATAAAGGGGATAGGGATTATTCAGAGCTTCGGGCGAAAACAAATTATAGGTAGGTGGTTTAACATCGGACAGCATGTTTAGATCTCCTGGATCACAGTGGGTTGAACTAATCAGGAATACGTCAAGAGTCAGCAAATGGATCTGTCGCTGCAGAAATATTGGATGTAATGGTTTTGCCAAATGTAGAGATCCACATCAGCAAAGCCAGCGTATATACCCTTGAAACCCAGTGCACATTCAGAAAACCTTTTGGTTTTTCTGAATCCTTTGATTTAGAGGAAAATTACTCATGCAAACGCAACCTGAAATATCGCTGGCAGAACAACTCAAGGCGCTCAATGCATTTGTCACGTTGACCCAAAACCCTGCCACCTTTGACGCCATTTATGACTTGGATGAGGTTCTTAGAAAAACCAATCTGAGTACGATTTCAATCGACTACCTCAAAGCTCAGCCGGAGATGGCCGCTATCATGCAGGAACGTTATTTAGCCCCCGTTCCCAATCTCCAGGAGTTATTAACTTATCCTCGCGATTCCTTGGGATATAGGTTCGCGGCTCATCTAACAGCCAATCACTTTGATCCAGAGTTTTATCGGAAACCAGATGTGACGGATGACATTAGTTACATCTCCCTGCGTCGGAGCCAGACTCATGACATTCACCATGTAGTTACAGGTTTTGGCATCGATCCGTCTGGAGAATTGGGATTGCAAGCGTTTCAACTTGCCCAGATGAGATCACCTATTGCCATCACAATTATGACCGTAGGCATTGTTCATGCCCTGGCTGATTCTCTTATTTTAAATGCCCACATGCAACAGATTTTTCTAGGTTGGGAAATGGGGCTGAAGGCAAAACCTTTGATGGCGCAAAAGTGGGAAGACCATTGGGAAAAACCGCTAGCCCAGTGGCGCTCTGAACTAGAGATTGTACCAGTGGCAATGGATGGGTAGTCCGCTCACAAGGGTAGGTTTTTAACAATTAATCCTGATAAAGACGGGGAGACGGGGATATGGGGAGACGAGGAGATAAATTTTCAACGAAAAAATCAGCTTTCTCCCCCTGCTCCCCCTGCTCCCCCTGCTCCTAGGGTGTTGACTTTGGGTGTTTTGAGGGAATTTCCCGGAAAATTATTCATGTTACTTTTTGCTTGTGGGAAAGCGGCTGTTCTAGCCGCTTTCCCACCCAAAAGAGCTAACACATATTTTGCATGAAGTCTTATGTGCTAAAGGGTTCAAAGTCAACACCCTACCCTGCTCCCCCTGCTCGTCTCAACCATAAATGTAAAAAACCTACTCTTGAAAGCCCCCTGCTTCCCCTGCTTCCGGAGCTCCCCCTCTAAGTGTGTTACCCTATTTTGAACCATGCCACTTTTGGTAATAGACGGTCTCGGGGAGCGAGTGCCTGCGGCAGCGCCACTTGCTGCGCTCAAAGGCACCCATGCAAAAGATAGCGGAGCTATAATACTATTTGGTGACACCAGTGACACACCGGGACAATTCCTTGACCAATTAACGGCAATCTAAAATCCTTTGACCAATGAATCACATCTATGCCAGATATCCTCTGAGAGAGTACCAACAAGAATGGATTGAAGAAATTTGGGCAGCTTGGAACACCGGAAAACGTTCTGTGTTAGCGCAATTAGCAACAGCTGCCGGAAAAACTGTAGCCTTTGCCCATATAAGTCACGATTTTTTTAGACAGGACAAAAAAGTCTTAGTGATTGCCCATCGCCTTGAGTTAGTCGAGCAAGCCGCAGAAAAACTCTCAGCAGTTATTGGGGAGTCAGTGGGTATTATCAAACACGGATTTAAACTGCATCCATCCAGAAAGATACAGGTTGCCAGCATCCAAACCTTAGTCAGGAGAAACCTGTCAGAGATTCTGCCCGACATCGGACTATTGATTTGCGATGAAGCCCATCTAGCCTGTGCTTCATCCTATCGGCAAATTTTCTCTTTTTACGACAATGCGGTGATTTTGGGTGCAACCGCTACGCCGCAGCGCACGGACGGTCAAGGTTTCAAAGATTTATTCGATCACCTAGTCGTTGGCAGGAGCACCGAGACATTGATTCAACAGGGGTATCTGAGCAAATTTCGCTTATTTGCTACCGACCAAACCATCTCAACAGTTGGAGTCACAAAGTCTAGAGGAGACTTTCTCGCCTCCGATTTAGCCTTAGCAGTTAATACCCAGGTAGGGGTTGCAGATGTATTCGATAACTGGAGAAAATTTGCCAATGGGCTGCGCACAGTCATTTTTGCCTCTAGCTTGGAACACAGCAAAGCGATCGCTGCACATTTTCGAGCTCGTGGGGTAGAAGCCTCTCACTTAGATGGAGAAACAGAACTCAGTCGCAGGCGAGATATCCTCAACCTATTTAGAGAAGGAGAAACCCAAGTCATTACCAACTATCAGATCCTGGCTGAAGGCTACGA
>JBFRWF010000023.1:0-13755 GCA_051439465.1 Xenococcaceae cyanobacterium | reverse complement strand
TTAGATTTCGGGTTGAGACGAGCAGGGGGAGCAGGGGGAGCAGGGGAAGCAGGGGGAGAAAAAGCTTATTTTTTCGTTTCTGTGATCGTTCTGACTCACCCTTTTGTTAAAAACCTACCCTTGTGAGCCCCCACTCCCCCACTCTCCCCCTCTCCCCCTCTCCCCCTCATGTTTCTTAGGAGCGATCGCCTCGGTAGAAAACAAGCTCAATCCTGCCTGAGAATTGCGAATCAATCGCTAACCTGTATCCCCTGTAGCACAAAAGAGCCATCCAAGAAAGAGGAGATTTTGTTAAGAAGCGTGTAGAGTAGAAAGAATGATTGCTCCATAAAGAATGATTTCTGCCGAACACATGGCTGATGTAACTGCCTGGGTGAATTTCCTCACCTCAACCTACTCCCCATCCTATGAGTGGACTCACTATCCTCTGCTAGCAACAGCAACGGAAACAGAACCACAAAACAGCGCACTAGTTCTAGCCGGGGTGCTGCTGAGTTTAGTCGTGATTTATTTCGCCAGCAAACTTGGCGGCGAAATTTGCACCCGAATCAACTTACCCCCTGTCTTAGGTGAACTTGTCGGTGGTGTGGTGATCGGAGTTTCTGCCTTCCGACTACTGGTCTTCCCAGAAAGCGGCTCCTCTTCAAGTGACTCTCTGATTATCAGCTTTCTGCAAACCACTTCCAGTCTCACTCCCGAAGCTGCCGAATCAGTGTTTGCCACTCAAAGCGAAGTGATTTCCCTGCTAGCAGAACTTGGGGTAATACTTCTTCTATTTGAAATTGGCTTAGAATCTGACCTGAAAGAATTGATTCGCGTCGGCCCCCAAGCTGCGGTTGTTGCCATAGTTGGAGTGGTTGTCCCCTTTGCCGCTGGCACAGCAGGTCTGGTTTACCTGTTTAACGTTCCTGCTGTCCCGGCAATCTTTGCCGGTGCTGCTCTAACGGCAACCAGCATTGGCATTACCGCCAAGGTACTAGCAGAACTGGGACAACTCAGTGCCAAGGAAGGTCAGATTATTATCGGCGCTGCTGTCCTCGATGACGTTTTGGGCATCATCGTCCTAGCTGTAGTCGCCAGTCTCGCCAAGACTGGTGAAATTCAAGTCACCAACATCATTTATTTGATTATTAGTGCTGGTGTTTTCCTCATCGGCGCGATTTTAATCGGTCGTCTCCTGAATCCTTTCTTTGTTGGACTGGTTAACGAAATGAAAACTCGCGGTCAGCTATTACTGACTGCGCTAATATTTGCTTTCACCCTGTCTTACATCGCCACTGTCATTGAACTAGAAGCGATTCTGGGAGCCTTTGCCGCTGGTCTTATTCTCGCAGAGACAGAAAAGCGCAAAGAACTCGAAGAGCAGGTAATTCCAGTTGCTGACATTTTGGTGCCCATTTTCTTTGTCTGTGTGGGAGCCAGAACCGACCTCAGTGTATTGAACCCAGCCGTTCCCAGTAATCGTGAAGGCTTAATGCTTGCTACTTTTTTGATTTTGGTTGCCATCCTCGGCAAGGTGATCACGGGTTTTACCGTTTTTGGTCAACCCAACCTGAACAAACTCGCTATTGGCGTGGGGATGATTCCCAGAGGGGAGGTAGGACTGGTCTTTGCCGGTGTAGGTGCAGCCAGTGGCGCTCTCTCAGAAGCCACAGAGGCGGCAATTATTATGATGGTCATCTTAACTACCTTTATGGCGCCTCCTTTGTTACGGCTTGTATTTAAAGAACCTGTACCTGTCTCAAAGCCAATATCAACAACGTCCCAAGGGATACCTGCAGAATCCATCGCCCTAGACTCAAATCGGGAACTCTCCATTGGCTCCGAGGAAGTGGAAACGATTCAAAAGCAAAAGAACGATTAAGCAAAGCCTTCTAGAAGACAAGATCGTTTCCGTAGGGAATTCGCGTAGGGTTTCTGTCACTGAAAAATGGGCGGGACAGAAGCCTCCTGCGCAGGACAGGGGTTGTTGCAATAATACTCGGTTAAGAACCAAACACTCTGTCGGAGTCGAAGTCAAAAGTCACGCATTCAAAAGTGAAAAGTAAGAATCTAATGGGAAATTGCCTGACAGTAAGCCTTTGCAGACTTTGTTCAAATAGCCTCAGGCTTTAGCCTGTAGACTTATCCGAGCAGTATTGAGGGTTGTTGTGTCGCGCTAATGAATAACTAAACGACAGCGTATCCTTATTAAGAGTGTCCATCAAGCCGCCTTTTAGGACTGGGTTTCCCGAATGCTTTTGAAACTTAAGTGCCTATATTTACGTCCTTTTTGGTTGATGATTTCAATAGAGCTATTATTAGTATTTTGGGCATGGTTCAATATGTAGAGTGGCAAGGTAACACATAGGGGTGTTAGTCTGGGGTACTTTTAGAACTTTGTCCCGGAGTCCGGTGTCTCCCCCTCTCCCCCTCTCCCCCTCTAAGCGTGTTACCCTATTTTGAACCATGCCGTATTTTGAGTGGTATCTGGAGTTTGAACTAACCATAATTATAAAGTCGGAGCTTACTTTATCTGAGGAGTAACAATTGTGAGATTTCACTGGCTAGTACTGAGTTTTTTAAGCGTTTTTCTCTTTTGTTCTCCCGCTGAAGCAGGGAGACTGCTGTTTTGGCGGTTTGAGTCCAATCAAAATCGACTGGTCTTTTCCACAGACGAGGGGGTGCAACCAAGGGCACAGCTAATTTCCAATCCTACCCGCCTGGTAATTGACTTGCCGGGCACAACCTTGGGCCGCCCAACTGTGAATCAGCCCATAGGAGGGACGATCAGGAGCGTGCGGGTGGGGCAGTTTAACTCATATACGACTCGCCTGGTGGTGGAATTAGCACCGGGATATACAATGGACCCCCAACAAGTAAAATTCCGGGGCATCTCGCCTACTCAGTGGACAGTGAACTTGCCAACGCCTCAACGAATCGCAATGCCCCCTCGAAGGCAGCTGCCTCGGACGGGTCGGCAGCTGCCTCGGACAGGTCGGCAGCTGCCTCCTCCGAATCCACCACGCAATACTCCGCCCAGCAATCCAACTCCTCCTGTGACTTCTAGGAGGGAGACTGAATCTCGAAATTTCCAGGTGACGCGGAATGGTTTATTTGTACGTCTCGATAGCAGGGGCCAAACAAAGATTAAAGTCAAGCGGAGTCGAGATCTCCGCCGCATTGATTTCGACTTAGAAGGGGTCACTCTCCCAGCCAGTCTGGCATCGCAAACTTTACCAGTCAATCGCTACGGAGTCAGCGAAATCCAATTTTCTCAAACATCCACCTCCCCCCCAGCGGCTCGCGTTACCTTAAATGTGACGGAAGACAGCCCTGATTGGCAGGCATCTTTGAGTAGATTCGGCGGTTTGGTACTTTTTCCGAAGGGCGGAATCCGTGCTGTGGATACAGGGAGTTCCCCTCAACCTCCTTCAACGCCTTCAAATCCTTCAACTCTCCGGAGTCTCCCTTCTGCTAATCGAAAAGCAAACATTGAGTCAATCGAACTTACCAACAATAACACTCAGCTATTAATTCGGGCTAACCAAAGGGTAAGTGCCAGGAGTAGCTGGAATCGCAATACTAGAGTCTACGAAATTAGGATTCCCAATGCCCAACTAGCAGAGTCAATCAGGGGTCCCCAGCTAGAAAGAAATAGCCCTATCTCAGAGTTACGTATCCGGGAGCAAGATGACCTCCAAACTGTGGTGATTCTGGTGCAACCGGCTGTGGGGGTTGAAATTGAGCGACTCAATCAACCGAGTAACAACCTCTTAGCACTGCAGCTGCGACAGCTTACAGCTATAGATATTTTCGTTCCTCCCCCAGAGAGGAGGTCGTCGCCTCCACCGACGAGATCCCTACCTCCATTGAGAACATCGTCAGAGAACCCATTACCTCGTGTTCCCAATGGACGCATTCTGGTGGTAATCGATCCGGGACATGGAGGGAAAGATCCGGGAACGATTGGCATTGGAGGCGTACAGGAGAAACATATTGTCCTCCCCATCTCCCAACAGGTGAAAAGTTACTTGGAGCAACAGGGGGTGCGAGTAATGATGACCCGGTCAAGCGATTATTTTGTCAGCCTCGCAGGACGGACACAAATGGCAAACCGGGCAAGGGCTCACCTATTTGTCAGTATCCACGCCAATGCCATCAACCTCAGCCGCCCGGATGTGAATGGTTTGGAGACCTATTACTATCAAAGTCAGCGTCTGGCTCAGACGATTCATAACAGCATCTTGCGAAGTATCAATATTCGCGATCGGCGCGTGCGGCGAGCTAGATTCTATGTTCTGAGAACTTCCTCAATGCCATCAGTTTTAGTAGAAGTTGGTTTCCTCACGGGTCGTGAGGATGCAGCCCAGTTGAAAAACCCCGCTCACCGTCGCCAAATGGCAGAAGCGATCGCCCGTGGCATCTTAGAGTATATTCGGCAATATGTACTTTAGGTATATTTACTTTAGTCACCATTGGTATCCCACTTGTCAGCTTCTTATTTCTTCCACTCCAACCCAGGAATATCTTCTCAGTTTCAATCCATGAGAGAATTGCAACGCAGTCGAATTGGCATTTTTGATAGTGGTGTCGGCGGTATAACCGTCTTGAGAAAACTTTACCAACAACTACCTAACGAATCGATTCTATACTTTGCCGATACCGCTCGACTTCCTTATGGCACTCGCTCTAGAGAAGAAATTTTGCAGTTTGTCCGCGAAATCCTGAGTTGGATGACTAATCAGGGCGTGAAAATGATTGTCATGGCCTGCAACACCAGCTCTGCTCTAGCCTTAGAAACAGTGCGCTGCGAGTTTAATTTGCCAATTTTAGGAGTAATCCTGCCAGGAGCACGTGCCGCTGTTCAAAAAGGTAAGCGGATTGGAGCGATCGCCACCCCTGCGACGGCCACCAGCAATGCTTACCGCGATGCCATCCAAGAAATTGATGGAACGGCAAAAGTCTGGCAAGTTGCTTGTCCAGAATTTGTCCCCCTAATTGAGCAAAACCGCATTCACGAACCTTACACCAAGGAAGTCGCCAAGGAGTATTTGGAGCCTTTGCTACAAAAAAAAATAGATACGTTGATTTATGGCTGTACCCACTATCCGCATCTGGCAACTGTACTGCGGGAAATTTTGCCACCTTCGGTTCAAATCGTTGACCCTGCTAAGCATGTGGTAACAGCCACTGAGCAAGAACTAGAACTAATGGGGCTGAAAAATACCAAGACCCCACTCCCCACCCGTTTCTGCGTTAGTGGCTCTCCTGAAAAGTTTGCTCAGCTATCACGGCAGTGGTTGGGTTGCACCCCTATTGTTGAAAAAGTTTATCTCCGCGTCGAATCGACTGCGTCGATTCCCCTAGAATCTGTAGAGTAAAGGGGATTAAATTCTGAATTCCCTGGTCAGCCCATCTACTGTAGGGCAGAAATGCTTCGTTCCTAGAGGACTGAGGACTGGGTAAAAAGTTGTGCCCTTTGCGGACAGGGTTTCTACCTCCCTCAAAGCAGTTACCTAATCACCCAATCCCTAGTATATTAAGATCATAGATTCGAGTTAACGGGCACTACTTGGTTGACTAACATCACCAGATGGCGTTTGCGTTATCTTAGTGATACGCTGTGCCAGAGTCAACAACAAATAAATCGTTAACAGATAAACAGTGGCGAGGAGGGGAACTAGCATAGGCATATCTCCTTAATTGATAGGGTGGACAAAACTAGAGAAAGAAAAATTGTTCATAGACAAAATTTTTCAGGCTAAAGCTAAGCAGTAACAAAAACGACTGCGGTTAATGAATAGGGAAAGGGAAAGTTCAACTCCTTTCCTATTCTCGCTGACTGCTCTGCTACGCCTAATGCTGGGCAGAAACTATAGCAAGCAGTCCCAATCGAGCATCCGTTGCCTTATAAAGACAGATGAACAATTGATTTACACAATTGCGGCAAAGAAGCTTCCGTTTTCCAGACATGGGGAGGAATCGCCAACTTTAAGTTATAAGCGAAGGTACTAAGTCAGGATTTTCCAGAAGAGACTGACTTCAACCATTCCTACAAACTTAGTAAAAGTTGTAGGTTTGCTACTGTAATTCCCAATTGCAGTAAGGTAGTAGCCAGCTGAAGCTAGATAACCCTAGACTTTTACAGCACAGTTTACAACCCCGTATGTCTGTTTAATCCTCTGGTTCGCAGGATCGGGGAAGGAAGGCATCACCTAAAAGATTCAGGTGAAGTAAATAATACCAAACCCCCCTCTAAGGGTTAGCACACCCACCGATTCCTAGATTTTTAACTCTTGCCCTTAACGTAGACCGCTGGTCTTAAAAGACCTAGTTGAGTCTGGTTAGCTTCAGGCTTACCGAATATCCGCTCTGTAAAATTTACTCAATCTCATCAAGAAGTCAATTTAATGCTGACTTCCTGCTTTAACCGGATCTACCCTTCGGGTTCCCCCTCAGCGGTACTGAGACCTTCTCTTCTACAGGCTTGAGTTACTTCCGAAGCCAAGCAATCTAGCTAACCGCTACTCATACTTGGTTTTCGCTTGTAGTGACTTAACACCTAACACAAAAACAGGGCTATGTCAACCGTTAAAATGAGGAAAAATAAGCAGGTTTGAGGAGGTTTTATTTAGCAGTTACGAATTCCCGTGTAGTGTGAGACAGTTTTAGCTAGCAAGCCCACCCCTAAAAGTGGAATAGGGTAGCTGAGTCACTCCATCTCAACCAGAATTCGCAAGTTGAAAACTTTCCCTCGCCGTTCTGGAATGAACGGGTGTTGGAAACTCTTAAAACCTTTATTATTAGTGTAGCATAAGATGCCTGAGTGTGGGATCCATTTTCTCAAAATTTTTTCAGTCAAGACAATGGTTCTCAGTTTTCTGAGCCGAACCAGGAAGCCAACAAAATTTTACTCTCTGGGAAGCTTAGCTTAAAATAAATATAAGAATATGTAAACTTTCGTAACTATATTGCCAGACTTGGCTAACCGATGATCTCAGTAACCTCTCTATTTGCCACCGTTGATACTGACCTGCGTATCTTGACAGAGAACCTAAAAAAACTGGTTAGTGCGCGTCACCCCATCCTGGGAGCTGCTGCCGAACACCTATTTGGAGCAGGGGGAAAGCGGGTTAGACCAGCAATTGTCCTGCTGGTTTCACGAGCGACTATGCTAGACTTGGATATCACTCCACGTCATCGGCGTCTAGCAGAGATTACAGAAATGATTCACACTGCTAGTTTAGTACACGATGATGTAGTTGATGAAGCAGAAATCCGCCGCAATGTCCCAACAGTTAATAGCTTATTTGACAACCGCATCGCTGTGCTCGCAGGTGATTTCTTATTTGCTCAGTCTTCTTGGTATCTAGCCAACCTGGATAATCTGGAAGTAGTTAAACTGCTCTCGGAAGTAATTCGGGACTTTGCTGAGGGAGAAATTCAGCAAGGGATGAATCGGTTTGACACCAGCTTGTCCATCGAAGCCTACCTGGAAAAGAGTTACTACAAAACTGCCTCATTAATCGCCAACAGTGCCAAAGCCGCTGGCTTATTAAGCGGTGTCTCAGCGGAAGAGGCAGAAAATTTATATGCCTATGGTCGTCATGTGGGTTTGGCATTCCAGATTGTAGACGACATCTTGGACTTCACGGCTTCGACAGAGGTATTAGGTAAACCAGCGGGTTCTGATTTAATCAGTGGTAATCTCACTGCCCCGGTGTTGTATGCTATGGAAGAAAAACCCTATTTAGAAGTGTTAATTGAGCGGGAATTTAGCGAGGATGGGGATATAGAGCAAGCTCTCACCCTAGTAAAAGAAAGTAGTGGGATCCAACGTTCTCGCGAATTAGCTTCCCACCATGCTAAGATGGCTGTGCAGCATCTCGCCTGTCTCAAACCTTCAGCATCTTCTCAAGCTCTAACTGAACTGGCTGACTATGTCCTTAGCCGTCTGTATTGAATGCTTTGCTATTCGTTATTAGTTACTCCATGCCGAGATGTTTCCGCAGAGTTCGTTAGCTGGAACTGCTTCCATCATCTTTTTCGGGTTGGGTAGGTTGAGATTGTTCATGAAGTCGATAAAGTTGGCGCGATCGCGTCCGGCAAAGCGAGGATTCCATTGCTTCTCTTCCCCAATAGTAGAAACTGTCTGCCCTTTGTAGTCGTGACCGGGATAGACTAGGGTTTTATCTGGTAAGGTAAATAACCGCTGTGTCACCGAGTCATACAGAGTGCCAGCATCTCCGCCTTGGAAATCTGTGCGTCCACAACTTCGAATAAACAAAGCATCTCCAGTGAGCAGGTGAGTCCCATTTACCAAGTACGCCATGTGGCTGTCGGTGTGACCTGGAGTGGCGATCGGTTTAATCGTAATTGACTCCAATTGCAATTTTTCTCTATCTTGAATATGGCGGTCTGCACAGGAAGCTTGTGCATTTTCTGGAACGATACCCAGACAACCGGTGACCTTGCGCAACTTATCTGTTCCTGTGATGTGATCGGCATGAATGTGGGTTTCTAGACAGTAACACAGGGTTAGTCCCAGTTCTTTAATTAGTTTGAGGTCACGTTCAACTTGTTCTAATACGGGGTCAAATAGGATTGCCTCTTTCAGATTCAGATCGGCAATCAGGTAAGTGTATGTACTCGATTCTTTATCAAACAGTTGACGAAATAGCATAGGTCTTATATTAAATCCGGGTTAACTGTTTTTGATCCGGATTCAGTATTAACTATAGCCACTCAATTTTCCGGGCTGATTCTGGAAGTTTGGCTTCTCGTTGTCCAGCAGTTCTCGCTTGGAAACCGATCAGATCAATTGGAGTTTTAATTAGATCAATCAGACTGGCTTGACCTGCGATCACTTTAACGCTATCTCTCGGTAACTCCTTCAACAACCACCGACTCAAGCGATAAAAACATTCTTTGGGCTTCAATTCCCGCATTAAATCAACGCTGTACAATTCGTGCAAGTAGCGATTTGAGCGACCATAGCGTCGCCATTGACTTCTCAGTTCCCGCAGATTGGAACGATGCCGATGGCGGATAATTGCCCTGGGCGCAAACTCAAGCTGCCAATCACTTTCTCCCAGGATGCGCCAACAAATATCCGCATCACCGCCAGTAGTTAAATAAGGACGAAATAACCCCACCTCCTCAAAAGCTTGCCGCCGTATAGCCAGGTTAGCAGTTTGACCATAGGGACAGAAAGGATGCTCTAGGGTAAACTTCTGAGACATGATACTATAGCGCTCAGCATATTTTTCCAGCAGGGTTTTACCCGATAGGGCGACAATTTCACCTACTACTATCCCAACTTTCGGATTAGCAAAGAGCTCGACAAGATGTTCTAACCAATCCGGCTGGGGACGACAATCTACATCAGTAAAGGCTAGAATATCACTGTTAGCCCCTCGGATGCCTGTGTTACGAGCAGCATAGGAGCTTTGAATCTCGTTTTCTGTCAGAGGTTGGATCTTCAGTTTTCCTTTAGAGGCTTCCTGGGCAGCAGTTTCCAGAATAATTGCCGTGCGATCGCTGCTGTTATTATTCACCAGGATGATATCCCAGTCATGGGGGTAAGTTTGCGATCGCAGGCACTTAATTAACTCTGGCAAGTCTGCCTCACCATTATAAATCGGCACAATTACTGAAACTCGGATAAAAGCTTGGTCAGTGATACTATCCCCTGGGTTATTAGTTAGTAGGGTACGTTGATAAGTTATCGCCGCCTAACCCACCCTACACAAGGGTTTAATATTTTCTTTATAGATCCCCTCTAATCCCTAAACGTTGGCGAAGAATGAATTCAGCGATCGCTAAATCCACTGGTGTCGTCACCTTCAGATTGGTTTCCTCACCTGCCACAATCCGCACAGGCAACTGGCACTTCTCAAACAAAGCAGCATCATCGGTCACTGCCCAACCTCGTTTACGTCCTTGTTCATGGCACTGCTTTAACAACTGTACGTCGAATCCTTGAGGGGTTTGTGCGGCCCAAAGCTGACTCCGATCCGGTGTATCTTGAATCAACCCTGTCTCATCCACCACCTTGATGGTATCCTTCACGGGAATAGCTGCAATCAATCCCTGACAATTCAGGAGAACATCAGCACAGCGATCGAGCAGTTCTGGCGTAGCCAAACACCTTGCCCCATCGTGAATTAATACCCGTTCCGCTGCCCTTGGTAAAGCCTGCAAGCCATTGTAAACTGATTCTTGGCGAGTTTCTCCTCCTTGAATCAGTTCCACGGGTTTAGTGAAGGCAAGGTCAGCGATAATCGCCTTGAAGTTAGAAAAGTCGTCAGGTTGCCCCATAATGCCAATCCAGCTAATCTGACGAGAAGCCTCAGCCGCCAGCAAAGTCCATGCCAGCAAGGGTTTACCCAGTAAAGTCAAGAGGAGTTTATTGCGATCGCTCCCCATCCTACGTCCCATTCCTGCCGCTGGAATCAATAAATGCATAGTGGATTTTTAATTAAAAATAAATCGAATTGTATCTCTGTTCTATTAAAATTGAGCTGATACGTAAGGTCTACCCATTTGAGATGCAAATACTAGCCCTTGTCCCTGGGGGAATTGGCGAGCAAATTCTATTCTTCCCCACCCTCGAAGACCTCAAACAGCAATACCCGAATGCCGCGATTGATGTAATCGTGGAACCCCGTGCTAAGAGTGCTTACCGGGTTTGCCAATCTGTACGCGAAGTCTTAATCTTCGACTACAAAGACCGCAACGGCTTAGCGGATTATCTCAACCTCCTGGGCATAATCCGCGATCGCGAGTACGATGTTGCCCTCACCTTGGGGCGGCGTTGGACAATCGGGCTGTTACTTTGGCTAAATGGCATACCCGTTCGGATTGGCTACAAAACCCAAACTTCCTGGTTCCTGTCCAACCCCGTACCCCTCAAAACTGAGCAGTATGCTGCCCATATGTACCATGACCTGGTGCGCGGTCTAGGCATTCAAACTCCCTGCCCAGAACTGAAGATAAATGTGCCCAAACAAGACATTGATTGGGCGGAAGTGGAACAAAAGCGCTTGAATATCAAAGAAAGTGGTTACATTTTGATTCACGGTGTTTCCAGTCAATTAGCCCAGTCAAAAGGGAATGATACAATCTATCCTGTCCCCAAATGGCAGCGGATTGTTGAAGATATCCAGCGCAAACAGCCCGATATCCCGATTGTCTTACTTCAAGAGCCAGAAGATGAAGAATGGGTGGCGATGATGATTAAAGCTTGTCCCGATCTAAAGGTGACGATGCCACCGGATATCGGCAAGTTAGCAGCGACTATTGCCGGGGCCAACTTAATTTTGTGTACTGATAATACGTCCATGCATTTGTCAGTGGCAGTTGGCACTTATACCATTGCCTTATTTGGGCCAACAGAAGGGAAAAAACTGCTACCACCCAATAGTGATCGCTATATTGGCATCCAATCTCCAACTCCCTTGATTGCTGATATCCAACCTGAAACAGTTCTCGAACAAATTTGGCGTGGCTAAACCAGCAGTTTTCCTCCATCGCGATGAGGTAAAGAAACCCAACATCATCAGGAGAAATCCAGAGATTTTGGGTTTCACTCTCGTTCAACCCAACCTATCTATTTAAGGAAAAGGAGTAATTTTCAATGCTGTTAGATCTCAAGGGATGGACTGTGCCACCCGGACAACGGTTGCTATTGAAAGATGTGAATTGGCAGGAATTTGAACAAATTTTAGAAGAATTAGGAGAGAATCGATCGGCGAAGATATCCTACAGCAAAGGAACTTTAGAAATCATGACTCCCTTGCCAGAACATGAAAAAGCTAAGGGCTTAATTGGTGAGTTTGTCAGAATTCTTTTGGACGAACTAGCAATAGACTGCGAACCCTTTGGCTCGACAACTTTTAAAAGTGAAAATATGGATCGGGGAGTAGAGCCTGATGAGTCTTTTTACATTCAGAATCAGGAGGTAATGCGGGGTAGAGATAGAATTGATTTAACCAGGGATCCGCCACCAGACTTGGCAATTGAAATTGATATTACCTCCCGGACTCAATTCGACAACTATGAAAGATTGGGCGTGCCAGAATTGTGGCGTTACAACGGGAAAAGGCTGCAAATCAATGTGCTACAGAATGGTAAGTATGTTGAGTCTCAAGTTAGCCCTACATTTCCAACCCTACCTTTAGTTGACAAGATTCCTCAGATGATTCAGCAAAGTAAGAGAATCGGCAGAAGTGCTGCAATCAAAGCGTTTCGGACTTGGATTAAGGAGGAAATTGGCAAAAGCAATCCACAGAATGACCATTAAAATATCTCACACAGACATCGAATTATATATAAATTTGAAACCGATCAGTACTTATTGCTCAACTTAGATATCACTATTGATTACCCATCACACCTTCGCATCAAAACTCGATACCATTAAAGAGAGTGGGTTTTCAATTACTGTCCTAACATCCTCAACCTTAAAGCCATGCGTGCAATGATTCTGGATGCGCCAGCTCAACCCCTGCGTGCTGCTAACCTCCCCATACCAACCCCTGAACCAGAACAGGTGCTAATTCGCGTCCACGCCTGCGGGGTTTGCCGAACTGACTTGCACGTGCTGGATGGAGAGCTCACCCATCCCAAACTCCCCCTAGTCTTAGGTCATCAGATTGTCGGTACAGTTGTGGAAGTCGGCGATCGCGTGGAGCAATTTACCAGGGGCGATCGCGTTGGAGTTCCTTGGCTAGGCTCTACCTGCAATCAATGCCGCTACTGTCAAACCGGGCGAGAAAACCTCTGCAACCAAGCTCAGTTTACAGGTTATCAAATTGACGGCGGTTATGCCGAATATACCATTGCCGACTCACACTTTTGTTTCCCCATTCCCTCTGGCTACCCAGATTTGCAAGCAGCGCCCCTCCTATGTGCGGGTTTGATTGGCTATCGCTCCTTGAGGATGACAGAAGAAGCAGAACGCCTGGGTTTCTATGGCTTTGGTGCTGCTGCTCACATTCTGATTCAGGTGGCTCGCTATCAAGGGAGGCAAGTCTATGCCTTTACTCGTCCAGGGGATACTCAGGGACAACAGTTCGCCCGCGATTTGGGTGCAGTGTGGGCTGGTGGCTCTAACGAGTCCCCCCCTGAGGAGTTGGATGCAGCCATTATTTTTGCCCCCGTTGGCAAGTTAGTTCCAGCAGCACTCCAAGCCGTCGCCAAAGGGGGCATAGTAGTCTGCGCTGGCATCCACATGAGTGACATCCCCTCATTTCCCTATAAAATCCTTTGGGAAGAACGGATGTTGCGTTCGGTAGCAAATCTAACCCGTCGAGATGGGGAAGAATTTCTTGCTTTAGCCCCCCAGATTCCCATTCGCACCCAAGTAGAGCCGTTTTCCCTGACTGCTGCGAATGAAGCCCTAGAGTCTCTGCGCAGGGGCAAGATTAATGGTGCAGCAGTGCTAGTTAATGAAGAGGTATAGAAAAAAAAGTCAAGGTTTTACAGTAATGGTCGATGAATCGGATAAAACTAGATGGCTACCAACTTAAGACGGGACACTTGGAGTAGGCAACAGGCAACAGGCAACAGGCAACAGGGAATAGGGAGTAGGCAACAGGCAACAGGGAATAGGGAATAGGGAATAGGGAACAGTTTTTAATTCTGGCTACCAACTTAAGGCGGGACACTATGGAGTAGGGAACAGGGAACTTCGGATCAGGGAACTTCGGATCAGGGAATAGGGAATAGGGAATTAGGGAATAGGTAATGGAGAATAGGGAATGGGGAATA
>JBFRWF010000022.1:0-3600 GCA_051439465.1 Xenococcaceae cyanobacterium | reverse complement strand
GAGAGCTAATTGAAAGAGAGCTTGATGAATGGGATAAACTTCGGTCAAACCATTTCTCTAATCGTTGTTCTAGCAGGCTTTCAGAAGTTTGGTCTTCTTAGCGATCGCCCTTAACTTCATGGCATTCATCCATAGGATGGTAAAGGCTTATCTCATACCCATCGAGGGGATGAGATGAGCACCCGGATGGCTGTATCCCACCGCTAAAACAAGGTTTATAGCGGGGGAATTATCCACCCCCTCATCCCCGTCTGTTAAAAAATATATCCAAATTCACCTCGGGCGCGGGTTGCTCTCAAGAGCATAGGAGTGGGAATTGACAGTTACAAACTCAGCCTTCCGCTGAAGTTCCTTGATATTGCGAGCTCCTCCGTAAGTCAGACCGCTGCGGAGTCCGCCGACCAGCTCGTCAATCAGTTGATGGGCACTGCCGCTCACCAGAGCCCAGAAGGCGACTCCTTCAGCCACTGTCTTGTCTTTGACGTCACCGTAAAACTCGTTCTGGAAATCCTCACTGGCCTGACCGCGATACTTAGCTTCCAGCAGCTCGGGAGAGCCTGGACGCTGGCGTTTTTCAGCCGCGCTTTCTCTGGTAAGAGCGAAAAGCTTTCCTATCATTACGGTACTTGCCCCTGCGGCTAGGGCCAGGACTAAGTCACGGCTGCTTCGGATTCCGCCATCAGCAATCAAGGGGATTCGCAGTTTTTTGGCAATTGCGGCACAGTCCTGGATGGCAGTAAATTGTGGAACCCCGAAGCCTGTCACCATTCGAGTCGTACAGGCAGCGCCGGAACCGACTCCCACTTTGACGGCATCAGCACCAGCGTTGACAAGATCGTGATAGGCTAGGGCGGTGCAAACGTTTCCGGCAATGATGTCTTGTTCGGGATGAGACTTTTTCAATTGCTCAATGCAGCGGAACATCTGCTCGGAGTGTCCGTGGGCTACGTCAATGCAGACGCCGGCTGCGCCCAGGTCGAGCAAGAGACGAGTTTGCTCGAGGTGGTGAATACCCGTGGAAATAAAGGTTTGATCCTGATACTTCTGAACCCATGCTTTCTGGACTTCAAAGGAGCAGAAGCGGTGAAAGGTAGGAAGGCTTCCTCGAGCGATTAAGATGTCTGCGAGATCTTCTGAGATCGCGGTATCCATGTTAGCGGCTAGAAGGGGCAATTGAACCTTCCGGTTCTGGGTGAGCCAGGTCTCGAGGGAAGGCTCAGTCCGTGACGAAACATTGTTAAACTGTGGCACAAGCGCCACATCGTCAAAGGTATAAGCTTTTTTCATCACAACCCAATCCTGACAACAAAATCTTAGCTTGATTCGCGAGAAGCCCCACGCCATCCCCGTCAGGGCAGCGTGGGATGAGATGATAAACAGACTTTATCATCCGCTACTACTGCAGTCAGCAGTCCGTCAGTTCAATAATACGCAGTATTAAATACTTAGTTGTTCTTTTGTTCGCGTCAATCACAATAAAATAGGGCGATCGCTAGTCAGTCAGAGATGCTGGATGGTAAAATGTTTCTAATTTCACTATTTCGTTTTTTCCATTTCCTTGGACTTTCAATCCTCTTTGCCGGTTTATTTTTACAAGCCCAAGAGACTCAAAAGCCTATTAACAAGTATATTTGGGCAGGAAGTTTAGTTCAACTAATTACAGGATTAACATTAACAACCTTAAAATCTAGTGAATTAGATCCCAGAAAAATAACAGCTAAATTTATCCTTTTGTTGTTCATCTTGATAATTTCCTGGGCGGCGCGGAAAAAATCAAGTGACAAAACCATTTTAATCCTACTATTTGCTTTAACAATTTTAGAAATGATTATAGCTGTGTTTTGGAAATCAATTCTTCTTTAGTTCAGTGTGATGGTGACAGGCGCACTTTTCAACTCAGCTTCAGCATCCTGCCAGCCGGAGATGGTTGCCATCAGGATGTAAGTAGTCGGACAAAATTAAACGGGACTGTGTTGACGAAAAATTAAGATAAAGAGGGGGATGCTCAAATGCCCACTTTCCAAATTCTCCCCGTCCCCCCGTCTCCTTTCAAGGGTAGGTTTTTTAGATTTCGGGTTGAGACGAGCTCCCGGGAGCAGGGGGAGCAGGGGAAGCAGGGGGAGCAGGGGAAGCAGGGGGAGAAAGCTGATTTTTTCGGCTATCAACTTAAGCCGGGACAGTTTATATATGTTTTGATTTGCGACGACTAATTTAGGGCAGCAATGAATAGTTCAAATCCCTTGATTACTAAGTCAGGTGCCTTGATTCCCAACTGGATTCCCAAAATTACTACTTCTCCTTGTGAAACTACTTCTTGCAAAACAACTTGAGCGCTAAAGTACACAAGTAAAGCCAGAGGAGTCAAGAAAAGAAAGACAAAACATAAGAGACCATTAACTATCATTAAAGATGGTGAACGAAGCCCTATCCCTGATAAAAACTTCCAGGGGTGCTTGTTGCGAACCGCATTTCTCTGCTGTAGAATACCCAATTCGAGATCTCCCCTTAATCTAGTAATCATTTCTAGACTTGGGTTTTCTGAGAAAAGATCATCAATTCCCAATTGAATCATCTTTAAAAAGTGATTGAGTAAGGAATAATTATTTATTTGCTCTTTTTCCTGCTCTTTTTCCTGCTCTTTTTTCTGCTCTTTTTCCTGCTCTTTTTCCTGCTCTTCTCCGCTCTGTATTTTCGGAAGAGCAGTCTCTATCTCTTTCAAATCATTTAAGAGAATTATTAAGCTACCTAATTCGGACTGAATCTCAGGAGAAAGTTTCTTGTTGTTCTTAAGTCTTGAGTGCAAATTCTCAAGATAATCACTAACTGTCAGAAAAAATTCTTCTGGTTGATCGGAGTCGGTAGAGCCAGATGACTGATGGTTGGGTTGCTTGGCGATTGTGCTTGTATTCATAATTTTCCTATTATCTTTTGGTGCCGACATCTTTCCAACTTACGCTTGACTTCCATTTTGCCCAGTATTCTGGAGCCAAAATTGGAAAAGAATCTTAAGAAGTTAGCGATCGCTCCCCGCTCGATTGCAGCGTCGGGTAGTTCAACATTCTGGGCTGTATTGTTGAATGAGCTACTTGGGGCGATCGCTCGTCTCTTTGAGGTGCGGTGGGTTGTTCAACAAAAGTAACCTTTTGTTGAGTTGATGGGTGTCATTAGGGTGAGCCATATCCACCCTCCTATTAATTGTTAAGGGTTTCCAGTCCTCAAGACGATTCTCTATAACTGTTAGTCGCTTATCCATAGGGAATGTGGGCGCTCAATCTTCCACGGTAGTAATTCGGGGTTTCGGTAGAACCATTAAGATTAACCTCATCAAGTTGCGAAGAAGCGATCGCCCCTAAACTGACAACATTTGCTCTACTGTCAGATTCAGTTCTGGGAAAGTCCGGGAGACAATCTGCTCAAAAGCTGTAAATTCTCTCTCCTGATAAGTTCCTCTCTCTAACAAAAGAACAGTCACCTTATTTTCTATTGGGTCAACAATCCAATATTCAGGAATGCCTTTATTAGCATACTCAAGAGGTTTTTCCTCATAATCTCGCTTTATGGAGCTAGAACTAACTACCTCAACAGCTAATCGTACAGGAA
>JBFRWF010000021.1:0-58993 GCA_051439465.1 Xenococcaceae cyanobacterium | reverse complement strand
TCGGTCAAGAAATAAGGGTTGACAAAAAAGAGGTGATCTGCAATCAGGTACTCCCCAAGTGTTGGCGAGCAAAATCCGTGATAATCCGCGTCATCCGCGTCATCCGCGTTCTATGGGCCCATACACTTAACCAACCCTTAAACCCAAATCCTATATCCACAACCACAACATTGGGTCAAGTCTGAATACTTGACCGATGTCCTAGGTGGAGTTTAAACGCCCATCGCTGTTCCAACTTCACTCACCTAATAAGCTGTCTCACTTCTTCGGCTGATAAACTTAGGGCTACTGCAATCTGCTCCACACTCAACCCTAACTCTAACAATCGGGGAACAGCATCCCGTCGTGCCTGAGCTTCTGCTTGTCGCGCCTCCTCCGTCTCCTTGTAACTCAACAGCTTTCTGTTCGTTTCAGGAACATAAAACCGTAGTTCTCCGGCCCTCAGACACAAATCTAGCTTCAACGTTTGACTATAGAGGGAAAAGGTTCCATCTGCAAGCACATCCCCTGTAATGGGCTGGTACTTGCCTTGTATCAGCCGAGAGCCTTTGAGTTGCACTGGCTTTAAGTAATCACCGGTTGGGTCATACTGGAAATACTCTAAAACTCCCATCTTGGCATAGGTCTGAGGTTTGTCTTCCTCATCCATCTTTTTAGTGGTTTTGGAGGTCACTTCAAGCACAAAACTAGGTACTTTCCCTTCTTCTTCCCAAACTTTGTAGCTCATTCGCTTTTTTTTGCTCGCACCAAAGACCACAAAGACATCAGGGGCAATAAAAACATTTGGTTCCCCTTTGCGATAGTAGATGAATAGGTTACCGGATACGTAAACATCATTCCGTTCTTGGAAGTAAAGATCGAGCGCTTCAACACCATAGATTAGATAATCTCGTGCGGGATCGCTCTCAGCCATAGGTTCACCATCGGAGTCGGCATAGAAAATCTCAGTTGGACTTTGGTGGGTGGAAACAGTCATGGCCCAAACCGCTGAACTCAATGGAGGCAGCTTTAGTTTAGCATGACGCTAAAAACTGTCCGGAGTATTCTAATTTCATCTGCTATCTTGGAGTCACAAAGGTTAAGGTTGTCAAGGATCTGCTTCGATCAGTCTTCATCCTCTCACCGCCAAGGTTTTTAGGAAAGAAAATTATGGTTCAGTTTAGAGAAGTTTCTCCAACTCCCACAATACCCCCATCTGTTTCCCAACCAGGAGTCCCTGCTACAGAAATACGTCCTTGGGGTTCCTTCACTACCCTTGAAGAAGGGCCAGGATACAAAATTAAGCGGATTGAAGTCAACCCTGGACACCGCCTTAGCTTACAAATGCACCATCACCGGAGTGAGCACTGGATTGTTCTTTCCGGCACGGCTAAGGTTATTTGTGGCGATCGAGAGGAAATCTTGGGCAGCAATCAATCAACCTATGTTCCCCAATGCACTCCTCACCGTCTCGAAAATCCAGGGGTGATTCAGTTGGTATTAATTGAAATTCAGAATGGGGAATATTTGGGAGAGGATGACATCATTCGCTTTCAAGATGACTACGCTCGCGACTAATCTAAGGATATGTCAGCAAAGGCGGACTTTGTTCAAATAGGGCGATTGCCTGCAGCCAAAATCTCAAATTGAGATCGCCTCCTCTTAAATTGGTGTAACATTGACTTATGAGTCCGGTTTTAGACGACTTTTCTGAATGATTCATCTCAGTCAAGCTGCTGCTAACGAAATTAGACGTTTACAGTCTAGTTGTCAAAAACTAGACAGCCACTTTCGTATAGGCGTGAAAACTGGCGGCTGCTCTGGGTTATTTTATACTTTTGAACTCAACGAAGCAATAAAGCCAAGCGATCGCGTCGGCGAAAGTAACGGGATCTTTGTTGTTGTAGACGAGCAAAGTTACCCCTGTCTCAAAGGTCTGAAGTTAGATTACTCAGAAGATCTCATGGGCGGTTGCTTTCGCTTCCACAATCCTAATGCCTCTGCTACCTGTGGCTGCGGTCAATCATTTTCCGTAGAATCTTAAGTCAAGTCGCGTTTGAAAAAAAAATATTGACACGCCCATTCTTGTGTCGGTATAATAGAAATTTGTCAACCATTTTGCCTTGAGCAAGAGCCTGGTCTCGCTTTAACTCAACTCATGCCCACCATTCAGCAGCTCATTCGCACCGAACGTGCTAAAGCACAGAAGAAAACCAAATCACCGGCGCTAAAGCAATGTCCACAGCGTCGGGGAGTCTGCACGAGAGTCTACACAACCACACCGAAAAAACCGAACTCAGCGCTGCGGAAAGTGGCAAGGGTTCGTCTAACTTCCGGGTTTGAAGTGACTGCGTACATCCCAGGCATTGGCCATAACTTACAAGAACACTCCGTTGTTTTGATTCGCGGTGGTCGGGTCAAAGATTTGCCAGGAGTGAGATACCATATCATACGCGGTACCATAGATGCAACTGGGGTAAAGGATCGGCGTCAGGGTCGTTCTAAGTACGGGACGAAGCGTCCTAAATAGTCTTGACCTTACCTTGACATACTTGGTTCTCATGGTATGCCAATAGTCCCTTGACGCAGTACAATTATCAAGGTAGCCGTGGGATAACACGATATCGAAATGAAGAAAATTATTAAGTAACAATGTCTCGTCGCACAGTTAGAAAAAAACGTACAGTCACCCCAGATCCGGTGTACAACAGCCGTCTAGTCAGCATGACAATACGGCGAATCATGCGTAGTGGGAAAAAATCCCTAGCCTCTAGGATTGTCTACGACGCGCTCAAAACTGTGGGAGAACGCACGGGAAGCGATGCCCTAGAAGTATTTGAGAAAGCAGTGCGCAATCTGACACCTTTAGTAGAAGTCAAGGCTCGCCGGGTTGGAGGAGCCACCTATCAAGTACCAATGGAAGTTCGTCAGGGACGGGGAACTACCTTGGCACTGCGCTGGCTGATCCAATTTTCCCGATCTAGAGGGGGTCGTACTATGACGAGCAAGCTGGCAAACGAGATTATGGATGCTGCCAACGAAACTGGAAACGCGATTCGCAAACGGGAAGAAACCCACCGGATGGCAGAAGCAAACAAGGCTTTCGCGCACTACAGATATTAAATCCAGTGCTCGTGGAGCCTCAAAAAACCCTAGGGGCATCTTATGGGCGAAGCATTCGCGTATTGTTTCCAGTCGCCACTCAGGGGGCTTGTAGCAGTTGCTTGTAATTTTGGATTCTGTTAATCTATAAGTATCCGAAAGGATGCAAGCTTCATAAACGCTTTATTAGGCGTGAGGCTTAATAAACACGTATGGAGCTGGAATTAACTAAATAAATTCATGAGCCAAGCATAGCTTAGCCAATGAATGACCCGCTCTGCTGATATCAATAGATATAGCATCTATAGTGTACCATCCCTAACTGAGAATCTCAGGCCAAGCCTTTTTGGGCAAGCTTTAATTAGCACTTGAGGTTTTGTGCTCTAAGCTCGCCTAGCGCACAAAAAGAAAAACTATACCGCTATTTCCAGGTAATCTAAGAAACCTGGGAATAACTTTGGCGAAGGAAACTACATCCATTGGATGGGACGCTTTTAAAATTAGCGTCTGGCTGGCGTTCAGACCACGCCTCCCTAGCCTGACGACGCAGAAGAGCGCAGTAGACTTGGTCGCTGCTACGCAGTAGACTTCGTCGCTGCTGGCGCAGTAGACTTCGTCGCTGCTAACGCAGTTCAGGTAGGACGTGGGGCTTCTCGCCAGTTTAGCTAAAGTTTCAGTATTTTCTGGATGCCTATAACCTAGCAAGAAAGGTTTCCAGAAAGTTTTGTGCCGAGGAAGTAGAAAGGGTGAAGTTCCCCCAGTTAGCTATGCCAACGAAGTATAAAACCGAGTTTGCGCATTTTTCTGCGAAACTTGGAACTATAAATGTGTTGGTAATTACTGCGCAAAATCTGCGCTAATGCTTCGCTCCTACCTCACTCTGCCGCTGGAAAATTTTAACGAAGAAAAGTATAGAATTGTAAATAGTGTAAACAAATAGTAAAGATATTAACACTTGCTTTGCAAGACGAAGGAGGTAACTGTGGCACGTAGTATCCCGCTGGAGAGAGTACGCAATATCGGAATCGCGGCTCACATAGACGCGGGCAAGACAACAACGACCGAACGGATCCTGTTCTATTCCGGGATAGCTCACAAAATAGGTGAAGTCCATGAAGGCACAGCCATTATGGACTGGATGGAGCAGGAGCGGGAGCGAGGGATTACCATCACTGCTGCTGCCATTACCACAAGCTGGCGCGATCACAAGATTAATATCATTGATACACCCGGTCACGTTGACTTTACCATCGAAGTCGAACGATCTATGCGGGTGTTAGATGGTGTGATTGCAGTGTTCTGTTCAGTGGGAGGTGTCCAGCCTCAATCGGAGACTGTGTGGCGACAGGCAGACCGATACCAAGTGCCTAGGATTGCCTTCATTAATAAGATGGATCGAACCGGGGCGAACTTCTTCAAGGTTTACGAGCAAATCAAGGATCGACTGCGAGCCAACGCAGTGCCAATCCAAATTCCCATTGGCGCTGAAAGCGACTTCCATGGGATTGTAGACTTGGTGCGGATGCGAGCCAAGATTTACAAGGATGACCTCGGCCAAGAGATTGAAGACGGCGAGATTCCTGAGGAGTTGTTAGAACAGGCCACTGAATACCGTACCAAGATCATTGAAGCCGTAGCAGAAACTGACGAAGCTCTGCTAGAGAAATACTTAGAAGGCTCCGAATTTACCGAAGAGGAGATTAGGAAAGGTCTGCATCAAGGCACCATTGAGGGTTCAATCGTACCCGTGCTTTGTGGTTCAGCCTTTAAAAACAAAGGCGTTCAGCTCTTAATAGACGCAGTGGTGGATTATCTCCCCGCTCCCATTGAGGTTCGACCAATTAAAGGAAGCCTGGCAGATGGGACAGAAGAAATCAGAAAAGCTGACGACGAAGAACCATTCTCCGCTCTTGCCTTCAAAATTGCTGCAGATCCCTACGGACGCTTGACCTTCTTGAGAGTATACTCTGGAGTCTTGCAAAAGGGTAGCTATGTCTACAACTCAACCAAGCAAAAGAAAGAACGGATTTCCCGCCTGATTGTGTTGAAATCCAATGAGCGGATTGACGTCGATGAGCTGCGAGCTGGTGACTTAGGGGCTGCTGTTGGTTTGAAACAGACCACTACCGGAGATACTCTTTGTGATGAAGAGAATGCCATAAATTTGGAATCTCTCTTTATCCCTGAACCGGTGATTTCCGTGGCGGTAGAACCGAAAACTAAGCAGGATATGGAGAAGCTCTCCAAAGCTCTCCAAAGCTTATCTGACGAAGACCCTACCTTCCGGGTGAGTATAGATTCAGAAACTAATCAGACTGTGATTGCGGGTATGGGTGAACTGCACCTGGAAATTCTGGTTGACCGGATGCTGCGAGAGTTTAAGGTAGAAGCCAATGTGGGTAAACCCCAGGTCGCTTACCGGGAGACTATTCGCCAAGCCGCCAACGCTGAAGGCAAATTTATTCGCCAGAGCGGTGGTAAAGGTCAATATGGTCACGTCGTGATTGAACTAGAACCGGGAGAAGCCGCTAGTGGCTTTGAGTTCGTCTCGAAGATTGTTGGCGGTGCTGTACCGAAAGAGTACATTTCTGCTGTGGAACAAGGCATCAGAGAATCCTGCGAATCAGGTATTCTGGCTGGATATCCTCTCATTGACCTGAAAGCGACCTTGGTTGATGGCTCTTACCACGAAGTAGACTCTTCAGAAATGGCATTTAAGATTGCTGGCTCTATGGCAATTCGGAATGCTGCATTGAAGGCATCTCCGGTAATATTAGAGCCAATAATGAAAGTTGAGGTGGACGTCCCTGAAGATTTCCTCGGGGATGTTATAGGCGACCTAAACTCCCGTCGGGGTCATATTGAAGGTATGAATTCTGAAAATGGTCTTGCCAAAGTATCTACCAAGGTTCCCCTGGCAGAAATGTTTGGTTACGCCACAGATATTCGCTCAAAAACCCAAGGTCGGGGTATCTTCTCAATGGAGTTCAGTCACTATGGTGAGGTGCCTCGCAATGTGGCTGAAGCGATAATAACTAAAAATCAAGGGAACGCATAATTTAGAAGTATCTAGGTCAATTGCGTTATATCCTGGTTTTTTGTCAGTGGTTAGTGGTCAGCGATCGCTGACCAGTGAACAGTTGATAACTGATAACTGATAATCGATAACTGACAACTGACAACTGACAACTGATACCACGAAGCGGAATAAGAAAAGGAACAGTTAATTCATGGCACGCGCAAAGTTTGAACGAACTAAACCCCACGTCAATATCGGCACGATTGGTCATGTAGACCACGGCAAAACAACCTTAACTGCAGCAATTACGCTGGCTCTAGCTGGAATGGGTACGGGAAAAACCTGGAAGTACGAGGAAATTGATGCGGCTCCGGAAGAAAAAGCGCGGGGTATCACGATTAACACTGCCCACGTAGAGTATCAAACCGAAAACCGCCACTATGCCCACGTAGACTGTCCAGGACACGCTGACTATGTGAAGAACATGATCACCGGGGCTGCTCAGATGGATGGTGCAATTCTGGTGGTGTCTGCTGCTGATGGTCCCATGCCTCAAACCCGCGAACACATCCTACTGGCAAGGCAGGTAGGGGTACCCAATTTGGTCGTCTTCTTGAACAAGCAAGACCAAGTTGATGACGAAGAACTCCTGGAACTGGTGGAACTGGAAGTTCGCGAGCTGCTGAGTGAATACCAGTTCCCTGGTGACGACATTCCCATCGTTTCCGGTTCTGCTCTGAAATCTCTGGACGTCCTGGCTGACAACCCTAATATTAATAAGGGTGATGATGAGTGGGTCGATAAAATCTTCGATCTCATGGATAAGGTAGACTCTTACATTCCTACTCCAGAGCGGGATATTGATAAGCCTTTTCTGATGGCAGTGGAAGATGTCTTCTCCATCACTGGTCGCGGTACTGTTGCTACAGGTCGGATTGAGCGGGGCAAAATCAAGGTGGGTGAAACCGTTGAAATTGTCGGCATCAAAGACACTCGCAGCACTACAGTGACGGGGGTGGAAATGTTCCAGAAGATTCTGGATGAAGGAATAGCTGGGGATAACGTCGGGGTGTTGCTCCGGGGCATCGCCAAGGATGACATTGAACGGGGGATGGTGATTGCTAAGCCTGGTTCAATTACCCCTCATACGCAATTTGAGGGGGAAGTGTATGTCCTGACTAAGGAGGAAGGTGGTCGGCACACTCCATTCTTTAAGAATTACCGTCCCCAGTTTTATGTCCGTACCACGGATGTTACCGGGACGATTAAAGACTACACTGCAGACGATGGCAGTGCTGTGGAAATGGTGATGCCTGGCGATCGCATTAAAATGACAGTTGAGCTGATTAGCCCAATTGCCATTGAGCAAGGAATGCGCTTTGCTATCCGGGAAGGTGGACGCACCATCGGAGCCGGAGTTGTCTCTAAAATCGTAAAGTAGAACAACGAACTTAAGCAGCCGGAGCAGATGAGTGACAGAATGTCAATGGGCTTTTCTGCTCCGCTGCAGTCTTGACAACAAAACCCAAGAAAACTTTTTTCTGAATTCAAAATTCAGAATTCTGAATTCTGAATTTCCTGGTCACTCTGTCAATAGCATTTGACAACTGACAAATAACCAACCGAACCTGGACAACTAAAAATGGCAACGATTCAGCAACAAAAAATTCGCATTCGCCTTAAAGCTTTTGATCGCCGCTTACTCGATACATCTTGCGAGAAGATCGTGGATACGGCGAACCGGACGAACGCTACAGCAATTGGTCCGATTCCTTTGCCGACAAAGCGTAAAATCTACTGTCTCCTGCGATCGCCCCACGTTGATAAGGATTCGCGGGAACATTTTGAAACTCGCACTCACCGCAGAATTATTGATATTTACCAGCCTTCTTCAAAAACCATTGATGCTCTGATGAAACTGGATTTGCCTGCCGGTGTTGATATTGAAGTTAAACTGTGATATTTCCCGTCCCTAAGTAGTAGGACATAAGTAGGTCGGTCAAATTAAGGGAACAGGGAACAGGGAACAGGGAACAGGGAACAGGGGACAGGGAACAGGGGACAGGGAACAGGGAACAGGGGATAGAGAATAGGGAACAGGGGATAGAGAACAAGGGCCCGAAAGGGGAACTTCGGATCAGCTAACCCTAACACCTAACACCTAACACCTCATCCGAGTTTTATATTTATTTTTGCCCACCTACTTAAATATTTTCGGTTGAGACATCAGGGGAGAGGGGGAGAGAACTTCAATCAATGGAAATCGACTGAGGACCACTACCGTTATCAGGGATATCTGTATAGAAAGTAGTAACCCCCTGTTGCTCCAGCCAGCTTTTCAGTGGATTTTCCGATAGTTTCAGCCGAAACACACCAGAAAAGAACCCACCCATAAAAGCAACTGGCTGCTGAGTTAGTTCTTTAATAATTGGTTTGAGTTCATCGAGAAACATGGAATGTCTCCTTATCAGTTAAGCTCTGGTGATTGCATTCATTAGGGATTCTAGCGCGTGCTTGACCAAAAATTGGGGGAGCGCGAAGAAAAGGGGAAAGTCTTTCCCCTTGACTTTTGACTTTTGACTTGTTTTGACCCAAGAAAAATTGTGGACTGGTGCCCCCAGATTCATCGTGGAGAAAAAAGAAAGCGTAGCATCCTTATTTCAAGCCCCCGGATAGACTAGACTACAAGGTGTTTAGCTATCTATTTTCGTTCTTGTTAGTGCAGGGGAGTTGAGCGATCAATTCCCGGAATCCCCTTCGAAGCGATAGCAGGGAGGGGAGCCGTCAACAGTTGTCCCTAGGGAGAGAGTTCACTAGGATGGAGATGATCGATTAACATCTAGGAGAATGCCGTGAATGACAATTCCCCCAAGCTGTTTTGGTTTAATAACTCTGGTTTCGGCTGTTTACTTCCCCTATTGCTGACTGTTTTGTTGCTAGGATCCGTTGGTTTGGGCTGGCTGGTCAAGAGTTTTTTAATTCTGATAGCTTTGCTGCTGCTCATGCCAGTCATCGCTTGGTTGGGGTTTCGCTGGTGGTTACAACGCAATCTGGTTGAAGACCAATGTCCAGTTTGTAGCTACGAATTCACTGGATTTAACAGGACTGAGTGCCGATGCCCTAATTGTGGAGAGCCTCTTAAGGTGGAATCTGGACATTTTCACCGCTTGACACCTCCTGGAACCATTGATGTGGAAGCAGTGGAAGTTTCAGTAAAGCAGCTAGAAGATTAAGAATTTTCTGCGTTGCAATATTTAAGCTATACCTTATCCTCAGAAGTTTTGCTGATTTATTTAATTCAAAACCCCCAATCCAAAATCCCTATGAATACTCAAGAAAACCAAGACTGGGAGCGTAAATTCCAAGAGCTAGAGGCGGAAATCAACCAATCCTCTTCCCCGTCTCCAGCGAGGGAGACTAAATCGGGACAACCGCAGCCCCAGACCCAAAAATCTCAACAGATAGAAAGTTTCCTCACCCAAATTAGAGACTGGTTTAACAGTCTCCCCACCCCTGGGAGAGTGGCGGTAGTCGTAGTGACGATGGTCGTAGGTTTTTCCCTGCTGAATACAGTCTTGCGGCTGGTTGCCTCACTGCTGAGTATCGCTATCTTGGGAGTTGTACTTTACCTTTTGTATAAGTTCTTTATTGCTCCCCGCTCCTCTGAATAAAGGGGATGCGTGCTATATAGCAGTCCTATTTCGGTTGTGAATCAAAACGCTACTCAAAAGGCAACAGGCAACAGTGCGCCCAGCGTCGACGTTGTCGGCTGGGCGCAACAGGTAACAGGGGGTAAGCTGATTGATTGACAAATCTTTTGATTAACATTGAAAACCTAACGGCTCACATTCCGCACCCCGTCAGTGTCACACCGTCTCAATTAAAGTCTTGTCGAGGTCCAAGTGTGAGTCAAAATACTTAGTTGAGAATTTAGTTCGCGGGCGAGTAAAAAAAATAATTGCTTCGGTACGCTCGTTGAATAAAAAATCAACCTGATATGGGGGGGGGGAGGAGCTCTGCACTAGGGTGTTGAATCTGTGGGAAAAGTTGCCAAAGTAATTCATGCACTTTTTCTGTCAATCCTCTCAAGGGAGGAAAAAACCATTTTTCTTTTCGAGAGCATCGATAGCCCAAAAAGTTGGTCTGACCAAGTCTTAACATCCACAGAAGTGATAGATTCCAAGGCTTGTTTGATTAAATCAACCGTAAAATTCAGGGTAGCTAAAGGAATGGTTAAAATCATTCGTCCCAATTCTTGAAGAGGACATCTGCGAGAAAAAAACTTATATTTACCTCAGAGTGATTCAAGAATATCAGAAGTTGCTAAGAAGGATGTATCATCTTGAATGACAGCAGTCTGTTTGAGCAGATAATCTCGGATTTTTTTGCATAAAATAGCGACATTAGCAGGAATAGAATCACAACTCAAGAGTGAGGACAATTCAGGTAATGACTGTTTATTAAGTCCCTCCATTTTTAAGTTTGTCTCAATGTTTCTTGTTATTTCTAACATTATACTCCACTTAATTAAGGAATCTTTATATTCCTTTAACCAGCCTAACTTTTCGTCAAATCGCCTTTGAACTAGACTAGCAGCTTGAAGAATTGCTTCCCGATTTTCAGGGCTAATTGCTTTCCAAAACTTTCGTGATAAAGTTGATCTTAATTTTTCGGCATTCTCATAGTTTTTAACTGGCAAAGACCAGATTTTTTTGAGTTAATTGACATTGAGAGTAAAGACTAATTCCGCTAAAGTTTCTACATCAATCACATAGGCATTGTCAATTAAACTAAAATCCTGCTTCTCTTCAGTCTTCGGGAACCCTATTAGCGTAGCTAGCGACATTTCTACCGCTGCAACCGACAGCCGAAAAGCAGCGGGAGAAAAGCTAACCGAGTCGCGAAGCGGCTGCGGTTGAGCTTGTTCGTTAGAGGTCTGTTTTTTGAGGTCTCTGTGGGAAAGAAGTAGTTGGCGCGGCAGCCATATCCTTTGGCGATCGGGTGATCTGGGGAAAAGCAAACGGCGGTCGGCACAAGGCAACCAATCTGCTCAACATTTGGAAAGAGTTTCTGACTCAAAACAAGCTTGACAGAGTACTATGGTGTTAGCAGAGATGAGTTAAACATAACAAAGAGGTCTAAAGGATGACAATACTTCTCTTCAATAGAAACAGGGTGCTATTACATGGGAGCACTCAAACTATTAGTGAACGTAAGATAAGCAAACAGCACAGGAGATCGCTCTGGCAGCGATTGATTTTGATTTGTGTGGCTTTTGTTACTGTAATCAGCCTCTGGTCGCTTCCCATTCAGAAAGTTGTTGCTTCTGAAATTTGTTCAAGCGGCGATCCAAGCCCCCTGGAAAAACAGTTGAGGAAAGCTATTGGGGATGCGTACAGCTCCACTATCCTAACTTATGAGGGATGTCCTGAAGAAATGGGGGCTTGGTACATGTTGCCCATGCCACAAGATGAAAAAGATCGGATGCAGGCAGTCCATGCTATTTTGTTACCCAGTAATAAAGTTTTAATTGCTAACGGGAGCAGCAACCGCAACCGTGTAGGTGACGATGGCACAATTCAAGACAATATCGATACTGGCAATTATGATGTTGTCAATAATACAAATATTTTTACTCCGTCCCTATCAGATCCCTTCTATACAAGGAAAGAACATAACTTTGTCTCCAATCCCTTCAAGCGAATTGATTCACCAATAACTCCTCTTCAAGACAACGAACCCAATGATCTCTTTTGTTCAGGACATCTACATTTGTCGGATGGCAATGTCATGTTTGCGGGAGGAACACGACTTTATTATCCTGGAGTTAAATTCCAAGGGGGAAAATTTGTCAATGTATTTGACTGGAAAAGCGAGACATGGGATGAGACTCCAGAAGGCACTCATTTTCATACCATGGAAGATGGTCGCTGGTATCCAACTCTCATTCCTCTGAGTGATGGTGCTATCGCGATAGTTTCTGGATTGCCTGCGGATAAATTCAATGAAGTCAACTCAATAGTCGAAATTTACAATCCTAATTTAAGAAACAGTAAGAAGTGGCAAGCGATCGACATTCGCGACAAGAAAAACAGCCCCTTTCAAACCCTAATGCGCCCAGACGAGGAGGAAATTTACACGCCTGATTACATCGACCTTTATCCACGAATTTTTCCAGTAAAAAACTCTAAGGAGAAAGAAGATACGTTTTTAATCACTGGAGATGGAGGCGGAAAAGATACTCTTCCCAAACATATGAGCTTCCGCAGCTATTTTATGACCTTTACCAAGAACAATTACGACACTTATGAGATCACCTTTGAACCTGGACCAAAACGCGAAGGAGTGACTAAAGTTTACGGAACTGCCTCCTTAGATCCAACATCTGAAAATGGTGACGTGCTTTTGTACGGTGGACTTGTTGGTGCTAACGATATCAGTTTTGGACCAGGTAAATATGCTATTGAGGGTTCCAGTATGTCTGCAGATGTTGAGCGTTGGAATGCTCCAAATGATTTTGATCAAGCAACCCAAAAAGGTGACTGGGATCTCTATGAAAATTACTTATCTCACGTTGACGAAGACATCCTGCAAAAAACCGATCCCAATAGTTACCCTCCTAAATATGAGTACGAGAAACAAGCATCCAATTTAGGACGTTACGGGACGCGAGCGATGGAATTGGCTGTTGTCTTACCCACCAAGCAAATTTTGATTGTTAATGGGGGCAATTATGCCGAACATCGCCCAGTTTTTAACCCTACTCTGATGACTCCTGACGGTTCGAGCGACGGTTTCAGCACTAAACTGATGAACCCGGATGACGAAGCACGGATGTATCATAATACCGCTTTGTTACTACCGGATGCACGGGTGCTGGTGATGGGAGGCAATCCATCTCGAGCTGCTCGCTATAGCAATGGAGAAGTGGAAACAGCTACGATCAGGGATTTTGAGTTTGCCTCGAAAGGGACCTATTTTCTATCTGCTGAAGTTTACCGTCACGCGATTTTCTATCCGCCTTATCTGTTTGGTTCAACTGAGCGCCCAGAAATTGAAACCGAAATTTTGGAATTGGAATACAGTACCGAGAATACGATCGAGGTCACTCATCGTTCGGCAGGAGATCAAGAATCTTTAGTGTTGATCAAATTGGGTAGTGTCACTCACTCCTTTGATGCTGGACAGCGATTCGAGGGACTTAATATAGAGAGCGTTTCTACAGTAAATGGGAAAACTCAACTCAAGTTTACTGCCCCAGATAATCGCTTGTTTACACCACCAGGTTACTATATGCTCTTCTACGTCAGTGGCTCTGGGATGCCTTCCCATGCAAAAATCGTTGGTTTACACGAACCAGCCTAAGACTAATTTGAAACAGCAATAGGCTTCTTCAACAAGAATGCTAAAGTACTTCGATCTAAACTGAAGATTTGGAGAAGTCTATTGCTCCACTGCTACTTCCCTTATGCCTAGGGAGAAATCATCTCCTTTTCATCCTTTCATCCATCAATACACCGTTACCTATAGGAGTTTGCGAAATATGAGCTGCCCAATTGATATTACCCAGATCGTTGAAGTAGACCCAGAAGTGGGGAAACACAAAAAGTTACTAGAAGCAATCCAGGGTAACATTCTCAAGTCCCATGGACGAGATCGCAGTATTCATTTGTTCATAACCTTCAAAAAAGAGAAGGCAGAGGAAGCAAAAAAATGGATTGGCAAATTCGGACGCGATCGCGTGACTTCAGCTTACCAACAATACCAGCAAGCTAAAAATTATCGCGAAACAGGAGAAGACAAGCCGTTTGTCAACTTTTTCTTGTCTATGAAAGGGTATATGGACTTGGGTTTTTCATACAGTGATGTCCCTAACAACGTATATTTCCGAGGTGGGATGCAAGACCCAAACTCCCTGGAGCTTTTGAGAGACCCACAAGTTGACGATTGGGAAGATAATTTCCAAAACAAATTTCATGCCTTAGTTCTACTCGCTTATGATAGTGAAAATAACCTTGAAAAGTTAGCAGAAAGTATTGAAGTTGACCTGAGAGATATTGTTGACAAGCAAATCACTCATCGGGAATTTGGCTTTGTTCTACGAGAACGGATGGGCGATAACCAATCTCCAGCCATCGAACATTTTGGGTTTCGGGATGGAGTTAGTCAGCCATTGTTTATGAAAAGGGAGATTGAGGAAGCCAGAAAGCGGGAAAAAAGCCATGAGAATGCTTTTGAAAAATGGGACCCACGAGCACCTCTCAACCTGGTTTTAGTAGAAGATCCTTTAGGGAAAGGAGAATGTTGTTACGGCAGTTATTTGGTATACCGGAAACTCGAACAAAATGTTCCGGGGTTTAAGGCTGGTGTGAAGCAACTTGCGGAAACATTAGGAAAGCAAACTGACGAAGAACTAGCTGGAGCTTATACCGTGGGTCGCTTTAAAGATGGAACTCCAGTTGTTGACTCCAAAACTCCAATGGAAAACCCGAACACCACGAACAACTTTGACTATAAGGCAGATGCACAAGCGTTGAAATGTCCTTTTCATGCTCATATCCGCAAAACTAATCCTCGTGGAGAGTCCCCTGATGATTTAGACAATGAGAAAATGCACCGTATTGCTCGACGAGCCATTAGTTACGGTGAAGCAAATCCCGATCAAGCAGGAGAAACGGGATCGGGATTGCTGTTTTTGTGTTTTCAAGCCGATCTAGGCAATCAATTCATTTTCATGCAGGCAAATTGGTCAAATGCTAAGGATTTTGTTGAGCGTGGGGTAGGGGCCGATCCGATTATCGGACAAGGTGACAAGACAGAAAGTTATAGTTGGCCTAATTCTTGGGGAAGGCCAGGCAAGATACAGGCTGACTTCACCAAATGGGTGACAATGAAAGGAGGAGATTATTTCTTTGCACCGAGCATGAGTTTTTTTGAAACCTTGGGATCGGCAGCAGAGTGAATTTAAAAAGGACGATCGCCCCTTGCTCTTCTAATTCAACCCTCTCAACTTCACTCTGAACCCATCTCCAGTTAAATTCAAGTCAATCTACTTCTTCGTAAAGTTCCTCAAGTGTTTGATGTCGCACTCCCTCTTGCAGTGTTTGGTGTCTTCCTCGGCGGGAACGACGCCGATATTTTTTGCTCTCTAGCTTCGGTTCGTACTGATGCTGACCAGAACCTTTAATTTTCAACTTCAGACTCGATTCTTCATCAGGCATCTGTTGGAGAGCTTCTTGCCGCGCGATCGCTGCTGCTAAAAATTTCAGATAATGCTCATAGCGCTCCCAATCTCCCCGCACCACACAGTTAGGCTCATCTCGATGCAGACAGTCACTAAACTGACACTTCCCCCCTTCGAGTCGCTGTCTTGCCTCTGGGAAGTACAGAGCTAAATTCGCGGGATCGCAGTCGAGATCGGGTTGATTAAAGCCAGGAGTATCCGCGACCAAACCACTGCCAGGAAGCTCAAATAGTTCGACGTGGCGAGTCGTATGGCGACCCCGGTTGAGCTTGCCAGACACTTCTCCCACCCGCAGATTGACAGTAGGAAGTAGCTGGTTAATCAGACTCGATTTGCCCACCCCTGAAGGTCCAGCGAGGATGGTGATTTTCCGATTCAGGTGGCGAATTAGTTGATCCAGGTCCCTGTTAGTAGCGACGCTAATAAATACGGGTTCATAACCCCACTCACCCAGACGCTTCTTCCACTGCTGCTGTTGTCTCGAAGTGACTAAATCAGTTTTATTCAGGCACAGGCATAGGTCTAAGGTGGTGGATTCCGCCTTGACCAGAAATCGACTCAATTGCCAAGCATCCAAGGTTGGCTCTTCCAGGGAAAAAACCAGGAGAATTTGCTCGGCGTTGGCAACGGGGGGACGTTTCAGTTCCGTTTTCCGGGGTAACACCTCAGCGATCGCCCCTCGCCCATCCACGTAATCCGGTTCTTCTACCAGGACGCGATCGCCTACCATCACCTTCTGCCCAATTTTTTTCAGGCGCGTTCGACGAGTGCAGAGTAAAAAATGGCTCCCCGGATTATCTAACCGCACTTGGTAAAAATTTGCCTGTACAGCTAAAACTGTGCCGAGTAGTCCGGAAGGGGGAGATGGGGAGATGAGAAGATGGGGGGATGGGGAGATAGAGGGAGGATTTTTCGGTTGGTTCCTTGGTTTGTGGAACAAAGAAGAGTTTTTGATTAGAACGTCCCTTGTGCCCTTGTGCCCTTGTGCCCTTGTCCGGTAGTCCCCCCATCTGGACGCCTCACCCTCAGAGCAAAAAACTCAGTGCGATCCTCGATTTTTTCCAGTTCGTAACCTTCCATAACCAAACTGTCCGGTACCTGTTCAATCGGTTCTCCCGGATCGAGCCAGACCTCTAACAAAGACCCAGGGGTCATTTGCTGCAGGCGCAGTTTTGTACGAACAAAGTTAATCGGGCAAGGTGTACCCCGCAAATCTAGCTGGGCATCAGGCACTTGTTCAGTTTGATTGGTTAGTGCTGGGTTGTTCATTTATGAAACAGCCCTCCTAAAAATCCTTCCAGACCACCTTTGCCAGTACTCTCTCCCTTGATTTTAGCCAGTTTCTCCAATAGTTCTCGTTCCTCAGCATTGATGCGAGTCGGAATCTCTACTTTAACAGTAATCAGGTGATCGCCTCGACTAACTGGATTGCCCAACTTCGGTACACCGTGGTTTTCCAGTGTCAACACCGTATTTGGTTGCATTCCCGCTGGAATCGTTAACTCCTCAGTCCCATCGACGGTCTTTACCTTCAAGCGACAGCCGAGAATTGCTTGCAAGTAACTAATCATAATTTCAGAATAGATGTTGATGCCATCCCGGGTAAACTCTTCGTCTGACTCAACAAACAAATAGACATACAGATCTCCAGGGGAACCACCGCGCAATCCAGCATCCCCTTCACGGGAAACTCGCAGACGGGTACCATTATCCACACCAGCGGGAATGGTAATCTTCAGCTTCTTCGTCTCTTGTTTGCGACCAGCACCGCCGCAAGCCTCACACTTCTGCTCAATTATCTGTCCCTCACCATTACAGGTGGGACATGCAGACACTTGAGCAAAACTGCCAAAGGGAGTGCGGGTTGCACGACGGACTTGACCAGTACCACCACAAGTGGGGCAGGTACGCCTCCCAGTTCCCGGCTTGGCACCAGTGCCGTTACAAACCTGACAAGTTTCTAAATGGGGAATGCGGATTTCCTTTTCGCCGCCAAAGATAGCGTCTCGGAATTCCAGCTTCAAATCCAGTCGCAGATCGTCCCCCCGCACCGGACCGGTGCGACGGCGTGAAGTGGTTTGAGCTCCCATTCCGCCAAAGCCACTGAAAATACTTTCAAAGATATCGGCAAAACCACCGATATCACCGTAATCGAAGCCAGCCCCAGTACCAGAAGCGACACCAGCTTCACCAAAGCGGTCATATCTAGCGCGAGTTTCTGGTTCTGAGAGTATTTCGTAAGCGCGATTGATTTCCTTAAAGCGCTCTTCCGCCCCTGCTTCTTTATTTACATCCGGATGATACTTCCGAGCAAGGCGACGGTAAGCACGTTTAATATCTTCTTTGCCTGCATCACGGGAGATACCGAGGATTTCATAGTAGTCGCCTGCCATAAAGCGCTGATCTTTTTCGTTAGTAATGGTTAGTAATGGTTAGATTTGTTGGTTTAGCAAAATTCTGCACAACCTAGTCGCACTCTAGGCTATGGACTGTAGCCAACTACAGACTAGGAAAATCATAAGGACTGAGGATGGGAAATCAGTCAACGGCTTCATAGTCACCAGTGATGGTCTCGTCCTTATCATAATCAAAACTAAACTCTTCCTCTGTTTCAGAGGAATCTGGAAAATCTCTACTCAACTCGGTCAAAGTTTTCTCCTCAATGGTTTCAAACTCCTCATCCACACCTTGATTTGCTTTATTATAAACATCAGTACCAATTGCCAACAGGGTTTGTCGGAAGTCTTCAAGTACTGATTTCACTTCTTCTATGCTAATAGAAGAATTCTTAAGTGCTGCTTCTAGCCGCGTCTTTTTTTCCTGACTTTCTACCTTGAGTTCTTCTCGGATTGAGTCGCCGCTCTCTTTCATGGTTAATTCATAGCTGTAGAATAAGTTATCTGCTTGATTCTCCAGTTCAACCAGTTGTATCCGGCGGAGGTCTTGCTCAGCATAGTTTTCTGCTTCTTGCCGCATTCGCTCCACTTCGCTGACACTCAATCCCCCTGTATTGGTAATCAGGATACTCTGTTCCCGACTTGTACCTTGATCTTGAGCGGCGACTTTGAGAATCCCGTTCACGTCAATTTCAAAGGTGACTTCAATTTGAGGAACCCCTCGCGGTGCGGTGGGAATTCCCGTGAGCAGGAATTTTCCCAGACTCTTGTTGTCTTTAGCCATTGCCCGCTCCCCTTGAAGGACGTGCACTTCTACCGATGTCTGTCCATCTGCGGCGGTGGAAAACACTTGAGACTTACTCGTAGGAATGGTAGTGTTACGCTCAATGATTTTTGTGAAGAGTTCTCCTAAGGTTTCGATGCCCAGTGAGAGAGGGGTAACATCCAACAGCAGTACATCTTCAACTTCACCCCCCAAAACCCCAGCTTGGATTGCTGCTCCCATTGCTACCGCTTCATCTGGATTGATTGAGTGATCCAGTTGCCTGCTGCCGAAAAAACGCTGAATCGTCTTTTGGACAGAGGGAATGCGAGTCGAGCCTCCTACCAAGATAATCCGGTTAATTTCATTGGGGTTCAGCTCGCAGTCTTTAAGAGCTTGGTTCACTGGCTGAATGGTTCCCTCGATTAGCTCCCTTGCCAATTCTTCAAATTTTGACCGAGAGAGTTCTGTTTCCAAGTGTTTTGGTCCAGTCTCATCGGCGGTGATGAAGGGTAAGTTAATCGAGGTTGTTACCATATTCGAGAGTTCAATCTTGGCTTTTTCAGCAGCTTCTCGCAAGCGCTGAATCGCCATTTTATCAGTCTCTAAGTTAATGCCTTCTTTTCCTTGGAAGTTTTCAACCATCCAGCGAACAATGACATTATCAAAGTCATCCCCACCTAAATGGTTGTTGCCGGAGGTAGCCTTAACTTCAAAAACACCATCACCGAGCTGGAGGACAGAGACGTCAAAAGTACCGCCGCCAAAATCAAAGACCAATATATTTTGTTCTTGATCTTGCTTGTCTAACCCATAGGCGAGAGCGGCGGCTGTCGGTTCGTTGATGATCCGCAGAACTTCTAAGCCAGCGATAGTGCCAGCGTCTTTGGTTGCCTGTCGCTGGGCATCGGTGAAGTAGGCTGGCACCGTAATCACCGCTTGAGTGATCGATTCACCCAGGAAGTTTTCCGCATCAGCTTTCAGCTTTTGCAGAATCATAGCGGAGATTTCTTGGGGCGTGTATGTAGTGTTCCGAATCTGGATATCTACGGTATCATCGCGACCTTTAACGCAGTTATAAGGGACGCGCCCTCGTTCTATTTGGGTCTCATCCCAACGACGCCCGATAAAGCGCTTGATGCTATAGACGGTGTTTTCGGCATTGGTAACCGCCTGCCGCTTCGCTAACTGACCCACTAGACGCTGATTGGCCTTGCCAAATCCAACTATACTTGGGGTTGTTCGCCCGCCTTCTTTGTTCTCTACTACAATGGGCTTACCCCCTTCGAGAACAGCGACGCAACTATTTGTCGTCCCTAGGTCGATACCAATGACTTTTCCCATAGCAACAAAGATGAGGATTGAAAAGTCGGAGAAGTTGCCAGTAATATTAATTTGGCTGGCTCAATCTTCTCCGTGGAGAATGTTAGAGGCTGACACCTTGAACCGTTGATGCAGCCGATCAAATTAGTTTCCCCTACTATCTATATTGCCCTGTTCTTCGGAATTTTCTTCTTCTGAGGTTATCACTGGTTCCTTGGAAGCAGCAACTTTAACCATCGCGTGACGCAGAATCTGATCGTCGAGTAAATATCCCCGCAGCATTTGCTCAATCACTGTTCCCTCTGAATATTCATCTGTCTGTTCCTGGTACACAGCTTCATGAAAATTGGGATCAAACGGTTTTCCTTCTGGACGCATTGCTGAAACCCCAATGCGCTTGAGGCTATCTACGAGGTTTTTGTATACCCCCTGATAGCTCTTGTGAATCGCCATCTCCCCTTCGTTAGCAGGCTTGATCTGTGTTCGCGCCCGTTCAAAATTATCCACTACCGACAATAACTCATTTATAGTATTGCCCTTCACCTGCTGCTTAAGGTCTTCTTTTTCTTTCAGAGACCGTTTGCGGAAATTATCGAAGTCTGCCGCAAGCCGCATGTATTGTGTTTTCAAAGCATCAGCTTGTTGGGTTTGCTCTTCGAGCTGCTGTTTTAAGGCTGCAATTTCCTGTTGAAAAGCTTCTATGATCTGCTCTGGCTGCTGAACGGCGCTTTCTGGTTCTGCTGGCATATCTTCCCCTTCATCAATTGCCCTGACTTGGGGGGATGCCTCAGGAGTAGCTGTTGCTTCGGAGGAGATTGACTCTGAATCAGGTTCCAGGGACAAATTTCCTTCCTGATTTGCTAAATTCTCGCTCTCTACTTTTTCAGACAATTCTGAGGTCTCCTCTAGATGATCCAACGTAGTTTCTGGCTGCTTTTTGTTGTCAATCATAGTTTACTTAATCTAAATACAAGAGACGGCGCTGATTTTCTCTTGCGCTTACACTTGCGCTTACAGTTGATCTATCTCTTCTCTTTAGAAATTTTAAACCCTAGCACTAGGTTAACAACTGGCAAGCACCTGCTTAGTGTCATCAGTCAAGGTGACTGGTGAGGAGGTGATACTGAATCTGGATCTAAAACCCCCTTTATCAATTTGTTGTCTTTTTCGGCATGGTTCCTTCCCCTGCTCCTCCCCAGGGCAAACGCATCTAATCGCCAGAAATCAGGTGAGAAAAGCATTTGGCTGATCCCAAAAATTTGGGCTGACCCAAAAATTTCGATGGGGACAGGTTAAACGGCTATCAGATTCATTTTACTTATATAAATATGAATTAACTTTTAAATAATTAATAGATATTCCCGCCAAGCTATCAAACTATTTTTTCTTGATGAAACAGATTGAGGGCAATTTGTCGAACAATTGCTAAATTTTCGGGAGCATTATCTTTCCTTATTCGAGAATCATCAAAACCTTTAACACTGACAAATAGCGATCGCCTTTGGGAGAGATACATACAAAGAGCAATTTGTCAAGCAAAATTAGATGGGTTGCCCTGTGCTCCCCCCCTGACAAGGGTAGGTTTTTTACAAAGGTTCTCGGTGAGGGTGAGACAAGGGAGATTAGAAGACAGGTAGACTTCGAAGATAATACAAACGAAACGAAAAATGGTGTTTTCTTCGATTATTGTAATAGTTGTAACCGAACTATTCTTGTACGGTCTTCCTCCCTTGTCTACTTTCCCTCCTTGTCTTCCCCCTCTCACCTCCACCAACATTTAATTGTAAAAAGCCTACCCTTATAAGGTGCTCCCCCCTCCCCGTTTTCCGTTCTCTGTTCCCTGCTTCCAGAAAAAAGGGGGTAGTTAACCCAGATTTGATATGACTGGGCGGGAAGGGGGGAATTTAAGTTATCTTTGAAATAGACCATTTAATGATCTGGATATTTCCCCCCAACAGGGTCCCTTGGCTCTGGTCAGGGGCTTGAAAACTCGAAATAGTTAAAGATTCGACGAAAAGCGTCTCTATTAACTTGTTTTTCTTTCTGAACGACTAAATTCGGGGGCTTGCGGGGTTCCTGACTTCTGCCAAGCCATGGGCTTGAGTGGCATTGTGACATATCTTTACTTGCCTTTGCTAGAACTGGGCAACTTGTAACTAAATGTAACATATTGTGAGATTTGTTGACCCGCACCTAGACTGCCAAGAATCTATTATCAGCCATTCAGGGACGGTTTTTCCTCAGCTATAGAGATGTTTTTGTTAGCGTAAGTATAAATTTAACCCGGGTTTGGGGGAACACTATCTTGTAGAAGAAGATATTTTAAGGGTTTCTTTATGAGTAGATCTTCAATATCAAGACCAAGCCGGGCTCTCGCCCTACGCAGTTATTTCTCACCCTTTGGCAATAAGCTAATTCAAGAGGGTTATGTTGATATCAAACAGATGGAGCAAGCGCTAGTAGAAACCCGTAAATCTGGTCGCCCCTTGGTAGATGTTGTGGAATCGATCACTGGGCGTCAACTTTCTCCAGAATTGCAGCGCCAGTACAAAAAACATCATCTGTTCGAGCTAAAGATTCTTTACGGTGTCGATTCTCTAGATCCGGAAGTCAATCCCATTACTGCTAATAACCAGATAGGGAAACTAATCGACACACTCATCCCCATAGATGTTTGTCGTCGCTGGAAGCTGTTGCCCCTGGAAAAGCTGAAAAAGAAGGAAAACCAGCCCCCCTCAGTTTTGGTGGCAATGGTTGACCCTGATAATCTCGAAGCCCAGGACGATCTGAACCGGATCTTGCGTCCCAAAGAAATGGGACTCCAGCGGATGGTGATCGCCCAGGAAGATTATGAAAAGCTAATGGAGCAGTGCCTCGATGAACAGGTTCAACGAGAGAAAGAGAAAGAACGCCTGGAGAAAGAGAAACAACTTCAGAAATTTGTCGATCTCACCGAAATTGTCGAAAATTTAGATTCTAGCCTGGAAGACACCCAAGAAGAGGTAGAGGATGACCTAGCGGCTATCACTGAAGCCCGCCAAGCACCAGTGATTAATCTGGTCAACAAAATCCTTGTCAAGGCTTTGCAAGAAGGGGTTTCTGACATTCACATCGAACCTCAGGAAGAGTTTTTGCGGGTGCGCTTTCGCAAAGATGGGGTACTCAGTCAAGCTTTCGACGCCCTGCCAAAGCATATCACGCCAGCGGTAGTGGCTCGTTTCAAAATTATGTCAGATTTGGATATTGCCGAACGGCGTCTGCCCCAAGATGGTAAGATACGGCGGGTTTTCGAGAGTCGCAAAGTGGACTTCAGGGTTAGCACCTTGCCCAGCCGCTACGGGGAGAAGGTGGTGCTGCGGATCTTGGATAACTCGGCAACCCAGCTAGGCTTGGATAAGTTGATTACCGACAAGGGAACCCTAGAGATTGTGCGAGAAATGGCAAGTCGTCCCTTTGGGTTGATTTTGGTCACCGGACCAACTGGCTCAGGGAAATCGACAACTTTATATTCTGTCCTAGCAGAAAGAAATGACCCTGGAATAAATATTAGTACGGCAGAAGACCCGATTGAGTACTCTTTAGCAGGGATTACTCAAGTGCAGGTGATCCGGGAAAAGGGTATGGACTTTGCTTCGATTCTGCGGGCTTTTCTCCGCCAAGATCCGGATGTGATTCTGGTGGGTGAGACGCGGGATAAAGAAACGGCAAAAACGGCGATTGAAGCAGCTCTGACTGGTCACTTAGTGCTAACCACCCTACACACAAACGATGCTGCCGGGGCGATCGCTCGCCTAGACGAAATGGGCGTTGAACCATTCATGATTTCCGGGGCCCTGATAGGTGTGTTAGCTCAACGCTTGATGCGCCGTGTTTGTACCGAATGTCGCATTGCTTATCATCCTTCTCAAGCTGAACTGGCTAGATTTGGTTTATCTGCTGCCAATGAAGAGGGAGTGACCTTCTATAAAGCCAAGACTTTGACCCCCGATAAAGTTCAGGAAGCGAAAGCCGAAGGCACTCTGTGTACCAATTGTAACGGGACTGGCTATAGGGGACGGGTAGGAGTCTATGAAGTGATGCAGATCTCTGAGCGGCTCCAAACCTTAATCAACGAAGGAGCCACAACGGATCGGATTAAAGAAGCCTCGGTGGAAGAGGGGATGAATACCTTGCTCGCTTATAGCTTAAATCTGGTGCGAGAAGGCTACACTACTTTGGAAGAAGTGGAACGGGTAACGTTTACTGATTCGGCTCTAGAAGCAGAACTGAAAGCCAAACGCAAGAGTTCTCTCACTTGTCGCACCTGTGAGGCTGAATTACAGCCTGATTGGCTAGATTGTCCCTATTGCACAACGCCTCGTTTTCAAGACTAGCTGGGACTACTGATAATCGATCGCTGACCACTAACTACTTACTTTTTTAAAGGAGATAGACCGATGCCGATGGATATGATGATTGAAGACTTGATGGAGCAACTTGTGGAGATGGGTGGCTCCGACATGCATATTCAGGCTGGTGCGCCAATATACTTCCGCAAAAGTGGAAAACTAGCTCCCATCGGCGAGGAACCTCTGACTCCCCAGGAGAGTCAGAAACTGATTTTTAGCATGCTCAACAACTCGCAGCGGAAGAATTTAGAGCAGAACTGGGAACTGGATTGCTCTTATGGGGTTAAGGGATTGGCTCGCTTCCGCGTCAATGTTTACAAAGAGCGGGGTTGCTATGCAGCTTGCTTAAGAGCGTTGTCTTCCAAGATTCCCAACTTCGATCAGCTGAATTTGCCAGATATTGTCCGGGAAATGGCGGAAAGACCAAGGGGAATGGTATTGGTGACAGGACAGACTGGTTCTGGTAAAACCACTACCCTGGCAGCGATGTTGGACTTGATTAACCGGACGCGGGCGGAACATATTCTCACGGTGGAAGATCCAATTGAATATGTCTTCCCCAATGTCAAGAGCTTGTTTCACCAACGTCAATTGAATGAAGATACAAAAAGCTTTGCCAATGCGCTCAAAGCTTCTCTGCGAGAAGACCCCGATATCATCCTTGTCGGGGAAATGCGAGACTTAGAGACAATTTCTCTAGCGATTACGGCAGCAGAGACGGGTCACTTGGTGTTCGGCACCCTGCATACCAACTCAGCTGCTAGCACAATAGACCGGATTGTGGATGTGTTTCCCGCAGATCAACAAGCGCAAATTCGGGCAATGCTTTCTAACTCCTTAATAGCGGTCTTCAGTCAATGTCTGGTGCAAAAGAAAAACCCCAAACCAGGTGAGTTTGGGCGGGTAATGGCTCAGGAAATCATGATCGTTACTCCAGCGATCGCCAACATGATTCGAGAAGGTAAAGCTCCTGCAATTTACTCTGCTATCCAAACCGGAATGAAATTGAGTATGCAGACGATGGAACAGGCTTTAGCTAACCTCGTCCAAAGTGGTGTCGTTTCCTTCGAGGAGGCGATATCTAAGAGTGCCAAGCCTGACGAACTACAGCGTCTCGTTCACGGATCAGGTAGGGCGAGGACCCGGGTTTGAGGACAGTTATCAGTTATCAATTATCAATGTTCACTGTTCACTGTTCACTGTTCACTGTTCACTAATTGATGCGATCTATGGCTACTTTTATCGTTCAAGTTAGAGACAAAACCGGAAAAGTTTCCAAGGAAAAAGTCGAGGCGAATTCTCCAGAACAAGCCCGTAATATTCTCAGACCCCAATATCCTGCTATCGGACAAGTCAGAAAAGCTGGTTTTGAGTTTGACTTCTCCCAATTAGAAGTAGCTTTAAGCACAGTCAAAATCAAGGACAAAGCCGTCTTTTCGCGTCAATTTTCCGCTATGGTTAACGCGGGGGTGGCAATAGTCAGAGCCCTGAGTGTCTTATCTGAGCAGTGTGCCAATCCCAAGCTCAAAAAAGTGCTTTTGGTGATTAGTGAAGACGTTCAGCAGGGAACTAGTCTTTCTGAGTCGATGGGCAAACACCCTAGCTGCTTCGATGATCTTTATGTCAGTATGGTCGAGGCAGGTGAGACGGGGGGTGTCCTTGACGAGGTACTCAACCGATTGGCCAAGCTGCTTGAGGATATGGTACGGCTACAAAACCAAATCAAATCAGCAATGGCTTATCCGGTTGCGGTTGGATTATTTGCGGTGGCCGTTTTTTTCGCAATGACGATATTTCTCATCCCGATCTTTGCGCAAATTTTCCTAGACCTAGGGGTTGAATTGCCAGCTCTGACCAAGTTCATGCTTTACTTGAGCGAACTGATGAGAAGCTGGAAGATTCTCATTCCGATCGTCTCTATCTTTGTAATTGTATTTTTGGTCAAACAGTACTACAAAACACCGGGTGGACGCCTACAAATAGATGGCTTATTGTTAAAAATGCCGCTGTTTGGGGACTTGAATGAAAAATCAGCGGTAGCTCGCTTTTGCCGAGTTTTTGGGACATTGACTCGTTCAGGAGTGCCAATCCTCAGCACCTTGGATATTGTGTCCAATACAGTTGGCAACCAGGTAATTTCCAACGCTGTAGAAGCGGCAAAGACAGACATTCAGCAAGGTGGGATGATTAGTATTGCTCTCGAAAAAAAGAAGGTTTTTCCTCCCCTGGCAATTCAGATGATCAGTATTGGGGAAGAAACCGGTGAGTTGGATGCAATGATGATGAAGGTTGCTGATTTCTATGAAGATGAGGTAGAGCAAGCTGTCAAAGCACTTACCAGTATCATAGAACCCATGATGATGGTTGGTGTAGCGGTGATGGTCGGTGTAATTTTGCTTTCAATGTATCTGCCAATGTTTGCCGTATTTAATCAGCTGGGCTAACAGCTCTAAAATTCAGGAGCTATAAAATCTAGAAAATAAAAATTGTCATGTCTGTTAAGCAATCTGATTACGAAGCACTGCTCTCAAAATATAGCAACCGCGATGGGGCGATCGCTCTGCTGGCCCAGCATCGATTTTACCTAGAAATGATCCCCAGTATGCGCCGACCGACCGAGAGCGTGATCTCGATTCCTTTGCCAGTGGCCAGGATTCGCAGCGGTCGGCCAGCTGTCAGACAGAGTGTTGGAATTGTCCCCACAGAAGAAGTGATTCACTTGCCCTGTGACCTGGCGATTCTGATGTGCGATCCAGAATGGAAAATTAAAATGGGGGTGGAAATTTTGGTCTTTATCCATCGTCCCCAGGAAGATTTTTCTCACTTGCTCAGTCGCTGGCGGCAGACGCAGGTTTATCTGGATAAGGATTATGAATGGCTTATGCCTTTGCGCGATCAGCATATGTTTAGCGAAGGAGCAGAGCAGATCTATCCTTTGTTTGTTGTTTTTAACGAAACCCTGGAACGGATTAAACGAGGATTGGCGGGAGCCTGTCTTCCCTTTGTCATCCAGACACCGGAGCTTTGGGTATCCAAACAGATGACAGAGGTTCTGTCTGTTGAAGACTGAGACTCCCCGTACCTAGTACAGGTTGGCAGAAATAAGTAACCAGTAGGTAGAGCAGGGGGAGCTCTTGAGGCTCCAGGAGGCAGGGGAAGTAGGGGGGATTTTAGCTGGTCAGTTATTTTCGCCTCGCTGCACTAGAGTGTTGGTCCTGTCATTAGTTCAAGTCGTCGGTGGTACCATTGCCACTGCGGGGTTGAATCACCCCATAGCCGCCGTGGTTGCGGATGTAAATCACGTTAATTTCATTGGTATCACTATTGCGGAACATATAGAAGTCGTGGTCAACTAGCTGTAGTTGTTCCAAGGCTTCTTCAATTGTCATTGGTGGCATGGCGAAATATTTCATTCGCACCACCTCAGAAGGAAGTTCAGGGATGCGATTGCCAATCAAATCAGGTGTCACTGGCTCCTCTTCCAGCATTTCACCTGTTTTTGTCTGAGCGTGAGTTTTTTTGTAGAGTTGTTTTTCTTTGTATTTACGCAGCTGACGGGCAATCTTGTCAGACACCATGTCGATGCTAGCGTATAAGCTTTCACTCCCTTCTTGCGCCCGGATTACTGTTCCGTTGGCGTAGACTGTGACTTCCGCTTTATGTTTGTTGCTTATTCGGGAATTGCGTGCCACAGACAAATGTACATCAACCTTGGTGGTTATGTTCTGAAAGTGCTTTACTGCTTTTTCAAGCTTCTGCTGCACGTAATCGTTAATTGCATCGGTGACTGCAATGTTGTTGCCCTGGATCAAAAGCTTCATACCGAATACTCCATCCTAATACGGTTTCAGTGGTTCAACAAAAGCAACGACAGGAATTGCCGCTCTTCCAGAAAAACTATTCCTGGATAATATAGCAATTGGCCTGTTGATCATTAAAAGATCAATTAACAATCAAACAACCCTATTTGAGCAAGTTATTCCCCAAAGAATTGACCTCGTAATTCTCTACTCCCCATTTGCTGTTTGACCAAATCTCTGGACTGAGCTTGGTGGCAGAGAAGGTTTCCTGTTTGCTTTTATACTGAAGAACAATTCGCAACACCCGCTTTTTTTGCTATTGTGTGAAGGAGAGTTTTTGTCCGAGATATGGTGCTGTGAAACTTGGGGGTTCTAAAAGAAGCTTCCTCCCTCAAAACTGATTCTATAATTTCAGAGTAACACTTTGTATACTCTAAAATCTAGCTCTTTGACTTCTTTTTATCTTCCTTTGCATCCCTTGACATTTCTTCAAATTTACCCAGAAGCCCATACCACTCAAGCTCTAGACTCCAACGCCTTTCGACAAAGACGGCGATGTATTCTCCATAACCAGGGATTAGTGCCTTATTCTCTTGCCTGGGAACACCAGCGATCGCTGGTTGCTCAAAGAATTAACGACCCCAGTTTGTCTGACGTTCTCCTCTTACTCGAACATCCTCCGGTATACACCCTAGGAACAGGAGCTAGTCTAGATTTTCTCAAATTCGATCCCGCCCAAACGAATTGGGAGGTTCATCGCATTGAACGGGGCGGTGAAGTCACCTATCATTGTCCTGGTCAGCTAGTCGGCTACCCAATTCTCAATTTGCGTTACTATCAGCAAGATTTGCACTGGTATCTGCGACAACTAGAAGAAACGATCATTCGCCTGCTCGGGGTTTATGGATTAGAAGGCCATCGCCTCCACGGTTTCACTGGCGTCTGGCTAGAAGGACACAAAGTCGCTGCCATTGGCATTAAGGTCAGCCGCTGGATTACTATGCACGGCTTTGCCCTCAATGTTTGCCCCGATCTGAGGGGTTTTGGGCACATCGTTCCGTGCGGCATTGAAGATAAGTCTGTAGGTAGTATAGCTCAGTTTCTTCCAGAGATTAACATCGAGCAAGTACGCCAAGACATTGCCACCGCCTTCTCCCAAGTGTTTCAAGTTGAGTTGATTACTCCCAATCCGCTCTGCTCCTAATACTAATGCAAAAATTGATCTAAAAAATTATCTAAATCCTCAAACTTTGCTGCATAGGTCATTGTAGGCTTTTCATAGCCCTTCAGGATTACCTCGTATGGATGAAATAATTGTTGAGCTTGACCCAATGTCGAAAGCTTGTTGTAAGTCTCATCTCCCAAGGCAATATCCCAGCCGATTTCCTTAGTGGCAGATTCCAGGCGAAATGCCGCATTAACGGTGTCACCGATGGCAGTATAATCAGGGTGATCGCCACTGCCAGTATTCCCAACCATAGCGTGGCCTGTATTTATCCCAGCTCCAATCCGCAACCCAAAAGGCAAAGTATCTTTATATTGATTACTCAAATCCGCAGTCATTTTATTGAGTTTACTAATCGCCTGGAAAATCTGAACCACTTCTTCCTCGGCGACCTCTCTTTCCTTATGAAACCAGATTGCCATCACGGCATCACCGATATATTTATCGACCCAACTACCAGAGTCGCGGATAATCTGACCGGCTTCACGAAACCAACTACCGATCAGGGACGAGAGAATATTTTCGTCTAGCTGCCTTGCCAACACAGTAAAGTCACGAATATCTATGACCATTACCGACATCAGACGGCGCACCTGCAAAATGTGGGTGACACCTTCACCATCGGGACTCTTTTCGGACTCATTAGCTTGGCGATCGCTCCTTGGACAATGAAACTCTAACTCGGTCTGACCAAAGGTGACGCGGTCATTATCCTCTAAAGTTATAGGAATATTAACCCGGCGTCCGTTGACGAAAGTCCCATTGCGACTTCCCAAATCAATCAGGTAGAATTCCCCACCTGCCATATACTGCAACATGGCGTGATTGCGGGAAATCCACGGATCTGAAATCACGAAATGATTATCCGGGTTTCGACCAAATGTCCAGCAATTGCTGTCTTTCAATAGTAGGGTTTGATCGCCGTTTTCAGAGTGAAGCAGTAAATGAGGAGTTTGTTTTAAATTCTCCACGAGTGCATAAGGCATAACAGTTTGACAATAAGTATTTGTTTATGGATATCTTCCGGAGTCAGGGGAAGAATTCGGAACTTTGATTCCTAGGATATTATCTTGAGGCAAAAATTGAAATGCCTCTATACAATAGATGCTGTCACCCAAATCATAACATTTCTGTCAATGATCCTCAGACGTAAGAGCGTCAACTAGTAAAAAATCATCTACATCCTCAAATGTTGCCCCATAGGTTATTGTTGGATTTTCATAGCCCTTCAGTTTTATCGTGCATTGATGAAAATGCTGTTGCGCCTTTCCAAAATTTGAAAGGTAGCCGTAAGTCGTCTCTCCCAAAGCAATATCCCAGCCGATATCCTTAGTAGCAGATTCTAGGCGAAACGCAGCATTAACGGTGTCACCTACAGCGGTGTAATCGGGGTGATCGCTACTGCCAGTATTCCCAACCATAGCGTAGCCTGTATTCACCCCAGCTCCAATCCGCAACCCAAAAGGCAAAGGATATTGATTACTCAAATCCGCAGTCATTTTATTGAGTTGACTCACCGCCTGGAAAATCTGAACCAGTTCCTCTTTGGTGACCTCTTTTTGTCCGTGAAACCAGATTGCCATCACGGCATCACCGATATATTTATCGACCCAACTACCGCAGTCGCGGATAATCTTGCCTGCCTTACGAAACCAACTACCAATCAGCAACGAGAGAATGTTTTCGTCTAGCTGCCTTGCCAACAAGGTAAAGTCACGAATATCTACGACCATTACCGACATCAGGCGGCGCACATGCACAGTTGAGGTGAGGGTGTCAAGAGCTAAACTATTTTTAGGCTCATTAGCTTGGCGATCGCTCCTTGGACAGTGAAATTCTAACTCTGTCTGACCGAAGGTGACGCGGTCAGTATCGCATAAAGTTACAGGAATACTAACCCGGCGTCCGTTGACGAAAGTCCCATTGCGACTTCCCAAGTCAATCAGGTAGAATTCCCTGTTTTCCGTGTATTGCAAGATGGCGTGATGACGGGAAATCAACGGCTCCCGAATCACTAAATTATTGTCCTTGCTTCGACCAATTGTCCAGCAAATCCTGCCTACCAATAGTATGCAGCAATTTCCCTTTTGAGTGTGAAGCAGCAAGTAAGGGGTTTGTCCCAAAGTCACCACAGGTTCAGAAGCGATCGCAGGTTGACAATAGGCATTTGTTTTTAGATGTCTTTCGGCCTCAGTGGAAGAATTCCGGAACTTTGAACTCTAGGATAGTATACTGAGGCAAAAATTAAAATGCTCTTATGCTATAGATGCTGCCAACCAAAATATACTGTCCACTAAAATTGTACTCAATACTGCGCCTCCAAACGCCCACCAGTGGAATTGCTCCTTTTGCAGCGACCACAGGCCAAGGCCCAGAAGTAGATTCACTAAAACCACTGCCCAGCTTATTCCCCAAGCAGTTTGCACTTGCGCGATCGCACTTTGAAAAATTGGAATTGCCAGGGCTGGCTCCACTTGCATCAATTGACGCCAGTGGGGAATTAAACCTGTTAAGTAGAAATATAAATCCGTGATCGCAGTCCCGAAGAGGGAGCCAAGATAAAACAGGTTTCCTACCAGTCCCCAACCCCGCCACAAGCACCAAAAAGCAAAGGGCAAACCAATCGCCTCCACTGGCAAGTGAATCAATGGTTCCCAGCGCAGCCAACCCCAGTAAATCGATCCCCCTAGCCAACTCCAACTAAACCCCAGCAGCAAATCTCCCCACAGGCGGGTTTGGGGACGCGATCGCAGGACAAAAGCGAGGAATACCCATCCTCCTGTCAGCAGCAAGCTTAACTGGGGTAGCAGCCGCACTAGAGGAGCTTGGACAAAGACTGGCACAGAAACCAGAAACGCTGCTGCGAGCAAGACTAACCAAGCTTGACGTTCTCGACTTCCCCACTGCTCCAAGCCGGGGAGATTTTCTTCTGAATGTGCTGAATAATCCCCTGAGGGGATCCCTGAAAACAAAGTATTGTTAAACAAGATATTGTTAAGATTCTTTACTTATCTTTATATATCTCAAAATATCATATTGTCGCATAGGCTGGGCTTTGAGCGCGATTTCTCTGTAACCTAGTTTTTGCAAGGGACTCAACAACCAGAAGAAGAGTATGATCGGATTAAGAAGGCAATGGTTCAGGTTTTTTAGTACGGTAACATTGGGCGTTATCCTCGCTTTGACTTTAGAAGGATTGAGAACAAACTTAGCCGTAGGGATTGCGCCGGACTCAGTTGTCCAAACAACACCGAACCTAGGTTCTGGGGAACCGATATCCCAGTTCAATTTCTTTCAGTCTGCGGTTTTAGGAATAGTGCAGGGGTTGACAGAGTTTTTGCCCATCAGCAGTACTGCCCATTTAAAAGCTGTACCAGTGGCATTGGGTTGGGGCGATCCGGGTGTTACCTTCACCGCTGTAATTCAGCTAGGCAGCATTGCAGCGGTGCTGTGGTATTTCTGGACAGATTTGACTCACATTACTACTGGGGCTATTAAAGCCGTCCAAAGGTCAGATTACCAATCCCAAGATTTTCGCATGGCAGTGGGAATTGCCCTGGGAACCCTGCCAATTGTGGTTTGTGGGCTCTTGCTGAAAGTCTTTGTTCCTGACTTGGATAATTCCCCCTTGCGGAGTATGACAGCGATCGCACTGGCTTCTATTGCCATGGCTTTGTTACTGGGTTTGGCTGAATATCTGGGAAGCCATAAGCGCAATTTTGAGCAACTGAGGAGGCAAGATGGAGTATTAATGGGTTTAGCTCAGGCTCTAGCCTTAATTCCCGGTGTCTCTCGCTCTGGTTCCACCATTACCGCTGGTTTATTCATCAATTTAGAACGAGCAACTGCTGCCCGCTTTTCCTTTTTATTGGGCATCCCAGCTATTACCCTGGCTGGGTTAGTAGAACTTAAGGAAGTGTTCGATCGGGGGATTGGTAGTTCTGAACTGCTTCCCCTGGTAGTTGGAGTGATTTCCTCAGCGATTTTTTCCTATGTGGCCATCGCCTGGTTAATTCGCTACTTACAAAGAAAGGACACTTGGGTATTTGTTTGGTATCGCTTGGCATTTGGGTTGGTAATTTTGCTGGCGATCGCCCTTGGCTAGAGCGCGGTCCAGTAGAAGTATTTGACAAAAAAAGCAAAATATGTAACTAGTCGGACAAAATTAAATGGTACTGTGTTAAGAAAAATTAAGATAAAGACGGGGATGCTCAAATGCCCACTCGACAAACTCTCCCCGTACCCCCTTCCAGTTCGCCCGTCAGTCTTAACCGAAAATATTTATGTCCTACTACTTATCTGTAGGGGCGAAGCATTTGTATCTGGATGTAGTGCTGCGAACCCAGACTTTAATTGACAAATGCTTCGCCCTTCCAGAAGTTTGCTCCCCAGACCATAGTTTTGAGTTAGCTTGGAAATGTTATCACAATCCAAATAGCAAATCGATGGCCAACTCTGAACAACCTCAGGCAAAAAAGTCCGGCAGCTTGTTGAAATGGATTGGAATTGGTTGTGGTGGAGCCTTGCTGACATTCGTTCTCATCACAGTGGGCTTATTCTACTTTGTTAAAGAGAATTTAGACATCTCCACGAATCCACAAGAAGTCGAACAGAAGGCAAAGAGCATCTTCGACTATAACATTCCGGGTGGAGCGAGAGGACTTCTGACGATGAATGTATTTGGCATGGAATTAGTCCAGGTGATAGACACCAACCAACCTCCAGAAGTCCTGCTCACAGTCGGACTAATTTCTCAGCAATTCCAGGAAGATCCCGAGCAGTTCCAGAAATCCTTCTCCGAAAACATGGAACAACAGTTCAAGTTCACCTCCACCTCCAAGAGCAGGTCTGAAAAGGAGCTCTGTGGTCAGATTGTTTCGGTGTTCATTCAGGAAGGCGAAATGACCTCTCCAAAGTCCCCCGATGCCTCCCCCGCCATCAGCTATACGGCTTTAGTGAATTACGATAACAGTGGACGTTTAGTCTGGTTACTAACAAGCGGTACAAGCGCTAGCCAGAAAGCTACTGCGGTCTTCAACTCTTTACAATGCAAGTAGTGCTTGAATCTCAACTGTCAGGGATCTCGGTGCAAATCCTCCCCACGCCTGTAGGCGAAGCCTTCTCAAAGAGTAGGCGGGGGCTTGAGGGATACTTACCAACCCCAATTTATGATGAGTGAAGTTTCCATTAGTCCTGCCCGAATTACCAAAGTACTACCCGACTCCATCGCTGCTGAAGTGGGGTTTGAGCCTGGGGATGCCATTGTTTCCATTAACGGCGATCGCCCCCGGGATCTGATCGACTATCAATTTTTATGTGCTGATGAAGTACTAGAATTGGAAGTCCTCGATGCTACTGGAAAAATACACCTCATTGAAATAGAAAAAGACTGCGATGATGACTTAGGACTAGAATTTGAAACCGCTCTCTTTGACAGCTTAATTCAGTGTAACAACCGCTGTCCCTTTTGCTTCATAGATCAGCAGCCACCGGGTAAGCGAGGAAGTTTATATCTCAAAGACGACGACTACCGTCTCAGCTTCCTCTATGGCAGTTATCTCACTCTCACCAATCTTACTCAACGGGAATGGCAGCGAATTGAACAAATGCGCCTATCCCCTCTCTATATCTCCGTACACGCCACTGAACCAGAGGTACGCATCCGCTTGCTGAAAAATCCCCGTGCGGGTCAAATTATGGAACAGTTTAAGTGGTTCGAGGAACGGCGTTTACAAATTCATGCCCAGGTAGTTGTCTGTCCCGGTATTAATGATGGAGTTCATTTGGAACGAACCCTATTAGATTTGGCATCCTTTCACAAGGGGGATATTCCGGCTGTGGCTTCCGCCGCTGTTGTCCCTGTGGGATTAACTCGCTTTCGCCCTCAAGAAAATGAGTTAATTCCTGTGAGTCGGGAAAAAGCCACAGAAGTCATCTCTCAAGTGCAGGCACTTCAGGAAAAATTCTGTCACCAGTTTGGGAGTCGTTTTGCTTGGTTAGCCGATGAATGGTTTTTAATTGCCCAGCAGGAATTACCCCCAGAATCTCACTACGAAGATTATCCCCAAATTGGCAATGGTGTCGGTTCCATTCGGCAGTTTATTAAACAATTTCAAGAGACTGCTACTAAGATGTTACCAACTCGTCTGGAGACATCTCGCAGATTTACCTGGGTGGTAGGTAATGCTGTGGAACAGGCTTTTAAACCCCTTGTACAGCAGTTAAATGACGTGGAAGGATTAGAAGTTTATTTGGCAGCACTGCGCAGTGATTATTGGGGACAGGAGATAACTGTTACTGGCTTACTTACTGGACAAGATTTGCTTGAGGGGTTGCAGGGGAAAAATTTGGGCGATGCTATTCTGTTACCTTCTCTGATGCTGAAGCATGATGATACTAGGTTTCTGGATGATATGACAGTTGAGGAACTTGCCAGTCAGTTGGGTATTCGGATTTTGCCTGTTACTGGTGTTGAGGGACTAATTGAGACTTGTGTAAGCGATCGGACTGGTATTATTTGGGGCGATCGCTAAGGTTAAGCAAGTCATTGCCGCTCACAATGACCAATTGAAAATCACCCGAATAAAGGAATTAGACAATCATTTATAAATATTGGCTTCTTTTTGATAATTAGCTATCCGCTTTGGGGTATAATTAGGGGAAGCCGATATCAGAATCAGGATTCAATCTCATAAAGCCCGTTGCTTAATCGTCATCCAAGACAGTACCACAGGCGGAGCCAAGTTCAGCGAATTCAGTCGCCAGGAATTCAACATATCACCTTAACAGACATGACTCACGAAATATTCAATCTGATCCGTTCCTTCTCGTTCGTGGGAGAAATTGGCGAAGAGCCTGAAGACTATCGCTTTAGTGGTTCTATTCTTGAAAAACTCAACCAAAATCAACATCCTACCTCCTGCCCCTGAAAAAAGCTCAACCGAATTCATAATTTGATTGTGTATTTTTTATAAGTTTAGCCATCCTCTTTATTGGCTATATTAGGATTATTAGGTATAATAGTATCACTAACAATTCACAGCTAAATCCGATTCCTTAATAATTCTTGTCCTTTCCGTGCTTTCGATTACTTTCTTGAGTGAGCGATCGCCACTGGTGGGAGAGGCTCAATTATTGACAACGCTCGAAAAGACTTTCACTTTAAACAAGCTCATGCCCTTTGTGATACTGGAGATATGGTCTTCATGGAAGATTTAGATTATAGGGTCACAGCAAAAGGGTTTCGGCTCTCCTGTATCTATGGTGATAAGCAGAGGTTATCTAATGAGCGGGCGCAAGGCTTGCGCCCAAAATGTAATATAAACCAACATTTTACCCCATGATGTCGGGAGAGCCGATTTGGAAGCCCCCGCTACAATCTTTGATTTAGCGGTGGGAGGATGTCACAAAGTACATTAGTCTGGTCACCTGGTTATCATGAAACTACTGATAAACTGCATTAGACTGCCGTTGGCAGCTCTTAGAAAGGTAAAGAGAGTAATTGTACCCTTTCTGCTGGCTGCTTTTTTCGTCTTTAGCTTGGGCAACCTCACCACTACCTCACAAACTATCCCCAGAGATTCTCTAAACAGCCCTACAAGGGCAGGTAGTGTGACTTCAGAAAACTTGGCTGAGGTGGTAGAGAGAATTGAGAAAAAGTGGGAGGATCAATATGAGGAGTACTTTGGGGAAGATTTCGTTAATCTATCCCTGACAGCGAGCCAGATATCACAAAAGCTTTCACAACTCAACATTCAAACTGGCAAAAAGCCAGCAGTTCTTTGGGCAATCCCACAACCAGAGCAACTGAAACTGGTTTTGATTACCCCTGGGAATCAACCCATTAGCAAGAATATCCAGGCAGCTAATCGTGAATCTCTGTTAAAGGTTGTTCAAGAGTTCCATCAGGAAATCAGCAATCCTTTCAAAATCCACACCCGCCCTACATCATATCTGCCAGCAGCTCAGCAATTGTACCAGTGGATGATTGCACCGATTCAATCAAACCTGGAAGCTCAGGAAATAGACACACTGCTTTTTTGCCTGGGAGCTGGCTTGCGCTCTCTACCATTTGCAGCCTTGCATGATGGACAGAGTTTTTTGGTGGAAAAGTACAGCCTCACGCGCATTCCCGCCTTCAACCTGACACAGACAAGTTACTCTAACATCCGCAATGCAAAAGTCTTGGCTATGGGAGCATCAGAATTTACCAACCAGCCTAACTTGCCAGGAGTGGAGGTGGAGTTGTCCACCATTACACCTCAACTATGGCAAGGTGTTGCCATGCTCAACGAAGATTTCACAGTAGCAAATCTACAGTCTCAGCACCAAGAACAACTGTTTGAGATTATTCACCTTGCTACCCATGCAGAGTTTAAGCCTGGAAAACCGAGCAACTCCTATATTCAGTTTTCAGATACTCAACTTGGTTTAGATCAGATAAGGCAACTAAACTGGAATAGTCCTCCTGTGGAGTTGTTAGTGCTCAGTGCTTGTAAAACTGCCCTAGGAGATGGAGAAGCCGAGTTGGGTTTTGCTGGATTAGCACTTCAGTCAGGCGTCAAGTCCGCACTGGCAAGTCTTTGGGGTGTCAGTGATATAGGGACTATGGCTTTGATGAATGAGTTTTATCAGCAGTTGAAGATTTCACCAATCAAGGCAGAGGCACTGAGGCAAGCACAAATTGCGATGATCCAAGGGCAAGTGTATTTAGAACAAGGCGAGTTACAAAGCTCTAGAGGCAGTGTGTCGCTACCACCAGAACTGACTGAGCTTAACCTTGAGGGTCAAAATCTATCCCATCCCTACTATTGGGCAGCTTTTTCCATGATTGGTAGCCCTTGGTAATATCAATATCACGGCGCTTACTGTAATTCTCGGTTCCAAAGGGCGATCGCTTTTCGGGAATAAAGGTTGTAATTACTGAAGAAAGTTATACCATGGCAAAGTAGTTGCTTAGATATATTTGTCTACAAAAATACAAACTGTACTAAGAAGCATTTGCCAAAATAGGAGATGGGGTAATAATTGGCTAAAAGGGCAAAATTGATTATGGATTTACGAAAGTCTTTTCAGTATCTAGCAATCTTGACTGGCATACTTTCGCCAGCATTAGGAGCTTTTGCTCTTGTACCGCAACAGCTTCCGGTAGAGCCTTACCCGGAGTCGCTTGTTAGTATTAACTTCCCGGCACCACCGAATCGAGGAAGAGCACAGAGCACAGTAGGGGGAGCGAGACGGGGTGCTCCATCATCGCAAGAAAGAAGCAGTAACACAGTAATAGGAGAGATTCAACGTGGCTCATGTACTGATGAAAACCAAACACCTTTGACGGCTTTGATGCCAAGCGATCGGATGGTAACAATGGTGGCTCCTAATCCCACAATGTTTTGGTATGTTCCCAGAACAAGTACAACGTCAGCAGAATTTGTGATTGAGAATGAACAAGGAAAATCTGTTTACTCCCAAACATTTGATCTGCCTGGAGACCCTGGTGTGGTTAAGCTGAGTTTACCAGAAACAGTATCTCTAGAACTTAACAAATCTTATAAGTGGAAATTCGCGCTGATTTGCACTTCAAATGATCGGGATGATGATGAGTACGTCAGGGGGAAGCTTAAGCGCACTGCATTGAGTGCAGACCAGGGACAGGAGCTAGGGCAGGCATTCGACCCGATAGAGAAGGCAAAACTCTATGCCGAGTTTTATCTTTGGAACGAGACTATTGCTCTTGTTGCTCAGTTGCGGGATTCTAATCCCAATGAATGGAAAGAGCTATTAAACTCTGTTGGAATTGAAGAGGAGAAGATTATCGAAGCACCTTTTGTTGGTACTCTAGGTTTGTCCGAATCCCGACTGGATCGTCCTAATTGGTGATTAGCGATCCGACGCGCAGAAATCTTTGATGCGCGAGCATCGCAGTCATTGGTGATTGGGATTCCCAATCACCTTCTCACCAGTCGCTCTGTTGACCCAAACTCCTTAAAGTATAGTGGCGTGTGGAAAAAATTAAAACAGTTAATCTGGAAATGGCGCGGTGTTTGGATAACTGCCCCGTCAATCACGGGCTTGGTTATCCTACTGCGTTTTGCTGGTTTATTGCAGTCCTGGGAATTGGCAGTTTTTGATCAATATCTGCGTCTGCGACCTCAGGAACCTCGCGACCACCGGATCGCTATTGTTGGCATTGGTGAAGCAGACGTGGAGAAGATTGGACAGGCGATTATTCCCGATGGAGTCTATGCCCAGTTGCTGCAAAAACTGAAAGCCATGAAGCCGAGGGCTATTGGTCTAGACGTTTATCGGGATTTACCCGCAGAACCTGGTCATCAGGAATTAGTCCAGGTCTTTGAATCCACCGACAATCTGATTGGCATCGAGAAAGTGATTGGAGAGAGTAAGTGGGAAGTGGTTGCTCCACCACCGGCGCTCAAAGCCAAGGAACAAGTGGGTGCAAATGACCTAATACCCGATCGCGATCAAAAGGTACGGCGCGGCTTTCTCAGCCTAACTACTCCCAATGGAGAAACTCTCCTCAGCTTTGCCATGTATCTGGCGGCGCTTTATCTGGAGGATGAGGGCATTACTATTCAGATTGTTCAGGGGACTAACAATTGGTGGCAGTTAGGTGAAACCGTATTTGTTCCTTTTGAAGCCAATGACGGCGGTTATGTGAGAGCGGATGATGGTGACTACCAGATTATTTTGAACTACCGCGGCTCGAATCGGCACTTTGAGACTGTCTCGATGATGGACATTTTAGAAGAGCGGGTTTCGCCAGACTGGGGGCGCGATCGCATTGTCTTGATTGGTTTTGTGAGCGAGAGTTTTAAGGATGTTCTGGCTACCCCCTACACGACAACTCCCTCCCAGCGCATGGCTGGGGTAGAAGTTCATGCCAACATCGCCAGCCAGATTATCAGTGCTGCTCTAGACAATCGCCCCCTAATCAAAACTTGGTCAAAGCCAGTAGACTGCCTGTGGATTTTTCTCTGGGCAGGAGTTGGTGCTATTCTGGCTTGGACAATGCGACATGCAAAGTTTTTATTCCAGAGAACAGCGCCTATAGTTTTGGCAGCAAGCGCTTTGCTAGGTATCACATACACAGCTTACTTGGAGAGCTGGTGGATTCCTGTAGTGCCACCATTCTTGGCACTAGGAGGTTCGGTGATAGCCATTATTGGTTACATTGCCCGCACTGCCGGTGAACTTCGCAATATCTTTGGCCGTTACTTAAGTAATGAAGTAGTAGCTACTTTGCTCGAAAGTCCTGAAGGATTAAAACTCGGTGGCGAACGGCGGAAAATAACTCTCCTCACCTCTGATTTGAGAGGATTCACTGCCACATCAGAAAGATTACCTCCCGAAGAGGTCGTTAAAATCCTCAACTTCTACCTGGGATATATGGCTGATATCATTACTCGGTATCAGGGAACCATTGATGAGTTCATGGGGGATGGGATTTTGGTTCTCTTTGGCGCTCCCATATCTAGGGAAGATGACGCACAAAGATCTGTAGCTTGTGCAGTAGCCATGCAGCTTGCGATGGAGCAGGTAAATGAAAAAATGAAAAAGTGGGGCTTACCTCCCCTAGAAATGGGTATCGGCATCAACACCGGGGAAGTCGTGGTTGGGAATATCGGCTCAGAAAAACGCACCAAGTACGGTGTGGTTGGCAGCCAAGTGAATCTGACTTATCGCATCGAATCCTATACAATAGGTGGTCAAATTGTGATTTCAGAAACAACTTTGAAAGAGGCAGGGTCAGCGGTGAAAATCGATGGGCAAAAGGAGGTGGTTCCCAAAGGAGTTAAAAAGCCTCTCACAATCTATGAAGTAGGAGGGATAGCAGGAGAATACAATCTCTTTCTGCCTAAAGAAGAGGAGATATTCGTTTCTTTGCCTGAACCAATCCTACTGCAATACTCAGTTCTCATGGGAAAGGACATCAGTGAACAGATATCTACAGGAAGTTTAGTCAAACTTTCAGCTAAGGAAGCTGAGATGGCGACCGATAATGAAAGAAAATCTGAATTGCCATCTCCTCTGTGCAATATTAAGCTCAATTTATTCTTGAGTAAAGTGACAGCAGAAATGAGTGACGATATCTATGCTAAAGTTATAGATAAACCAGCAAAGAAAGGTAATTTTTATATCAGGTTTACTGCCACACCTCCAGAGATAAAAGTGAAACTTGAGAAGCTCTACAAAGAATTAATAAAAACCAGAGAATAGTTGGGATTTTTAGTTTTTATTTTTGAGTTATAAAGGAGAAATTTATCATCGATAAATCATGAGATATAATAAATAAGTAGTCGGACAAAAGTAAAGTTAACTGTGGAGACAAGGGAACAGGGAACAGGGAACAACAAGGGATTGAGGCTCTTTACACTTCTTAACATAGTGTTGTTTATTTATGTCCGACTACTTACTGACTACTGACAGCGAAGGAAAATGACAAAGTTATTATTTTTAGGTTCAGGTTCTGCTTTCACTGTGGGAGGAGATAATTTTCACTCGAACATGTTTCTAATTAAGGATAACGGGAATAAACTTTTAATCGACTGCGGTTCAGATATAAGATTTTCTCTGCACTTAGCTGGATTTTCACATCTTGATATCACTGATATTTACATTAGTCATTTACATGCAGATCATGTTGGCGGACTTGAATATGTAGGTATGAGTACGAAGTTTGACCCAAGATGTAAGAAGCCTAATCTTTATTTGAGCAAAGAATTAGCCAGTGAACTGTGGGAAAGAGCCTTATCCGGTGGCATGCAGTCTATCGAGGGGAATATTGCAGATTTAGATACTTTTTTCGCCGTTCATAAAATTGAACGCAATAGTTATTTTTCTTGGGAAGAAATAAAATTTGATCTGGTAAGATTGATCCATATTAACAATGGATATTTTGTTATGCCTAGCTATGGATTGTTTTTTGAAGTAGACGGAGTTAAAGTATTTGTAACAACAGATACCAAATTTTGTCCAGACTTAGTAGAAGATATATACGAGCAGTCAGACATTATTTTCCAAGATTGTGAAACAGCACGGAATCATTCTACTGTCCATGCCCATTATCAAGAATTAGTGAACTTACCTGAAAAAATCAAAAATAAAATGTGGTTATATGATTATCAACCCGGGGAACTTCCTGAGGCAAGAAAGGATGGATTTATGGGTTTTGTTAAGCGAGGTCAAACTTTTGATTTTTCTAATTTCAATAGGTTAATCTTTGAGAAATTAATAGAATAGCAATATAGCTCAATTTAAACAATGAATATCGGATTTCAGCAATTATTCACAGGATTCTCCAATATATTAAAAGCGATTAGATTTCAGGTGGGAGATAGGATTATATCACTCAGTTCGATATTCCAACTCATTCTGTATGGTGTAATAGTCATTTTCCTAATTCGCTTTCTCAAGAAATTTCTCAAAAGAAGACTGCTTGTAAAACTGGGAATTGATCAAGGTAGCCGAGAATCCCTCGCCAGCATTATTAGCTATAGTATCGGCAGCTTAGGCTTTGTTATTATCCTGCAAACTACTGGCTTTAACCTCTCTTCTTTGGCAGTCATAGGGGGAGGGTTAGGAATTGGAATTGGTTTTGGTTTAAAGAGTCTCACCAAAAACTTTGTCAGTGGTTTAACTTTGCTAATCGAACGCAACGTAAAGGCAGGAGATTTTGTTGAATTTGATGGTCTAGAAGGATATGTCAAAGAAATTTCTACTCGCTCGACAATTATCCGGACAAAGGATGGCGGAGATATGGTAGTTCCCAACAGTCAATTAGTAGAAAATCGTCTGATTAATTGGAGCCATGAAAGTTTTGTCGCTCGCATTCATATACCGGCTGGTGTTGCCTATGGAAGCGATCCTGTGTTAGTCACAGAAGCTCTTTTAAAATCTGCCTATATGGAAGCAAATGTCCTCCACGATCCTCCTCCTCAAGTGATGTTTATGGGTTTTGGAGATAATTCTTTAAACTTTGAATTATGGGTGTGGGTTAGTCGAATTGATAGACATCCTGACATTAGAAGTTCTTTAAACTTTATTATTGAATATAATTTACGCCAACAGAAAATTAAGATACCCTTTCCTCAAAGGGACTTGTGGCTCCGGAATCCTGAAGTGTTTACAGAAAGCCTACTCCAAACAGAAAATGGTCAAAATAGCTCCCCATTATCTCAGCCACTTGTCCCAGTACAATCCGTAGAAGCGATGCTCCCGCGTTTGTCATCTCAATTCTTGTCTGTCCGGGATTTGCTGCGGCAAGTAACTTACTTTAGCAAGTTTAACGAATTAGAATTAAGGAAATTAATCGAAATTGGCTATCGAAAGCGTCTGAGAGCATCAGAGATTTTATTTCGTGAAAATGATCCAGGTGATGCTTTTTATATTATTCTTTCTGGATCTGTAGAGGTGTTTGTGGAAAAGATCGACAAACATCTTACAACTCTCCAAGCTGGAAATTTTTTGGGAGAGCTTTCATTAATGTTAGGAATTCCCCGGACTGCGACGGTTAAAGCCCTGGAAGATACAATTCTATTTTCAATTAATAAAAATAATTTTCAAAAGCTATTACACGAACATCGGGAGTTATATGAAGTGATTGTCCAAGAGTTGGCTCAGCATCAAGCAGAATTATTACAGCGGCAGCGGCAGCTACGAGATTTGGGTTTATGGGATAAAACAGAAGACGACACAAATATTGTGGTTTGGGTGCGCAAACGACTGAAAAAAATATTTAGCCTTTGATAAGAATTTCATTGACTTAAGCTGCTGCGATCGCCCCCCTCAATCTCCCCTAGCTGACGAGGTTGTCACCCCGTCAGGACGGGGGTTATCAACTGCAAGTTCTTTCCATATTACTCCTAATCACCTAATCACTTGGGATCTAATGGTTTCGATGCGCTTGCGGTTTACTCCCAAGTCAGATTGTCCGAGGCGCGAAGCTGAACGGACGTGGAGTACATTGGCATCTCCATCGAGATAAAATTCCACATCATCGACATATCCCATTATGTTGCTCTTAAATTCTGCGTAGAGATAGTTCTCAGTTTCCTCGATAATTTTTGTCCTCTCCATGCTTTCGATTATTTTCTTCAAATCAGCGATCGCCATTGGTGGGAGAGGCTCAATTTTAGACTTGGGATCTTGGCTTTGACTATTGACACAGTTGGGTGTCCCAGGACAAGGAGCAAGTTTTCCATCCTTCACCCCCAGGTTATCCGGTCGTTTTCCGGAAAAATTCAACATAATCGTTCCTCCTGAATAGTGTGCGAAACTTGTACCAAGGTGACTGGAAAAGACTCTGAAATTCCCAATCACTGCGATGCTCGCGCATTAAAGATTTCTGCACGTCGGATCACCAATCACTATCAAGCAGCATCAGCCAGCACAGAATTGGCAGTCAATAAATTTACCGCCTCTTGATACTGCTGATCTATTTCTGTCCCCACCTCCTGGATAGTAATGGATTCTTGGGAGACAACCCGATCGGGAAGAATTCCTAATTTGTGAATATCTTTGTGGTTAGGAGTCTCGTACTTCGCAACAGTGACTGCTAATCCCGAACCATCTGGTAGCTCAAATAAAGACTGGATCAAGCCTTTGCCAAAAGTTTTTTCTCCCACCAATTGCGCCCTGCCATTATCCTGCAAGGCTCCGGCAAGAATTTCACTGGCACTAGCTGTTCCCTGATTGACCAAAACCACTAAGGGGTCTTCCGTAAGCGCTGCTCCAGAAGCATCAAAGCTGCCCAGAATTCCTTCTCGATTAACAGTGTAGACAATTTTGCCTTCGTTTAACCAAAGGCGGGCAATTTCAATCCCTGCTTGCAAAAGACCCCCCGGATTATTCCGTAAGTCCAGAATATAGGCATCTGCTCCCTGTTCCTCCAGTTGATTAACAGCCTCGGCAATTTCATTGGTAGCATTGGCACTGAATTGATTGAGGCGCAAGTAACCAATGGGAAGATCACCTGTGCGATCGTCGAAGGTGGCAAAGACGGAGTTGAGGGAAATAAGATCGCGCACTAGCTGAATTTTCCGGATACTATTTTCATCTTTCCCTTGGGGTTGTACCGTTAAGGAAACTGTAGTGCCAGTTGGCCCCCGCATCCGTGCTGCTGCTTCATCAAGGGTGAGAGTTGAGGTGTTGATGCCATCAATTTCCAGAATGCGATCGCGCGGTTCAATACCCGCTTTCTCAGCAGGGGAACCCGCAATGGGAGCGACAACTTCCAATTGCTCTGTTTCCGGGTTTATATTAATTTGTAAACCTACCCCTGACAGTTCTCCAGAGGTATTCACCTGTAAGCTATTGTACTGTTCTGGTTTCAGAAGCCTGGTGAAGGGATCGTCAAGGGTTGCCAGCATTTCCTCAATGGCGGTATAAGTCTCCTCGCGATTAGAGAGCCGTCGGTTCAAAAACTTTTGACGTAGAAACCACCAGTTCTGATGGTTGAAGGTTTCATCTAAATAAGCCTGGTTGACAATGCGCCAGGATTGTAATACTAACCTTTGTTCTTCTGTAAAGGCAGCGGCACTAGGCGTCTGCCAGAATAACGATAGGGTAAGGGAGAAGCTGAGTAAGAGTGTGATCCAAAAAGCTCTTTTTAACATGAGACAGATTTTTAACCTACGCTTAATATTACTTAAATTTTGACTTTCTTAATTAATTGTTACCGAATTAAGATTTAAGAAAATGTGATTGAATTGACTTATGGCACAGATGCTTCAGGGGAGCGATCGCGCTGACTTAAGCTGAAAGCCCTATCGTGGTATCATTGTAGCATCACCCGGGTCTGTTAGCCTGTTAGCGATCAGTGCTTGGGTACCGCCCCTCCCTTGGGCAATGGTGCCCTGCGACGCTCAAGCACCAAAACTGATAGGTCCGGAAGCAGAAAGGACGCGCAAGGACGCACCCTACAGAAATCGCCTCAGACCAAGAAAATACTGGGCTTACGCTGCCTGATTGCCTCTTATTGAGCGTGCCATTCCCCTCTGCTTCGCCCCTACAGATAATTATGATTACTGGTTTGAGCCAGGTTTAACGTGTCAAAGCGCTAATCACATCCTTCGTCGCTATCAGTTCGCAAAGCTCCCAGCAGAGTGGAGACAAAGACACAACGTTTCACATTGCCAGTTTGTTCAGTGTACAGCGTAATTCTGCCTAGTTGTCCTTGAATATTGCCCTTATAGTTAAACCGGACTCTCCAGAGATTATTTGACGTATTTTTGTACAATGTAGTGTTGCTGTCATCAATAAGAACATCTGCTGGTAAGCTTTCCCAGCTCCCACTGGTGGGAGAGATGCTTTGTCTGTGAACAGTCCACTCAACAACCTCATTCTGTTCTCGAAAGCTGGCTTGCCAGTTAACTTTCTCCTTCTTGGCATTGCTTTGGGCTTTCCGCATAGCTAGGTAAATTTCGTTGTTAGCAGTGTTGAGACGCTGGCGAGCTAAAAAGCCAACCAAGTTAGGGGCGGCGATCGCTATCAAGATCCCTGCTACTACGGTAACAATCATCATTTCCAATAAACTAAAACCAGCAGTGGTTTGTCTTAAGACAGACTGTTTTGTTCTGCTCATTTGCTCTTTCCTCAAGGGTTCTTGTTAATCGAACTTATCGATTACGCCACGGAGAGTCACCCGCGTTCGCAGCGTTGGGAGAAAACTATCATCCGTGATCACCTCTCTACCTTTAGCATTCCCTCGCAGGTAAAGGACGATGTCCTGATTTGCCCCTAGACCACTATCGGTATTAATGCGTCTGACACAGGCAAAGAAACTTTTATAGTTAGTAGCATCACTGTGAAGGCGATTATATTGGGTATCACAGGTAGGCAGATCCGGATCTGCATTACTGGTGGGGTCATCAACGAAGTCAACTAGAACTGGAGGACCTCCAACTGGCTGCTCAGGTGTCTCACTTTGTAGGTTCACCCCATCTTTAAACGGCCAAGTTGGGAGGTCTAAATCAAAATCCAAGGTGCGCACAGACATCATTTCCCGACCATTGAACATTCCCTTATCTAACAAGCCAATGCCCACATCTTGACTGCTGATGTTATCCCTGATTATGTTGACTCGATCCGTTGTTGTCGTTGTATACGCTAGTTGCCAATTAACCAGGGATCTTGGCTGGATGTCGATCGCCTCAATGCTATCCTTAGTCCCATCTTCTATGCCATTGCTATTAGTGTCATCAAGGACTGTGTAGAGCACGTTATGATTGACATCAGTAGTGACGCTGGTGTCGAAGATATAGTCTTCGTCGATGTAGGGTTCAGTGGAGGGCTGAATTACAGTAGCGTCGGGATCTGCCACCAGTGCTGTAGCTGAAGCCTCACCATCATGAAAGTGATCTGCTACTGGAAATAGGTAAAATAGAGAAGGGAACTTGGGTTCAATCGGACCAGCACCTAGGCTTATTGCTAGACAGTCAGTATCGAGGTTACCAGTACCAGGGAAGGATTGCTTTTGGAGCTGCCGCAGTAGTTTCTGCACTGTCTTGGTTCGCCTTTTCCTTGACATATTTCCCACCCGCCAAAGTTAGTGATGTTGATCCAGTTTGAAGATATTATGAATTTATTATTAAGTTATAACTTTTGCTAATCTGAGCCTCAACCGAAAATATACCCATCAATTTTTTTTTTATTCTGGTTGAGTTTCTCAGTAATTTTCCAGATGGATGCAGGTTCTGCTTGAAGAATCGCCTCCGTTTAAACAAAATACTCAACACTCAGCTAAGTAGGTCTGTCAAATTCATTAGAAAATGGTTGAGAGAGGGAACTTCGGATCAGGCAACAGGGAACAGGCAACAGTGCGCCCAGCGTCGACGTTGTCGGCTGGGCGCAACAGGCAACAGGGAATTGGGAACTTCGGATTAGCTAACCCTAACACCTAACACCTAACACCTAACACCTAACACCTAACACCTAAAACCTAACACCTCATCCGGGTTTTATATTTATTTTTGCCCACCTACTTAGTAATGAGCTAACTACATCTAGTATAATCAACTATTTGAGAAAATCACTCGAGCTTCATAAAAGTTGGGGCAATACTGCGAGGGCTTTGCTCTAATGCCCTCTCTCCCCTGCCCCCTTGCTCCCGGGAGCTCCCCCTGCTCGTCTCAACCCGAAATCTAAAAAACAAAAAACCTACCCTTGAAAGACCCCCCTGCCTCGCTGCTTTTTCTCCGAAAAAGGGGTAATCAACTCGGATTTGGTATGATACTATGTCCGATGGCATCGGCATTGTCTAAAATCTTATAAGGTGGGCAGGTTCGGTAGGAATACTATAAGCTAAACAGTAAAGTCTTTGCTCCTGCCCATCCTACGTTTACTACTCCCTTCTAATAACGATTGAGATTAATCCCGGCTTCTTTCGCCATTGCTTGCAAACCTTTCTTCTGCAAAGTCTTAATCGCTTTCGTGGAAAGGCGCAGTCTTACCCAGCGATTCCCCTCAGCCCACCAAACCCTCTTCCATTGCAGGTTGGCGTGCTGTAGCTTCTTGGTACGGCGGTGAGAGTGGGAGATGGCATAAGCGTTGTTAGCTTTTTTGCCTGTTAGCTGACATTTGCGGGACATCGGAAAACTCCAATTTTTTAACTCCAACCTTTGATTGTATCCAAGGAACTTGGACAGTGGGGACTGGGACTTGCTGCGCTCAAAGGCAAAAGTGCGCCCAGCGTAGATGTTGTCGGCTGGGCGCAAAAGTCAAAAGTAATACTGAACTGTCAGATTAGATAAGTTATCTAGATCACCAATCACTAATCCTGGGTTAGTCGCGTTAACACCCGATTTGACCGTTCCACAAAGGCTTTCATCCCTTCAGCGTCGAAGGCTTTCTGAGCCATCAGTGCCAAGTCATAAACGTGCTGGCACATCATGTTAACTAACTCGCCAGTGGGAGATTGCCCCTCGCCCTGAATAATACTTCCCTTACTCAGCTCGACAATGTTCTGAATCAGTGGATGAGCTGTATTGACCACCAGGATGTGTTCTTCAGGAAACTCCGCTGCTTGCTGCTGCATCAGGGCAGTCATTTCCCGCATACGTCTCATTGCCTCTGGCAATAGCACCATCGCTGGCGGCGTTCCTTGGGGATCGTCCGACTTCAGTGTTTCGGTGCGGATATTCACTTTCGGCTTATTGAGGGCTTTCTCGAACAGTTCTTTAATCAGCTCACTGCGAGTTTTATTGGTTGTGGGGTCAACGATTTCTCCTGCTTTATCCGATTCGAGCAGCGTTTTATCCAATTCGGCATCTACGCGGGAAAACTTGACATTGGAATGTTCTCGTTCCAGGAAGGGTATAAAGTAGTTGTTATCAATGAAAGAGTCCATAAACAGGACTTCTAAACCCTGATTTTTGTAAAGTTCGATATAGGTCGCCTGAGTGGTGGAGTCTGTGCAATAAAATACCCGGTTTTCGTGACTTTCTTTGTTGCGCTCTAGATATTCTTTGAGGGTGGTATGTTCCGATTTTGGCTCTTGGATGTTGGGTTTTGGCTTTTCTTGTTCTTTCTTCTCTGAAGTTACGTCTTGCCAAATATCTCCTTCTGTCGCTTGTACTTCCACAGTAGGGGTATCGCTGGCTGTCTTTTGCTCTTCACCCTCCTTCCCTGGCTCTGTCGGGGAAGGCTCGTAGGTGGTGCGATAAATAATCAAGTCTTCAACTTGTTTTTTGAACTTGTCGTCTTTGAGAGAGCCAAATTTGACAAATGTCCCCACATCTTGCCAGCAGCGGATGTATTCTTCCCGGTCTTCGCTATAGAGTGACTTAAGGCGATCGCCTATTTTTTTGGTAATATAGTCAGCGATCCGGCGCACAGTGCGGTGATTGGTTAAGGCACTCCGGGAGACGTTGAGGGGAATATCAGCGCTGTCAATCACGCCCCGCAGGGGCATCAGGAATTCGGGAATAATTTCTTCGCAGTGGTCGCTGACAAAAACCTGATTGGAGAATAGTTTAATGTGTCCCTTAGTAACATCTACATCCGGCTTCAGTTTGGGGAAATAGAGAATGCCGTTGAGGATGAAGGGATAGTCAGTGTTCAGGTGTACCCAGAGCAGGGGCTCTTCTTGGAAGGGATAGAGGTAGCGATAGAATTCTAAATAATCTTCTTTAGTCAGATTTTGAGGAGATTCTTTCCACGGTGCTTGTTGCTTGTTGATCGCTTCATCCTCGAACTTGATCGGCACTGAGAGGAAATCAGAGTAGTTTTTCACCAACTGTTTAATCCGAGCTGGTTCGAGATATTCCAGTTCCTCATCCATTAAGGTGAGGGTGACGGTGGTGCCTGGTTCGCTGCGGGAGGAGTCGGTTAATTCAAAGGCGGGTGAACCATCACAAGACCAGTGTACAGCTTCCGCTCCTTCGCGGTAGGAAAGGGTATCAATCTCGACTTTTTTGGCAACCATGAAGGAAGAGTAGAAACCCAGTCCAAAGTGACCAATTAGTTCATTGGCGGTCTTTTCGTACTTCTGAATAAATTCTTCGGCGCTGGAGAAGGCCACTTGGTTGATGTATTTTTTCACCTCCTCGGCGGTCATGCCGATACCATTATCAGAGACGGAGAGAGTCTTTTTGTCTTTGTCAACAGCAATTTTAATTTCTGGTTCGCCCAGTTCCCCGCTTAATTCCCCTGCTAAGGAAACCATTTTCAGTTTTCCAATCGCGTCCACGGCGTTGGAAATCAGCTCTCGCAAGAAGATTTCGTGGTCAGTGTACAGAGACTTCTTGATAATGGGAAAGATATTCTCGGTATGAATAGTGATGTTGCCATGTTCGAGTACAGTCATATATCTCTCGGGGTTGCTTTAAGTACGTTAATTATTGATTCTGCCGGATCATTTTTCTATTTTGACTTAGGAATAGCACGCCATGGGTGATTCGGATTTCCCTACTTCCAAGAAACTGGTGACTGGTGATTAGCGATCCAATACTGCGAGGGATTTGCTCTAATTCCCTGTCTCCCCTACCTCACGGGGAGACGGGGAGACGGGGAGACGGGGAGACGGGGAGACGGGGAGATAAATTTTCAACGAAAAAATCAGCTTTCTCCCCCTGCTTCCCCTGCTTCCCCTGCTTCCCCTGCTTCCCCTGCTCCCCCTGCTTCCCCTGCTCCCCCTGCTCCCTGGTCCCTGTTCCCTGTTCCCTGTTCCCTGCTTCCGGAAAAAGGGGGTAGTTGATTGATAAACTACATATGTTATTGAATTAATCTTGATAGTATGAGCGTAGTTAGCCAAGTTATTCTCAAAGCAGACGATGAACTCCGATATCCCAGCAGTGGCGAACTCAAGGGAATAGAAGAATTTTTGCAAACTGGCGAGCAAAGGATGCGCATTGCCGAAACTCTGGCGGAAAATGAAAAAAAGATTGTTGATCGAGCAAGTAAAGAGTTGTTCAGGAAACGCCCTGATTTTAGGGCTCCTGGCGGTAATGCATCTGGTCAGCGCGAATATAACCAGTGCTTGCGTGATTACCGCTGGTATTTACGGCTGATTACTTACGGCGTTCTTGCTGGTGACAAGGAACCGATGGAACAAATCGGTTTGATTGGAGTCAAGGAAATGTATAACTCCCTTGATGTTCCTGTCCCTGGTATGGTTGAAGCCATCCGTTGCTTAAAAGAGGCTTCCCTGGCTTTACTGACCGCAGAAGATGCCATGGAGACTGCTCCCTATTTCGATTACATCATTCAAGCCATGTCTTAATCTGAAGTTTGAACTGCATACCCGAAGGGCGTCAAAGACTAGGGCGTGTCTGCAAAGTCCAAAATCTGAGGTAGGGGCGAAGCATTTGGGGGACAAATTATGTCTGAATCCTAGGTTTTTCTGTCCAAATGCTTCGCCCTGCAACGAGTTTGCAGACAGCTCCTAACAGCGACGAAGTCTAGTTAAAATTCAGTACAGATTATAGATGGGGACTGCGCTCAACATTTGGTCAAAGCATGTCTTGGCTCAAAAAATTCCCCTGGCTCTCTCTAACCCTACTCCTACTCACCTATAGCCTCTTTGGCTGGTGGTTATCTGAATCAAATACCTCTTTGACGATGTGGCTGATTGAGAAAGGAAGGGGATTTGGCTGGTTGTTAGAAGAAGAAATTGTCTCTGGGATTATTCATCTGTTGGCGGTAGCTTTGATTGCGCTGATATCCATAGCCTTGACTGCTCCGATTACACTGATGACAATCTTTTTCCAGAGTTCGCTCGAATCTGACAGAAAAGCTTTCTTCTCAGTGTTTGTTTGGGCTTTTGTCTTTGTATTGATTATCTGCTTGATTAACTATTTTGTCAGGTTGTTAGTTATGCTCGCCGCTGCTATCTTAGCCCGGTTGGAGCTTCAGACAGCAGGTTATAATGAATGGCAAGCTTTCGCAATCATTGTAATTGTCTGTCTGACTGGTTTTGGTTTTGGCTTGCTTACCTTTACTCTGTGGGGTGAAGCTGCTCTTTAAAAGCTCGACAAATTCAGACAGACTAACCAGCCAAAAATTGTACCCCGCTCTAGAACAAGATATGTCTGAAAAGTCTAAAAAAAAACTGCTCCAGCGAATTATGATCTTAGTGCCAGGGGTTGCATTCCTTGGCTTTATGGTGTTTCCCTTCATTCGTATGTTTCACAGTCCCTCTCAACCGCAGCTAGAAAGAGCAGCGACCTCGGAAACAGCATCGATAGCTCAAGAGCTGCAAGATAGAGAAAGCGGTTATGAACTGGTATTAGAGCGGGAGCCAGAAAACCCGGTGGCCCTTCAAGGATTAGTAGAGACGCGGCTACATATGAAGGATTTTGAAGGGGCGATTGAACCGATGGAGAAACTAGTTGAGTTATATCCTGAGCAGGAAGAGTTGAAAGCACTATTAGCTGCAATTAAAAAGCAGGTGGCTGAGGGGAGCCAGGGAAGTGAGGCGGAGCAGGAGAGCGATCGGAAACACTAAATAGCTAATTTTTTGGCTAAACTTGTCTATAGATAGACAAAATAGGCAAGTTTTATCGAAGTTTATAGACCCCACGAATTTGCAGAATTAATCGGCAAGTCTACTTCGATCCCAGGGCAAACGCATCTAAATTTTTTTGACAAATTACCATTTATGTGTATTGAGGAATTTCGGGGCGATCGCCACTCGCTGCGCTCAAAGGCATCTGCTAACGCAGATGACTTTTGACTTCCCCGTAGGGGCTGCGATCGCTAAAATCAAAAGAGCAATAATATCCAGAGGAAAATCCTGAATGAACGCCGAAGGCAATCCTGAATTCATTGAATACAACAGTCAGAAAGTAAAGCTGACCGACCTGCTGAAGGATCACGAACGCATTTCGCGGGAATGTCAGAGCCTCAAAAAGCAAGAGCGCAAGGCTGTGCGCCGATATAAACAAGAACAACAGCTCAAGCCGTATCAGGCCGAACTGATCAGAATGCAGCAGTATCTCGAATGGACTAGGCGCCGGATGATCATCCTGTTCGAGGGTCGCGACGCAGCGGGCAAGGGCGGAACCATAAGGCGTGTGACCCGTTACATGAACGAAAAGCATTACCGCGTCGTTGCCTTGGGCAAGCCCACGGAAGAACAAAAAACCCAGTGGTTCTTTCAGAAATATGTCGCCCAATTTCCGCGGGGAGGGGAGGTCGTGCTGTTTGACCGTAGCTGGTACAACCGCGCCATGGTAGAACCGGTGTTCGGGTTCTGCACTCGCGAGGAGTACGAGAATTTCATGCGCGGCGTCACCGGCTTTGAAAAGGATCTCGTGAGACAGGGCACCATCCTGGTAAAGCTCTATTTCAGCGTGACCCGGGACGAACAGGCACGACGGTTTGAAAGGCGTAAGACCGATCCGCTGCGCCAGTGGAAACTGAGCGAGGTGGACGTTCAGGCACAAGACAGGTGGGATGAATTCACTCACCAAAAGCACGAGATGCTCAAGAAGACCAATACCACCCATGCGCCCTGGGTTGTCATCCGTTCCAACAACAAACACAAGGCGCGTTTGAATGCCATGAAAGTGATCCTGAATTCCACCCCCTACGAGCGCTTGAACCCTGATCTGGATTTTATTCCCGATCCGGAGATCGTCATCTCCGGTTCGCGGGAACTCGAATACATGGAGGCGGAACGGCTACAGAGCGGGAGCTACGCCATCTGATCGAAACACCTACTGTTAACTATAAATAGGCCTAAGAGCTGATTTGTCAACTAAATTTTAAGCAGCTAATCGGCGAGTCATCAGACGAATAAAAGACCCATAAATCAGAGCATGGCGCAGTTGATCGTGAATCTCCTGCCAGATCCCTTTGCGTTGCCATTTCTGAAAGTAGCCATAGACCATGATGTGAGGCGGTAAGTCATGAGGCAGCATCTCCCACTTCTTTAGATTCTCTTTACGAATTAGCTCTAAAACACACAAACTAACGTCTAATTACATATTCGGTGATTTCGTGTAAAATAGAAGGAAAGCATCTGGTTACTTTGTGATGCTATCACTTCAGTTAGATGTCGATGTCTGTGGACTGGAAGCAACAGGGTCTATCGGTCAGGATGGGCTAGTTGGCACGGGACGAAGCAGAAAATCAGAGTCGCGAGGCTCCTGCTACCCCCACTTCAAAGACACCAAGCGTAGCGAGGTGGCTTAAGTGGTGGAGGATGTCAAGAGCAAAGAACTAATTATTGAAGCAGGTCGCACAGAAAGCCAATATTGGAAGGATCTGTGGCGCTATCGGGAGTTATTTTATTTCCTGGCATGGCGAGACATCCTCGTACGCTACAAGCAGACGATTGTGGGCATCGCTTGGGCGTTGATTCGACCATTTCTGACGATGATTGTCTTCACAATAGTGTTTGGCAAGCTGGCAAAGTTACCTTCTTATGGGGCACCCTATCCAATTCTAGTATTTGCCGCTATGCTCCCCTGGCAGTTCTTTGCCAATGCCTTGGCTGAATGTAGCAACAGCTTGATTGACAACGCAAATTTAATTTCTAAGGTCTACTTTCCCCGCTTGATTGTGCCAGCTAGTGCAGTAATTGTAAGCTTTGTGGATTTTATGATTTCGGGGATGATTTTGCTAGCGTTGATGGCTTGGTACAACTTTATCCCTAGCTGGCGCATTCTGACCCTACCCCTGTTTATTATGATTGCTTTTGCCGCGTCGATGGGGGCTGGTTTGTGGTTGGCAGCGCTGAATGTAAAATATCGAGATTTCCGCTATATTGTCCCGTTTATTATTCAGTTTGGTCTTTATATTTCGCCTGTTGGGTTTAGTAGCAGTATTGTGCCAGAGCAGTGGCGGTGGCTCTATTCACTCAACCCAATGGTGGGGGTAATTGATGGCTTTCGCTGGGCGATTTTGGGTGGGGAGGCAAAAATATACTGGTTGGGTTTCACTTTATCTGTGGGATTAGTTGCCTTGTTATTTGCCAGTGGCATCTGGTATTTCCGCCAGATGGAACGTACTTTTGCTGATGTTATCTAATTAGGTGATGTCAGATACAATCATTCGGAGCGAAAACCTGGGCAAAAATATATCATCGGTCGCCAGGAGGAGGGGCGATCGCTCTTCTAGCCCTCTGAATGCTTACTACTAAAAAGATAGAGCAAACAAGCAGTTATAGAGAGTAATACCATGACCACAACATTAGACAAAACTCTTGCTCAAGAACATTATTTGATATTTTCAGGTATTAGTTGGTCACAATTAGAAGCGATAGAAGCTGCTTTTGAAAATGTCGCTGGAGTCCGGTTTATTTATTTAGACGGTCTTTTAGAAATCATGACAATTAGCCCAGAGCCTGAAGAAACAAAGAGAACGATTGGCTTGCTGTTAGAAGCCTACATGAGAGAAAAGGATATCCGCTTCTATGGTAGGGGAGGACCTACTCTGGGAAGTGAAGAGCAAAGAGCAAGAAAAGAACCTGACGAGTCTTACAATCTAGAAAGTAAGAAAGCTATTCCTGATTTGGTGATTGAGATAATATTTACCAGTGGGGGAATTGACAAGTTGCAACTTTACAAACGCCTAGGTGTTCCTGAAGTGTGGTTCTGGGAAGATGGTATTTTGGATGTCTATCATCTAACAGAAGAGTACGAACGTTTAGAACGCAGTGAGCTATTACCCGATTTAGATTTGTCACTTCTAAGACGATACATTACCTATCACGATCAATACGATGCAGTCACCGAATTTATCAAGGCGCTGAGACAGAAATAGAGCGCGAAGTTAGTGAATCATCGTTTTAGTAATGGTAACGACACTGGGCGATAAGTATTGAGTTGTTTTCAACTGTATAGACGAGCCTATGCTCCTTAGTAATTCGTCGCGACCAAAATCCTGACCAGTTGTGTTTTAATGGTTCGGGGTCGCCGATACCATCAAAAGGAGAACGGGATATGTCCTTGATGAGATTATTGATGCGCTTAAGAATTTTCTGATCGGTTTGTTGCCAATGCAGATAATCTTTCCAAGCCATTTGGGCAAATACGATTTTCACTCTTCGATTAGCTCTCTCTCCTGACCTCCCCCAGCTCGTAGCTCTTCAATTGCTGCATTGAGCCGCAAAGCATTATTTTTACTGGCTAACAGATGAAACGTGGCTTCGTAGGATTTGAAATCTTCAAGGCTCATTACTACGACTGGATCTGCATTTTGTCTTGTGACCAGAAGAGGCGTGTGGTCGTTGTAGACCTGATCGAGAAACCCCGCAAGCTGTTGTCTAAATTTTGTATAGGTAACAGTGTTCATGCTTTCGCCTAATCCCCAGTATATGTACATATCATTGTACATGTAAACCATGTTTATGTCAATTGAGTTAACAACTTCAAAATCTCGACAATTTCACCCTGACGGCGTGAGAGTTCATTTTGTCGTTGATCGAGATTGCCCATCATGCGGTACATTTCCCGTTTTGTCTCAACTTCTGCTTGTGCTAAATCAGCCATTAGTTGATACATTTGTCCGCGATCGCGGGTTAACTCAGCGATAGTGTTTGTCAATGACTCAATGGAACGGGCGTTAGAATCAGTCCTCTGTCTGGTTTCCTGTAACCCTTCTAAAATCTTCTCTGCTAATGCTTCGAGGCGGTCTAATCTATTTTGTTCAGTCATTGAGTGAATTCCTACCAGAAATATTCACCGTTTCACGCGCTCAGCCAGCCAATGCCGATCGGACTCCGACAGCGTAGGGGAGGGAGGTGCTTGTTGATAATCAATTCGCAAATCATAGCCGGCACGATCGTACACCCCGTCAAGAATGGACTGCATTGCAACAATTGGTTCTCGATCGCCTGGGCGCAAGGGCAAGACAAAACTTGGAATTGAATCTCGCAAAGAAAACCCGTAGAAATCCGCATAGGGACGCTGTTCTGCTCGGCTGATCAGAATGTGATAGTCGGTGTCCAGGGCTTCACCACTCATCGACATCGATCGCCCTCTCCGTAGCAGATCAATCTCCACCAGATGGGTGAAACTGCCTAAAATTGCCTGTCGCTTGGCTTCATAAGTTGTGCGGCCTGGACCGGCTTGCTTGTTCTTGGGGGACAGCACTTCGATCACCGTGATTACAGCGTCAGTTTCCACCTCTCGAACCTCTAAATATCGCTCCTTCACTTCTTCGGGTATGGGAAGCACTACCCGCTTAGGACTTGGAGATGTTACAAGGGTTGCTGCGGATTGAGACGACTGATTGTTCCTCTGTGTCGTCGCCTGGGATGAAAACACCACAGCATCGGGAATTCCAACCAATAGACCCTCGTCGGCTACACTTCTATAGATTCGGGTTTCAATCTCAACATAGTATTGAGGTCGCAAGCTGGGTGCAATGTCATCCGCGATCGTCACAATCAAACGGTTGTGAAACGCCGACCAGAACGGAGGTGCTTCTAAATATGGATCCATACCTGGGAAAGGTGAAGGCATACGGGAGTTGCCAATCTTGTCTTTCTAGTCAATATAGTACCATAAATACACTCTCATGTTATCTACTGGAGTTTAGACTATGACATGACTCCAATCAGGTAAGAGAACACTGGTTGTATGAGAGTTAGAGTCATAATTGTCTCTGTGGGGTTGGAGTGAGGGAGTGCGCGAGTTAAGCGATGCTGAAGTTTATCGAGAGGTTGGCCAAATTGTCAGTCGATTCGCTCTTTATCAATGTTATGAATGTGCCTTAGCAGTCATGCAGTGGTTAACAGGCAATGGGATTGAGGGGAAAATGATTGAACTGAGAACTCGCTATCCAGATGAGGATTACATTATTAGCGAGCGCCTGGGGAGTGATGAATCGATTACCATCAATGGCAAGCACTACGGGGTAGAAGTCAGGGGATTAGTCTTTGATAATCTTTCTCCTGAAGGAATGACACGTGAGTCTTGGCTTGGTGATTTTTATTGTCAAAGTGAAGAATTTAGATTAATTGAAGTAGAACAGAGAAAATAATGCAAGTAAAAGGCGGATTTTTTGAGATTTTGAACAAGATTAAAGCTAGACCTGGCCTGTATATCGGCTGTCCTTCAGTTTCTGATTTATTCATGTTTTTGGCGGGTTACAAAACAGCCAGGCGAGAATTAGGGATTAAACCTACTGAAGAGGAAGTCAGATTTTATCAGGATTTCCACCAGTTCGTGGAGAAGAAATACCACCTACATACTTCTAATGCTTGGGCTAAGATTATCATGCTCTATTGCCCAGATGAAAAACAGGGGTTTGAACGTTTCTTTCAATTACTAGAGGAGTTTCAACAACTTT